>CAZXHG010000177.1:0-21265 GCA_964639985.1 uncultured Rickettsiales bacterium
GGTAGCGGCCCGCGGCCACCTGGCCCCAGACCCCCACCGGGACCGAGTCGTCGTCGTCGTCGGTCACGTCGTCGTCGTCGTCGGTCACGTCGTCGTCGTCGTCGGTCACGTCGTCGTCATCGTCGTCGTCATCGCCCGCGCAGGCGGACGATCCCTCACAGCCCGGGTCGTCGCAGTCGAACAGGCCGTCGCGGTCGTTGTCCGCGTCGTCGCTGCACTCGCCAGCGCGGTCGCCCTCGAAGCAGCCGGTGGCGAACAGGAGCAGGGAAAGACCCAGGAGAAGAAGCTGGCGGATGGGATTCACGGCATGGTCCTCCGGGTGCGGAGGATAGCACGCGGACGCGTCAGTCGACCTCGATCTCCACGTCGTCGACGTACCAGCCCTCGTCGACCACGCCCCGGTCGGAGGCGAACAGGAAGCGGGCGCGGAAGGCGTCGGTCAGCACGTCGTCGTCGAGCTCGACCGTGACCTGGCCCCACGACTCGCCGCCCATGGCCGCGGACCAGCCGGGCATGCCGTTGATCGTGGCCACGTCGCCGCATTCGTCGTACGTGCCCTGGATCGGCCCGAGGTAGTCGGGATCCGGGTGCGCGACGTCCCACGAGTCGCCGCCGTCGGGCGAGACCTGCACGGTGCCGCCGTCGTAGTTGGCCATGGTGCCGGCCTCGAACTGGTACCAGTGCCAGAACGTCAGGCTCACGGTCGCGCCGGTGCCGGCGCAGGCAGACAGGTCGATCTCCGGCGTCAGCAGCGCGCCCGCCTCGCAGTCACCGTACTCCCCGTCCAGGGCGATGGCCCAGCAACGGTCCCCGGAGTAGCACTCGCGGTCGTCCGGTTCACCCAGCTCCCACGGATCCGAGAACCCCGAGTCCGTATCGTCGTGGCTGAATCCCCCGTCGCCGTCCTCGAAGTCGTACTCGACCTCCAGGGCCAGGCAATCGGCGGGCACGTCGTCGTCGTCATCGTCGTCGGTCGCGTCGTCGTCGGCCGCGTCGTCGTCGTCGAGGTCCAGGCCCACGTCGTCGTCGCCGTTGTCGTGGAACACGGTCAGGTTGCCCGTGCAGCCCGCGAGCACGAAGCCGAAGCCGATCGACACCAGGAGAAATCTCGTCACGTCCGCTCCACCACCCACGCCTGCTCGCTGCACCTTAGTCTAGCGCGTGCGGCTCCCGGGCGCAGGCCGGTGATATGCTGCGACCGCCTGGAGGGAAGCCATGCCCACCGAAGCCTCGCAACGCGCCCTGGAGGGGCTGCGCGATCTGTCCACCCTGCAGTGGTACGTGATCCCCCTGCTGGCCATCGTCTTCTACATCTACACGGTGGAGATCAAGAAGGCCCGCATCAGCGGCGACTGGGCCGCGGTGATCGCGGGCGCGACCCTCTTCGGCATGGACTTCCTCAACGAGACCTGGAACGGCTGGGTGTTCCACCTGACCCAGCACTCGGCCTGCTGGACCGCGCCAGGCCCGACCGCGCTGCGCACCATGGTGGGGTGGAACATCGAGATCATGTTCATGTTCGCCATCTCGGGCATCGTGTTCATCCACACCCTGTCGCCGAAGCGGGACCAGCGCATCCTGGGCCTGCCCGAGGCCTGGTTCTGGGCCATCGGCTACGCCGCGTTCTGCGTGTTCATCGAGTGCCTGCTCAACGCCGGCGGCCACCTCGTGTGGGAGTACCGGTTCTGGAACCGCTCGTTCGGGGGCGTGTGGCTGATCTTCCTGTTCGGCTACTTCCACTTCTACGTGGCCGTGATCCTGGTGGACCGGCTGCGCACGCTGCGCGGCAAGCTGATCGCGATCGGCTCCATCTACGGCCTGGCCGTGGTGATGAACGTGATCGGGCTGGGAATCCTCGGCTGGACCTACTGACCGCCCCCCGGTCAGGAAAAGGGACGCTCATGAGTTCATGAGTTCCGAGCGAGAACTTATGAACTTATGAGCGTCCCTTTTTCTTCGAACCGCCTATAATCTACCTCGCGGGTGGATTTACAGTGACCTTCGAGATGACGCTGCTGCTGGTCGTGCTGCTGGGCATGGCCGTGCTGTTCTTCACCGAGAAGCTGCCCGTGGAGCTGACCGCGTTCCTGGGCCTGGTGTTCCTCGTGCTGTTCGGCTACGTGCAGCCCAGCGAGGCATTCGCCGGCTTCGCCTCGCCCGCGGTCATCACCATGCTGTCGATCTTCTTCGTCAGCACGGCGCTGCTGCACACGGGTGTGGCCGACGCCATCGCCAGCCGCGTGCACCGGGTGATCGGCGACCGCGAGACGCTGCTCGTGGTGGCGATCATGCTGGTGGCCGGTGTGCTGTCGGCGTTCATGAACAACATCGCGGCCGTGGCCGTGCTGTTGCCGGCCGTGGCCAGCATCGCGCGCAAGACCGGCATCGCGCCGTCGCGGCTGTTCATCCCCCTGTCGTTCGGCGCGATCCTGGGGGGCACCACCACCCTGGTCGGCACCCCGCCCAACATCCTGGCCGCCGACCTACTGCGAGAGCGCGACCTGGAACCATTCTCGCTGTTCGCATTCACGCCTGTCGGAGCCCTCCTGCTGGGGGTGGGCATCCTGTACATGATCACCGTCGGCCGCTGGCTGCTGCCCAAGCGGACCATCGCCGACAGCGCGCAGCGGGGCGAGGACCTGGCCCAGGTGTATCACCTGGACGAGTCCCTGTTCAGCATCCGCATCCCCCCGGGCTCACGCCTGGACGGCCAGACCCTGGCCGCCTCGGACCTCGGCGCGACCGCAGGGGTGCAGGTGGTCGGCATCGTGCGCGGAGACGAGCGTATCCCGGCGCCGCCCGCCAGCACGCTGCTGCGCGGTCACGACACCCTGCTGGTGGAGGGACCGTTCGAGAAGCTGCGCGGGCTGTTCAAGCTGCAGGGTGTCGAACTGCACGACGCGGATCCCCACCAGTTGGCCCGCGCGCTGCGCAACGTCCGTTGCCTCAGCGCCACGATCACCCCCGGCTCGCCCCTGGAAGGCAGCAGCCTCCGGGAGGCGCAGTTCCGCGAGCGGTACCACGCGGTGGTGGTCGGCGTACGGCGCGACGGTGCGTTGCTCGACGGTGATGTCGCCGCGGTGACCCTGGAACCCGGCGACCAGCTGATCGCGCTGTGCAGTCCGGGTCAGCTCGACGGCGCCGGCCTGCCCGAGGTCCTCGAGGTCACGCCCTGCGATCCGCGCCGCATCCCGGATCTGGAGGAGCACCTGTTCCTGCTGCGCATCCACGCCCGCTCGTCCCTGGTCGACCGCAGCATCCGCGACAGCCGGATCGGCGAGCGCACCGGTCTGACGATCGTGGGCATCGTGCGCGAGGGCTACACCATGCTGCCGGTGCTGCCGCGACAGCGTATCCGGGCCGGCGACCAGCTGCTGGTCACCGGCGAGTCCGAGCCGATCCGCAACCTGCTGGCCCTGGGTGACGTGCAGCTCCAGCAGGAGGTGCCCCAGGGAGACATGGAGACCGACGACGCAGGCATGGTCGAGGTGACGCCGTCGCCTCGCTCCCACGCCACCGGCCAGACCCTGGCCCAGCTCGAGTTCCGCGCCAGGTTCGGCCTGCAGGTGCTGGCCATCTGGAGCAAGGGGCGGGCGACCCAGACCGCCCTGGGCACCCAGCGCATCCGCGAGGGGGACGCCCTGCTCGTGCAGGGCAGCTGGACCCGGATCCGCGCGCTGGCTCAGCACCCCGACTGGGTGGTGCTCACGCCCGCGGCCCAGGAGGCGCGGCGTACCCGCAAGGCGCCGGTGGCGATTGGCGCGCTGGCGCTGATGGTCGGCATGGTCGTGTCCGGCTGGATGCCGATCCACGTGGCCGCATTCACAGCGGCCACCGCGGTGGCCCTGTTCGGCGCGATCACCATGGAGGAGGCCTACCGCGGGGTGGAGTGGAAGGCCGTGTTCCTGGTCGCCGCCATCCTCCCCGTCGGCGTGGCCATCGAGCGCACCGGCGCGGCCGCGCTGCTGTCGGACACGGTGACCTCGGCCGCCGGTCCACTGGGGCCCTACGGCGTGCTGGGGGGGTTCGTCGTCCTGGCCAGCGTGCTCAGCCAGTGTCTCGACGGCGCGCCCGCGGTCGTGCTGATGGCGCCGGTGGTGCTGCCCGCGGCCGAGCAGATGGGCATGAGCACGCACTCGGTGATGATGGGCGTGGCCCTGGCCGCGTCCGCGGCGTTCATGACGCCGTTCAGCCACAAGGCCAACCTGCTGGTGATGGGCGCGGGCGGCTACAAGGTGATCGACTACCTGCGCGTGGGCACCCCCCTGACCCTGGTGCTGCTGGTCCTGATGGTGTGGCTGGTGCCGGTCTTCTTCCCGTTCTGAGGGGTTCTCACCGCCTCGCGCGGGCCCTAGACAGGCCATGGAGTCCAACGTGAGCTTCCTGTACCTCCTGCCCGTCGGGCTGAGCTGTCTGCTGCTCGCCGCCCACTTCCTGCGATACGGCCACCTGGTCCTCGTGGCCGCGGCGCTGGCGGTGCCTGCGCTGCTGCTGGTCCCGCGGGCCTGGGCCGCCCGAGCCGTACAGGTGGTCCTCGTCCTGGGCGCCCTGGAGTGGGCCCGGACCACGGCCCTGCTGGCCATGCAACGGATCGAGATCGGCGAACTCTGGCTGCGTATGGTCCTGATCCTGGGCACGGTCACGGCGATCACCGCGGGGTCGGCGCTGGTCTTCCGCGCCCCCCGGCTCCGCCGGCGATACCGGCTGCCCACCTGATCCCCTGCCTTGCGTTCGGCCCGCCGGTCGGAGACGATGATCGTCGAGGGAGCACGAAGGGGAACGTGCCGGCACACGCACTGGACCACGACCGCAGGGCCTACCCGCGCCTGCCCGTCACGCTTCGCTTGCGCGCCATCCACGAGGGTGGCGGGTTCACCGCCTACACCACGGACGTCTCCCTTGGCTCCAGCTTCGTGCAGACCCCCCGGCGCCTGGCGCCCGGGGTCACCGTGCAGCTCGAGGTGGCCCTCTCCCACGGTGGCCGCGTGCAGCCAGTGACCATCGAGGCGCTGGTGGTGCGCGAGCAGGACCCGCGACGGGGCGCTCGTCCGGGGCTCCCCACCGGGTTCGCCGTGCGCTTCACCGACGTCCCGCTCGGCTACCGCGCCTGGAGCGCGTGGATTCGCCAGATGCTGGCCGACCACGCATCTCCCTCCGCCGGCGCGGATCGCCGCAGGGCGCGCCGCGTGCACGTGGGCGTCCCCCTGCGCTGGGGCACCACCGACCCGCCCCGCGCCCGCGGATACCTGTCCGACCTCAGCGCGTCCGGCTGCTTCGTGGTGGAGACCGACCGGCCCGTGGAGGCAGGCCACCGGATCTACATGCACTTCGACCTGCCCGTGGACGACGAGATCCGCACGGTGCGCGCCATCGCCACGGTGGTCCGGCTCGCCCCGGGTGACACCTCGGTGGCAGGCATGGGCATCGCCTTCGACCTGGCGTCCATCGGCATCGAGGACGTGGAGCGGTTCGTGCGCAGCCGCTGCGCGCTGGAGGACGCGCGCGCCACCGCGGAGTTCCCCCCACACGGCTGAGCCGGACCCGCGACCGGCCCGTGCGTTAGGCTGGTAGACCGTGCACGATGGCGCTCTCCCCACGCCGCCCTCCCGGGCGCGCACCCTCCTCCCCTGGCTCGGCGCCGCTGCAGCCGCTGCCGTGCTGTGGGTCCACCTGGCCGACGCCCTGTACGAGCCGGTGCACGATCCGGACGTGTTCTGGCAGGTCTGGGCCGGGGAGCAGATGCTGGACGGCCACTTCCCCCGGGCCAACACCCTGTCCTTCACCGCCCCGGAGCACCCCTGGATCCCCCACGAGCCGCTGGTCGCGCTGGTGTACGCGGCGGCCGGCCTGGACCACGTGGGCGCGGTCCGGATCGTGGTGGTCGGACTGGCCGGGATCCTGCTGTGCGTGCTGGCCCACCGCCGCAACAGCGCCTGGGCCACGCTGCTGGCCCTGCTGTGGTGCGCGGCCCTGCTGCACTTCGGCACCACCGAGCGGGCGCTGACCTGGGCCAACCTGATGCTGGCCGCGGTGGTGGCGCTGACCTTCGGCAACCCTGGGCGCTGGCGGCTGGTCGCGGCCACGGCCGTGGTCTGGCTGTGGGCGAGCGTGCACGGCTCGTTCCCCATCGGCGTGCTGGTGCTGCTGCTGGCCGACTGGCGCTACGGGCTCGCCGGGGCCTCACTCACGCTGCTCAACCCCAGCGGACCGGCGGTGTACGGCCTGCTGGCGCACTACGGCCCCACCGGTGGAGCCGAGGCGTTCATCCACGACATCCCCGAGTGGCAACCCCCGTCCATGACCCACGCGATGGCCCTGGTCCGGATCGCCTGCGCGGCGCTCGCCGGCTGGCTGGTCCTGCGGCAACGACGGTGGCGGGCGGTGGTCCTGTGGGTGGTGGTGACCGGGCTGGCGCTACGCCACCAGCGGTTCTTCGACCTGGTGGCCGTGGCCATGCTGCCCCACGTGGCCCGGGGTCTGGCCGACCGCCTGCCACGCGCCCCGATCCGCGCGCCGTGGCCCCTGTTCGCCGAGGCCTGGGTCCTGGCCGCCGTGTTCGCCCTGCCGGTGGACCTGGACGAGCAGCGCTACCCGACCGCGATCGTCGAGCAGATCCCCGGCGACGCCCGGCCGTGGCACGACTTCCAGCTCGGCGGCTGGCTGGGCCTGCACGGCAGGCCGGTGTTCTGGGACACGCGCAACGACTGCTACCCGCTGGGCGTGCTGCAGGAGGCCAACGCGGTGGAGCACCTGCACGGCGACTGGGAGGGCGTGCTCCAGCGCTGGGAGGTGGACGTGGTCGTGACCCGCGAGCCCGAGGTGGTCGAGGCGCTTCAGGAGCGGGGCTGGAGGCTACTGGCCCACCACGGATCCGTTCGCCTGCTGGCGCCGCCGTAGTACGATCCCGCCCATACGGGAGGACACCATGCCCCAGACCGGACTCCACCTCGCCTGCGGACTGCTCTGCCTGCTGTTGACCACGCCAGCCGCGGCCCAGGACATGGACGGCGACGGCTACGACTGGCCCCAGGACTGCAACGACAGCGATCCCAGCGTCTTTCCGGGCGCACCCGAGACCTGCGACGACGGCGTGGACTCGGACTGCCTCGACGACCTGGCCCTGACCGAGGTGGACGACGACGGCGACGGGTTCTCCGAATGCGGTGGCGATTGCGACGACACCGACGCGAGCGTGGCGCCGGGCCTCCCCGAGATCTGCAACGGAAACGTGGACGACGACTGCGACCCGGTCACCGACGAGTTCGCGGATGTGGACATGGACGGCTACAACCTCTGTCAGGGGGACTGCGACGACTTCGACACGAGCACCCATCCTGGCGCCGCCGAGCTCTGCGACGGTGCGGACAACGACTGCGACGGTCTCGTGGACGAGGACATCGACTACGACCACGACGGCTACAGCGCCTGCGGTGGGGACGACTGCGACGACTACAACGCCAGCGTGTACCCCGGCGCGCCCGAGATCCCGTACGACGGCGTCGACCAGGACTGCGACGGCTACGACCTGACCGACCTCGACGGTGACGGGCACGAAGGCGGCGCGTACGGCACGGACTGCAACGACAACGATCCCGGGATCCACCCCGACGCGGACGAGGACTGCGGCAACGGCGTCGACGACGACTGTGATGGCGTGAGCGACACCTACGACGACGACTGCATGGGTGGCGACGACGACGACACGGCCGACGACGACACGGCCGACGACGACACCGGCGGCGGGGAATCGGACGACGACGACGACTCCGAGCACGTCCCCCCGGACTGCCTGTGCCGCCAGGCCCGGCTTCCGGCCGGGACCGCGGGGTGGCTGCCCCTGACGGCGCTGGCGGCAGGGGTGGGATGGCGCCGACTCAGTAGTCGGCGATGTGGGCGTCCATCCAGTCGACCCGACCGCTGATCCAGGTCTCGAACCGGGACATCTCCGCGTCGTAGCTCGACACCGGGCACAGCCAGTTGGTGCCATCCCAGCTGAACTCGATATCGTCCATCGGCCAGACCTCGAAGTTGTCGTAGGCCGCGTCGCCGATCACCTCGCGGTAACTGTCGATGCGGGCCAGCAGCGCCTCCTCGGCGAGCGGCCCGCCGCGCAGCTCCCACCACCGCTCGGCCAGACGCTCGCGGAATTCGGGCACCGAGGCCATGGCCGCGATCAGGGGCGCGCGGTAGGCCACCCAGTCCGCCGAGCCGCAGTTGTTCACCGGGTACCCACCCCAGGCCAGGTCGTGGTCCCAGGGGAGGAGGACCATCGGCCCGTCCACGTCCTTCCACAGGTAGATGCTGAGGAAGTACGCGTCGTTGTTCTTGCTCAGCTCCTGGATCAGCACCCAGTCCACGGCGCTGTCGAGGTCGACCCAGGTGAACAGCCCGTCGTGGGGGTTTCCCGGATCGGCGGACAGGGCGGCGTTCTCGAACGACTGCAGGTGCGAACGGATCCCGGTCAACGCCAGGTCGGAGACGTGTTCGGGCCGTGGGTACACGAGGCACCACTCACCGTACGTGGATGACGCCGCGGCGATGCAGCCGCCGCCGTCGTCGCTCTTGACGATGAACGAGCGGCCCAGGTCGTCCGGGTCCTCGGCGATGTCCACCCGGTCGTCGTCCCGCTTGACCCGCTCGCCCAGGGTGAACACGCCCAGCCACTCGCCGTCGCGGGTCAGCTCGCACAGCACGGTCTCGGTGGCGTAGTTCTCCGGGCCGCCCCAGGAGCGGAACAGGTCGTACGACAGCTGGTTGCGGAACAGGGCCCGGTCCGCGTAGTTGCCGTTGAGGATCCAGTCCGCGTCCCCGCCCATGCCGAAGAAGTCGAACGACACCTCCTCACCCACGTCGCCCAGCCACAGGTCGAACAGCAGATCGTCGCTGCTGGCCGAGCGCTGGTGCAGCTCCACGGCGACGACGTTACTGCCGGTGACCAGGGCGTCGGGGTCGAAGGTGGTGGACACGTACTTGGTCTCGTACGTGCCGGTGATGTCGGCGTGCGCCACGGTGTCGGCGGCCACGGCGCCCCCGGGCATGTTCGACCGCATCACCTCGCTGCCGTTGAGGTACACCACGGCGCCGTCGTCGCGGCGCAGCTGGATCGTGAGCGGACCGGCGAGGCTCGCGTCGGTCACGTCGAAGCGGCGGCGGAACCAGGTGGTGATGTGCCGGTGGGAGGGATCGCCGCCGTAGGAGATCGTGGTGGCCTCGTAGCCGCCGTAGCCCAGGGGGGCCCACCCCGAGGACCAGCCCGAGTCGTCGTACGTGGTCGACGTCCAGTCCGGTGGGGATGGCCCGCCCGAGTCCCTGTAGCGCCAGTTCTCCCCCGCGGGGATCAGCTCGCGCCCGCCCTCCCACAACTCCACGCTGTAGTGGGGCTTGGGGAAGCCGGAGGACGAGCGCCCGCGGATCTCCACCCCGGCCCAGCCGTCGTACAGCACCGTGCCGTCGGCCTCGGTCACGAGCAGCTCGCACGGCACCTTGGGATCGTCGACCACGGTACGAGCGCACTCCAGCTCCACGTGGCAGAGGGGCGGCAGCCCGGGGACCTCGGCGCCGGGCACGTGCTCGAGCGGCGCTCCATCGTCGTCGGCGAGGTCGTCGTCGCCTCCACCGCCGGTGGTGTCGTCATCGCCAGCCGAACCGTCCGGCACGCCGATCTGCCACCCCCCCGGGCACCCCGGGCAGAGCAGCAGCAGGCACAGGCAGGACAGCGCGCGGATCATGGCTGGCCACCATGGTACCAGCCCCGCCGGTGGTGCAGGTTCTTTGCACGGGCCCTGAGAGGGCCCTTGCGCCCGCGGGATCAGCGCGGCATGCTGTCGCCGAATCCAACGAAAGAGGTCCACCGTGAGCACCACTCTCCGCCTGCTGTACACCCTGCTGCTCGGCACGTCGCTCGTCCTGTTCCTGGGCTGCCCCACGGCCGACGACGACGACGACGACGACGACGACTCGTCCGCCACCGACGACGACGACGACACCTCCACGGACGACGACGACGACACGGTCGGCGACGACGACACGTCCGGCTTTTTTTATTTTATGGAGTCCACCGTGTTCTACACCGACTCCCTCGACGGCGTGCCCGCCTGCGACATGACCGTGGACCTGGTCGGCACCAAGTACACGGGCTATTGCGACGGCTGCGACTTCTCGTTCGACATCGAGGCGACCCTGGCCGACGACCAGAGCACCGAGGACTGCGAGCAGATCGACTACTTCACCTGGTACTACGACGGCGGCGTGTACATCCCGTGGCTGATGATCCACTGGGACACGTACTCGTCCTACTACGGCAGCTACGACAACCTGTTCCGCTCGGGCGTATCCATCGACTACTCGTCCTACGGCGGCGGCTACTACGTGGGGCCCTACTTCGCCACCCTGCACTGGGACGGCTCCACCTCGGACACCACCTTCACCCGTACCGGCAACGACATCGAGTGGACGATGTCGTTCGAGGCCCTGGGTGACTACTCCTATGCGTACCTGAACGACTGCGGAATCGGCGACTGGTCCTACGCCGAGACCTCGTTCGCCGGCGACTACGAGATGACCGAGGAGGTCATGTGCGATGCCAGCGCGGTCGACGTGTGGACGTTCGTGGCGGTGGAGGGCGAGGACTACGCGATCACCGTGGACACGGTCGACTCCGCCACCACCTTCGACCCCACCTTCCACCTCAACGACCCGGACGGCTGCTACGCGGCCATGGCCGACGACAACTTCGACTGCACCTTCCCGCCGCCCACCTTCGCCTGCCCGTCGTACGAGCTGGTGAACGCGGCCGCGGGCGCGTACCAGGTGGTGGTGTACGAGAACACCTACGCCACCAGTGAGTGCGTGGACGGCACCATCGGCGGATACCTGATCCGGATCGACACCGCCGCGGGCGACCCGCTGCTGGAGCTGGCCCACGACGACGCCTCGGTCTACCCCCTGCAGGCGGTGAACGTGGCCATGACCGGCACGATCACGGACTAGTCCACCCGCCTCCCCCCCGCCCTCCCCTCGGCCAGCTCCACCGCCCGCTGGAACGCCTGCTCGGCCTCCGCGTCCAGCCCCAGCTTCTTGAGCACGTTGGCCTCGAGCATGGCGCACGCCGGGTACCCGGTCGCCGCCGCACGGCATTCGTCCACCGCGGTCCGCGCCTCGTCGAACCGCCGCAGGTTGAACAGGCACTGGGCCCGCGAGTGCATGGTCAGCACGCTGGGCAGCTCCAGCGTGGCGATCACCTCCAGCTGCTCCAGCTGCTCGTCGTAGCGCCGCTGCTCGGCGTACAGCTCCACGAGCATGCGCCTCGCCTCCACGGCGCCGGGGAAGCGCTTGACCTCCTCGTGGAACATGGCCTCGGCCTCCACGACGTCCCCCCGCTCCCGGTGCACCAGGCCCAGTGCGTGGTGCGCGAACGGCTGGTCCGGGCCCAGCTCCAGGGCCTCCTCCAGCGAGATCCGGGCCTGGTCGAGGTCCCCCCGCTGCACCAGCAGGACCCCCTCCATGCCCACGGCCTCGGGGCAGTACGGCAGCAGCCGACGGGCCCTCGCCGCCTCCCGTTCCAGGGTGCTCATGTCGCCCGACAGCAGCAGCGCGTGCAGGTACGACCCCCAGGCGTGGGCGAGGTAGGGGTCCTTGTCCAGGACCCCCTGCAGCATGACCACGGCCTCGTCGGTGCGGTCCATGTGCAGCAGCAGCCCGCCGATCATCGCCTGGGCCGCGGTGGACGGCTGCTCGGCATCCACCTGCTGCAGCGCGGTCAGCGCCTCGTCCATGCGCCCCTGCCGCCACAGCACGGTCGCGCGCAGCACCCGCGCCTCGAGCAGGCCCGGCTCGGCCTCGACCACGGCCTCGACCAGCCGCGCGGCCTCGTCCATGTCGTCGGACTGGAACGCCATGCGCGCCGCCTCCAGGTCCGCGAGCACGGGCAGGCGCTCCACCGGGTCCGGCAGTCCCTCGGCCGGGTCGGGAGGCTGCTCGGGCAGGGCCGTGATGTAGCCCAGGGCCTCGAGCTGGGCCAGCCGCTCGGCACTCAGGCTGGCCGCGCCCGAAACCTCCTCTCGCGGCTCCATGGCCACCACCCGCTCGTCGAGCCGCGCCTTCATCCGCGCGGCAACCTCTGCCTCGTCGGCCACCAGGCTCTGCTGCTCGCCGCGGTCGGAGCGGGCGTAGAGCTCCGGGGTGGTGGAGTCGATGTACTTGTGCTCCGGCCCCACCAGCGCGCGCAGTTGGGCCCAGCCGTAGTGGCGCCACGCGTACAGGCTCTCGGTGTAGACCTCCCGTGAACGGCGGGCCTCGTCGCCCGCCGGATCGTCCAGCCACGGCAGCACGTCCTCGCCGTCGAGGCCGTCGGGGACGGGGGCGCCGGCCGCGGCCAGCACGGTCGGCATCAGGTCCACCAGGCTGACCGGTGTGTGCACATCCCTGGGGCTGGCCGCACCTCCGGGGGGCCGCACGATCAGCGGCACCCGGGTGGTGGCGTCGTACAGCAGCACGCCGTGCATGGTCTCGCCGTGGGATCCCAGGCCCTCGCCGTGGTCCCCCACCACCACGATCCAGGTGTCGTCCAGCGCCTCGAGCCCGCCGAGGTGCTGCAGCAGCGCCTCGACCTGGGCGTCGGTGTAGGCCACCTCGGCCACGTACGCCCGGCCGGGGTGCTGGCTGGCGAACGGCTCGGGCGCGTCGTAGGGCGAGTGGGGATCGAACAGGTGGACCCAGGCGAACCAGGGGCCGGTGTCGGTGCGGCCGGCGAACCAGTCACGGGCGTCGGCCACCACCGCCTCGCCACGCCGCTGTACGTGCCAGCGGTTGGGATCGCGCGGATCGGGCTGGCCCATGTCGTCGTGGTAGGCGTCGAAGCCCTGGCCAAAGCCCCAGTGGTGGGAGGTCACCTCCGCGCCCACCGCGGCCATGGTGGCGTAGCCCTCGGCCTGCAGCAGCTCGGCCAGGGTCACGGCACCGTCGTCGAGAAAGAAATCTCCGTTGTCCCGTACCCCGTGGCGCGGCGGGTACAGCCCGGTGAACAGCGACGAGTGCGCCGGGATCGTCAGCGGCGCCACCGTGTACGCCCGCGAGAAGCGGTACCCCTCGGCCGCGAGCCGATCCAGCGTGGGCGTGGCCCTCGACTTGTGGCCGTAGCACCCCAGCGCATCGGCCCGCAGCGTGTCCAGGGTGATCAGCAGGATGTCGGGCCGGCCATCCGTGGGCGCGGTCACCACCTCACCCCCGCCCTCGCCACCCCGGCAGCCGAAGACCCATACCGCGATCAGCAAGGCCAGCCGCCACACCCGCACCGCTCCCATGGGGCTCCTCCGGAAAAGGGGACGGCCACAAGTTAACAAGTTGAGGCGTCGCCAACTTGGTAACTTGGCACAGTGGTTCACCCGAGGAGCGCCATGAGACCCCCGATCGCCCTGCTGGTGGCAGCCTGCTGCTCGTTCGTCGCGTGCGAACGAGAGCCCGCGGACGATGACGACAGCGCCGATCTGCAGACCCCGGCCAGGGCCCGCAAGGTCCTCGTGCTCGGCGTGGACGGCGTGCGCGCCGACGCGGTACAGCTGGCGGGTACGCCCCACCTGGACTCACTGCTGCCCCAGGCGGCGTACAGCTTCGACGCACGAACCCACCTGGGAGCGACCACATCCTCGGGTCCGGGCTGGACCTCGTTCTTCACCGGCGTGAACGCCGACAAGCACGACGTGTGGTCCAACGGCGAGTACGCCGAGCGCAACGAGGATTACCCCTCGTATCTGGCCCGGGCGGTCGACGGGCTCGGCCTGCGCACCACGCTGGCCTACCAGTGGCTCGACATCGGCACGGGCATCGTCGATTCCGACGCCGTACACGACGCCTGGTGGAGCGGGGACGAGGACATCACCACCTGGACCGCGGACGCGATCTCCGCGGGCGAGCACGACCTGTACACCGTGGTCCTGGACGACACGGACCACGCCGGCCACGACCACGGCTTCAGCCCGGACAGCCCCGAGTACCTCGCCGCCATCGAGGTCGCGGACGGCCAGCTCGGCGAGCTGCTGGCCGCCATCGAGCCCCGGCGCGCCGACGAGGACTGGCTGGTGGTGGTCTCCACGGACCACGGCGGCGACGGCGACGACGGCCACGGCGCACAGAACGACGCCTGCCAGACCATCTTCGGGGTGATCTCCGGCGAGTCGGTCGCGCCCGGGGAGCTGCCCCCGGGGGAGACCAGCCACCTGGACATCCACCCCACGGTGCTCGCGTTCCTCGGCCTGACCGTCGAACCGGCCTGGGATCTCGACGGGGTGGTGCGAGGAGGATTCCAACCATGAATCGGGCCACGCGCTGGCTCCCGCTCGTAGCCGCCCTGGTCGTCACCGGCTGCTGTTGCTGCAGCGAGGGCAACCTGGGGGCCATGCGGGACGACCTCGTCGAGCTGACCCACGAGCCGTACGAGCCGCCCACGCCGCCGCCCGAACCGATCGTCACGCTCACGCCCGACCAGGCGAGCGGGATCCTCGACGACATGAACGAGCTGTGCGGCGACACCCTGTGCGAGGGGGCGTTCGACTACCGGTTCAAGCAGCTGGAGTGCGTGGACAGCCACTGCACGCTGACCTTCGGGGCCAGCCACTACGAAGAGCGCGGCTACCAGCGGTACTCGATCGAATTCGACGTGGAGGGTCCGGTGATGGACGAGTGGGGCTCCTCGATCGCCTTCAACAAGGCGTCGGGCGCGGCCATCAGGTCGTGGGAAGAGGCGCAGGCGAAGTAGCTACCAGCGATAGACCATGCCCACCCCTCCAGGGATGGGCGTGATGTGAAAGGCGGTGGGTGGGCTGCGATAGTGCTCGTCGTCCCGCATCACCGCGCCCGCGATCAGCTCCACCACCCCGGCCACCATCGACCCGAGGCCGAACATCAGGTGCAGGGTGCCCGAGGTCTTGAGCAGGTCCCCGGGGATCCCCTCGATGCCCATGGAGTTGCGCGAGGCGAAGATCACCCCGCCCACGATCACCCCGGCAGCCCCCATGGCCGTATCGAGCATGCCCGCGGAGAGCATCAGCGTGGACCTCCGGATGGGCGTGCGCCCCAGCACCAGTCCGCCACGCACCATCCACAGCGCCGACTGGGTGCCGTAGAAGGCCGCCTCGGTCACGTGCGCCCCGATCGCTGCCCTGGCCAGCGACTCCCGCGTCGGGTCACCGCTGAACTGATCCAGCTGCTGGTGCAGCGTGTGCGCCCCCGAGATGTGCGACACGATGCCAGGGGCCTGCAGCCCGCTGGCCAGGAAGCACCCCATGGGCGCGAGATCGTCCCGCGGGTGCAGATCGTTGGCCCGGGCCGTGCCCGCCAGCAACACGAACAGGGAGCCAACCACCAGGTACGTCGTCGTCGTTCGCAGGGTCATGGTCTCCTCCTCCCCGGGTCACCCCGGGATCGAGGCGTCCACCGCCCCCTGATGAGGAAGACGGCACCGGGACCGCGAACCGAACGATCCGATATAGTCATGCACCGGAGCGGTGGTGATGCCGCGCCGGGAAACCAACCGAGGGGAAAACCATGAACCACCCGATCCTGCGCGTCCTGCTGCTCGCCGTGCTCGCCCTGGCCCTGATGGCGCCCGGCCCCTGCCGCCGCGTCTCCGACGACGACGACACTGCCGGCGACGACGACACCGACGACGGCACCATCGAGCCCACCGAGGAGATGAAGACCGCGATCCAGGCCGTGTCCGAGGCCCTGGAGATGAACCTGGTCAGCTCGGAACTCGCGGGCGCGGCTGCCGGCGAGGAGACGGACGGGTCCGATCGCTCCAACTGCCCGGAGATCACCCACGGCGAGGGCACGGTGACCGTGGACTACGGCGAGGGCTGCATCCCGGACAGCGGGATCCTGTTCGGCGAGCTGTCCGGTAGCATGTTCCTCACCCTGGACATCGACAACCTGACCGTGGCCGGCGGGTTCGACGAGCTCACGTACGCCAACTTCGCCGTGGACGGCAACATGGCGCTGACCTACGAGCGCGAACCCGGCGTGGGCATCGACCTCACCCAGGTGATGGACATGACCTTCACCGAGGGGCCGGCCACGTTCGCCATCGACGAGGACCTCGCCCTGACCCTGCGCTGGACCTACCTCGAGCTGGACGGCTCGATCGACTACGACGCGGGCTGGGAGAGCTTCTTCATGGCCGCGGACACGCTGCGCTGGGACTACGACAACCTGACCCTGACCTGCCCCCTGCCCACCGGCGGCCGCATCAACGTGCAGTGGGAGATGTTCGACGTCACCATCACGTTCTACGAGACCAGCGCCCAGACCGGCGTGGCCCACGTGGACGCCGGGACCCTCGACGGCGACGTCAACATCTGCGCCTGGTGGTACGGGTTCTAGACCCGCGAGCGGTCATTCCCGCAGCGGCTCCACCCGCGTGACGTTGGTCTCCGCAGACGCCACCAGCGCCTCTCCGCTCGCATCGAAGTGAACGCGGAACACGAACCTGTCGCACCAGGTGTAGTAAGCCTGCACCGCCTCGAAACCCACGTGGATCTCGGTGCTCGTGCCCGGTGGCACAGGCCAGGTACGCACGCTGTGGTCGAGCGACCCGTCATCCGGGAAGATACCCCCGAACGCGGGCGTGGACACCACCTCGGTCGGCGCGCGTTCGCAATCGTGGCCGCGCAGGAACACGACCTTCGTCACGGTCAACGGCCGCGGTTCCTCGGCCGTGCTCGTCACCCGGAACCGGGCGTACCCGAGCCGCGCGGCCTCTCCGCCATGCGTGTGGCGCGCCGACCCGGTCAGCCCCTCGACGCTCACCGCACCGTCCGCCGACCGCGCCGTCGTGTTGGCCGGCGTCCAGGCCAGCGCAAGGCATGGCAACAGCGCGAGCAACACACCCGTCGGAATCGAGATCCTCACGAAGGAAAAAGGGACGCTCATAAGTTCATAAAAAACTCCCGAACGTGGCACGCCCTTCCGGCGCCACCGGAGCTCGGGAACTTATGAACTTATGAGCGTCCCTTTTTCTCATCTTTTTCTCATCGGGGAGAATCCGGGCTCAGTCCACGTTCAGGTGGCGGTACTTGGGCAGCAGGCGGTGGGCCTTGTTCAGGGCGTCGCGGCGGAACGGCTCGGCGAGCACCTCCTCGCCGCCCCGGATGACCATGTCGAGCACGGCGGGCCGGCCCGAGGCCAGGGCCTCCTCCACGGCCGGGCGCACGTCCTGGGGCCGGGTGACGCGGATGCCCACGGCGCCCATGTCCCGGCCGAGCTGGGCGAAGTCCGGGTTCTCGGCGAGGTCGGTGCCCACGAAGCGGTCGTCGTAGTAGTCGATCTGGTTCTTCTTCTCCGCGCCCCACTCGTGGTTGTTGGCCACCACCGCGATCACCGGGATCTCCTCCCGCACCGCGGTCATCACCTCGCCGAGCCCGGAGATGCCCCACGCGCCGTCGCCCTGGAAGGAGAACACCGGGCTGTCCGTCGCGCCGATCTTCGCGCCCATGGCCGCGCCCTGGGCGAACCCGCAGTTGCCCCAGCTGAGCGCGGCGATGTGCTGCCGCGCGCCATCGAAGCGCAGGTACGAGTTGGCCATGGACGAGTTGTTGCCGATGTCCGTGGCCACGATCGAGCCGGCGGGCATGGCGTGGCTGAGCTCCCACAGCATGCGGCGGGGGTGCATGGGGGCATCGTCGGCGCTGGACCACCCCTGCAGCTCGTCCAGCCAGATGCCGCGCTCGCGCTCGCAGTCGGCGAGGCGGTCGGCCACTGCCTGGCGATCCGGGGCCGCGGCCTTCAGCGCGGGCAGCAGTTCGCGCGCGAACTCACCCGCGTCGGCCAGGCTGGCCACGTCCACCCGCCTGGACAGGCCGAGCACCGAGGCGTTGATGTCCACCTGGATCAGCTTTGCGCCCGCGGGCCAGTAGTCGATGTCGTACTGCGGCAGGGTGCCGAACGGCCCCATGCGGCTGCCGATGGCCAGCACCACGTCCGCCTTGGCGATGGTGCGCATGGCCGCCTTGGAGCCGCAGTAGCCCAGCGGCCCCACGGCCAGCGGGTGGTCGGCGGGGAAGGTGTCGTTGTGCAGGTAGGCGTTGACCACGGGCGCGGTCAGGTGCTCCGCGAGCGCCACCACGTCGGCCACCGCATCCGCCTGCGACACGCCGCCGCCGGACAGGATCACCGGGTACTCGGCGGTCGCCAGCAGGCGCGCGGCCTCCTCCAGGGCGGCCCGCGAACCGCAGCCCCGCGACACGGTCAGGGTGGGGTAGATCTCGTCGGTGCACAGCCCGTAGAAGTAGTCGCGGGGGATGTTGAGCTGGGTCGGACCGGACTCGGTCTTCGCCATGTAGAACGCCCGCCGCGCCAGCTCGGCCATGCGCTCGGCGCGGTTGACCCGCACCTGGTACACGGTCTGGGCCTCGAACATGGGCATCTGATCCAGCTCCTGGAAGCCGCCGGTGCCGATGCCCATGGAGCCGGTCTCCGGTGTGATCGCCACCACCGGCGAGTGGGCCCAGTAGGCCGCGGTCAGCGCGGACACGAAGTTGGCCACGCCCGGCCCGTTCTGGGCGATGCAGCACTGGGGCCGGCCCGTGACCCTGGCCAGGCCGTCGGCCGCGTGGCAGGCCGCCTGTTCGTGGGCCACGGACACGAAGCGGATGCCCGCGTCCGGTAACAGGTCCAGCGCGTCCATGAACGCCGAGCCGACGATGCCGAACACGGTCTGCACGCCCTCGGCGACCAGGGTCTCGACCAGCGCCTCGCTGGGGATCATCTGCTGAACTGCCATGACGTCTCCTCCTACGATCGCTGCAGCTCCGAGCGCAGCGAACGGGTCATGATCGATTCGTACAGGCCGGGCGCGACCGCGCTGAGCACCCGCGCGGCCCGGCCCATGCCGGTGTTGAAGATCCAGTCGCGGCCCGCGGACGTGCCCCGCACGATGCAGCGGGCCACGTCCTCGGGCTCGGCCACGCTGCCCACCGTGGACTGGGGGTGGTCCGTGGGCGTGCCGTCCACGTCCAGGGCGTTGGCGGCGATGGCCGTGCGGATGAAGGTCGGGCACACGATGGACACGCCCACCCCGTCCGGGGCCAGCTCGGTGCGCAGGGAGCTGAACAGGCCCACCATGGCGTGCTTGGACGCGGCGTAGCCGGTGCGGCCGTACAGGGGGGCGATCCCGGCCACCGAGCTGATCACCACGATGCGGCCCCGGCGCGCGGTCAACGACGGCAGGGCCGCGCGGGTGCAGTGCAGCGCCCCGAACAGGTTGACCTCCATCACGTCGCGGAAGACCTGCGTGGAGGTCTCGGTGAACGGGCTGCGGTGGGTGATGCCCGCGTTGTTGACCAGCACGTCCACCCCGCCGAAGCGATCGACGGCAGCGCCGATGGCGACGTCGCAAGCCAGCTCGTCCGTGATGTCGAATCCCTGCGCCAGGCAGTCGTGCCCGCCCGCGGTCAGCTCCGCGGCCAGGGCATCGAGGGCCGCGCCCGGCAGGTCGAGCAGGGCCAGGCGGGCGCCGGCGCGGGCGAACTCCCACGCCAGGGCCGATCCCAGGCCGCCGGCCGCGCCGGTCAGCACCACCACCTGGCCGACGAGGTCGCGCCGCCTCATGGGTGGGCCTCCGCCTCGTCGCGGCGCGACCGCACGAACAGGTCGAACACCTGCTCGGTGGTCTTGCGCGGGGTGTAGCCGAACTCCTCCTTGAGCCGGCGGTTGCTCAGCACGGGCCGGTAGCGCAGGAAGTTCACCTGCTCGGGGCCGTACTGGGTGCGGCCGAGCTTCTTCATCACCCACAGCGCCGCGCGGGTCGGACGTACGGGCAGGGGCAGGTACGGCTTGCCCATGCGCCGCGCCATCTCGCTCATGGGCAGCACGCCGTCGCCGGCGAGGTTGTAGATGCCGGTCGCTTCGGTGAGCACGCCGCGCACGATGCAGCCGACCACGTCCTGGTCCCAGATCAGCACGAACGGGATGGCCGCGCCCCGCAGCCCGATCACGGCGCGGGCGTCGAACAGGTCGGTGATCTGGTTGCGCACGGACTCCCCGAGGATCGTGCCCGGCCGCAGGATCAGCTGGCCCAGCTCCGGGTGTCGGTCGCGCCACCGCTCCAGCATCTCCTCCACCTGCCGCTTGTGGTCCGAGTAGGCGAACTCCGGGTTGCCGCGCAGGGCGTCGTTCTCGTCCAGCCACTCGGGATTGTCCGGGTAGTAGCCGTAGGCCGCGCCCGAGCTGGTGACGATCACCTGGCACACGCCCGCGCCGAGGCAGCACTGCAGCACGTTGCGCGTGCCGAGCACGTCCACCGAGTACTCGAGCTCCCGGTCGGGGTTCTTGCCGGGGGAGACCATGGCCGCGAGGTGCACCACGGTCTGCACGCCGAATTCGGTGAGGATCCCGGAGAGGTCGGGGGAGCGCACGTCCGCCATGCGCCAGGTGACGCCGTCCAGCGCGTCGTCCACGCCGGGCTCACGGATGTCCGTGGCCACGATGGCGCCGATGTCCGCGCCCTCGGCCTTGCGCTCGGCCAGCGCCTGCACCGCCAGCCGGCCCACGTACCCGGCCGCGCCGGTGACCAGGACCGCCTTGCCGTCGGTCATCGTGCCACCTCCCGCCGCAGGGGCACGGGCATGCGCGACCACACCGCGGCCACGGTCAGCCCGGCGATGATGTGCCAGATGCCCCACCAGGCCACGATCACGGCCATGCCGCCCAGGCCCTCGAAGAAGTTGAACACCAGCACCAGGCCCAGCGCCGAGTTCTGGATCCCCACCTCGATCGCCACTGCGCGGCGGTCGCGCGGTGGCAGCCCGCCGGCCCGCGCCGCGCCCCAGCCCACGGTCAGGGCCACGGCGTTGTGCAGCAGCACCGCGAACACCACCAGCCCGATCACCTCCAGGAAGATCGAGAAGTTGGCGCCCAGCGCCAGCCCGACCACGGCGATGAACACGACCACGGTGAAGACCTTGAACGGCTTGCGCACCCGCTCCACGAGGTGGGGCCACAGCCGGGCGGTCAGCAGGCCGGCGCCCAGGGGGATGCCCAGGATCAGGAAGACGGTGACGAACACGTCCACCGGGCTGAGGCTGACCTCGCGCAGGATCGCGGCCGTGGCCGGGTTGAGCCCGCCCCACAGGGACAGGTTCAGCGGGGTCATCACGATCGCGGCCAGGGTGGAGATGGCGGTCATGGAGATGGACACGGCCGCGTTGCCCCCGGCCAGCCAGGTCATCAGGTTGGACAGGTTGCCGCCGGGGCAGGCGGCCACCAGGATCATGCC
>CAZXHG010000178.1:0-21182 GCA_964639985.1 uncultured Rickettsiales bacterium
GGAATCGATGGACGTCTCTGCATGCCTCGCGCGAGGGCGGTAAACTCGGGCTAGGATCCGACCTGCCAACAAACAGCAAACGAGGGGAGAACACCCATGGGATGGGAAGGGGACGGGATCATCATCCAGCCCGGTGTGTGGATGCTCAAGGCGGGGGGCCAGCACATCGGCGTGATCGCGAGCTGGTGGGGCCCACCTGCCGAGGCGCGGTTCGTCAACATGTGGCGCGTGCACGACATGCCGCTGCCCGCCTCGGTCAAGGTCCAGTGGACCGACCAGCTCGGTGAGATCACCGGGGCGGATCTACCGGCGCGCCGGGACGACTTCCAGGACATCTGGGACGAGTACAAGGTGAAGTACAACTTCGTCGCGGCCAATCCGGTCGCTCGCGAGTGGACCGGGTACATGAAGGAGGGCACCGGCTTCGCGGTCGGTGGCGGATCGTCGACCACGTTCATGGGCTCCACGGGCAGCAGCCCGCCGCGCAGCTCTGCGGGCCAGATCTGATGAGGGGAGGTGCGTGATGGCAATGCAAGGAACCGTGGTCTGGGAGATCAAGGACTGGGCCGGCCAGGTGCTCGGTCTGCACGTCGCCTGGTGGCCGAACGCCGCTGGCCTGCCCTGGGAGGTGGAGCACTGGCGGATCGCGCCGTGGCTGCCGAACGTGTTCTACCTCGAGAAGGACACGAACAACGCGATCTACGGGGAGATCACCGGCGGGACGAGGGCGGAGCGCAACCAGCAGGCCAACGAGATGTGGGACATCTTCCTCACCCGGTACAACGAGGTGCCGGGCACCGAGGCGCTTGAGTACGACGGCGGCGAGGTGCGGGAGATCCCCAACTTCGTCCTCTGACCCACCGGACCGGCTCGACCATCCGATGAACTCCGCCGACCAGATCGAGGAACACCTCCGCGCGCTCGCGGCCGAGCGTGACCTGGAGGACGTGTGCACCCGCTGTGGCGACTGCTGCCAGTTCGCCTTCCAGATGCCCACCCCGATCGGCCTGCGCCGCTACCTCGTGCCCGGCCTGCCGTGCCGCTTCCTGCAGACCCGGGACGACGGCCGCACACATTGCTCGGTCTACGACCGCCGCGCCGAGGCCGCCCCCTGGTGCGGGGATAGCCTGGCCGGTCAGCTGACCCGCGGCGTGGCCTCGCCGCGCTGCGGGTACACGACGGGCCAGTCGTGGTTCGTGTGCAGCGATCCCGCCGGGGAGGACATGCTGCGCGGCCTCGCCGGCCCGATCCTGGAGAAGGTGGCCGAGGTCGAACACACCCTCGACCCGGACGCGCTCGCCCGCTTCCGCGCCCGCTGGTCCCCCACCGACTGAGCCCCCGTCCGCCGGTCGACCCCGTCGACGTCGACCCGCGGGGTGGAGTACGATCACCGGACGAGAATGGAGATCCGATGCCGATCCTGAAGGAGCTGCAGAAGAAGCCGATCTACCGCATGACCGACGGCGTGAAGCTGGGGGAGATCAAGGACCTGTACCTCGACGGGGACGCACAACGCGTGGAGGCCGTGCTCATCGGCAAGGAGGGCATGTTCGCCCGCAAGATCATGGTCGTGAAGCGAGACGACATCGCCGTCATGGGCGTGGACGCGTGGCTGGCCACGGGCGCGGCCGAGGCCGTCAGCCTCGAGGAGCTGCCCGGCGCCGACGGCCTGGAGCTGGCCGGCGACTTCCGCAAGCGCGAACTCGAGACCGTGGGCCAGACCAAGGTCGGCACGGCCGGTGACGTGCTACTCGACGACGCGGGCAACGTGCTGGCCTTCACACTCGGAAAAGCCCTGCTCAAGGGCGCCGTGGCCGACGCGGGCCAGATCGCCCGCGCCGCCATCACCGCGCTGGGCGACAAGCGCAGCCCGATGCTGGTGGACCTGGAGTCCGCGGAGAAGGCGGCCAACCGCCCGACCTGAGCGATCTTCGAACAAGGGAGCGCCCGCCTTGGCGGACGATTCGCACCTGGATCCCACGCGACCGAACCCGGACGTGGGCGACGACGAGACCCTGATCGAGCCGGACGACGGCCCGGACGCGCCGATCCGCACCCAGGTCGGCGCCAAGTTCGAGATCATCGAGGTGATCGGCGCGGGCGGCATGGCCGCGGTGTACAAGGTGCGCCACCGCCAGCTCGACCAGGTGCGCGCGGTCAAGGTGATCAACGGCCGCGCCGACCACGAGCTGATCGAGCGGCTCCGCCGCGAGGCCACGATCACGACCAGACTGTCCCATCCCAACGTGGTCACGGTGTTCGACCTCGAGACCCTGGACGACGGCGACCTGGCCATCGTGATGGAGCTCCTGGAGGGCAGGGACCTGGCCGCGTACGTGGCCGAGCACGGCCCGATGTCCCTCCACGAGGTCCAGCGGGCCTTCGGGCCGGTAGCCGACGCCCTCGACCGGGTGCACGCCCAGGGCGTGATCCACCGGGACATCAAGCCGGCCAACCTGTTCGTGTGCGACGACGGCACGGTCAAGATCCTGGACTTCGGGGTATCGCGCCTGGCCGACGCGGAGAGCGACCTGACCCATACGGGTCGCCTCATCGGCACGCCACGCTACATGGCGCCCGAGCTGTTCGGCGGCGAGCAGGCGTCGGTCTCCACGGACCTGTACTCCCTCGGCGCGGTCCTGTACTTCGCCGTGACCGGCCGGCCGCCGTTCGACGGCAGCTCGCGGACCGAGCTGATCGCCAACATCCTGACCCAGGAGCCCGAACGCGCCGATGTGACGGTGCCGGACCTGCCCGCGCACGCGGCCCACGCCATCACCCGGGCGCTGGCGCGCGAGCCGGCAGATCGCTGGGACTCGGCCTCGGCCATGCTGGAGGCGATGCAGGCCGAGGACACGGTCGAGTACGTGGCGCCGGCGGTGGTGAGCCACCGTCGACGCAAGCGCCGCATCCGGTGGCTGGCCGTCCTCGGCGCGCTCCTGGCGGTGGCCATCGGCGTGGCCGTCACCCCCCTGGTGCGGCAGGCGGCCAGGGACACGAGCGCCGCCGACGCGCCGCCGGTAGCGCCGCCCCCGCCAGCCGTGACCACAGGTGGCACGCTGCATGCCGGTATGTCCACACAGATCGGCTCGCTGGATCCCCTGGTCACCCCGATGGAGAGCCACGCGTGGCTGCACTTCCTGCTGTACGACCCGCTGCTGGAGGTGGACTGGACCGGCGACCTCCTCCCGGCCCTGGCCCGGACCTGGGAGGTGCACGACGACGCAACCCGGTTCGTGTTCCACCTGCGCGACGACGCCGTGTTCCACCCGGACCCGGCCCTCCCCGGACCCGACCACCGCCTCGACGCCAGGGACGTGCAGCGGTCCTTCGAGCGGATCTTCACCTGGATCTCCTCGCAGGAGGACAACTCGTGGCGCATGCTGCCGCCGCTGGTGGGGATGGACGCCTTCCTCGCCGGCGACACGATGCACCCGGCCGGGCTGCGCGTGATCGACGATCACGTCGTGGAGGTCGTGTTCGAGCGGCCCGCGCCCACGTTCCTGCACGGCCTGCGCTGGCCGGAGTGGTCCATGATGGCGGCCGAGGTCATCGACCAGCGCGGCTCCGGCGACCTGGGCTTCCACGTGGTCGGCACCGGGCCCTTCCGCCTGGACTCGGCCCACGAGGCACAGGCCAGGCTGCTCGAGCACGACCGCGCCTGGCAGCGCGATGGAGCAGGCCGGCGCCTGCCCTACCTCGACGCCATCGAGGTGCACACGTTCCGCAACGCCGACCAGGTCTCTGCCGCGCTGAAGGAGGGCCGCGTCGACCTGGTCTACCGCACACCCAGTGCGACCCTGGACGACGCGTTCGATGTCGAGGCCGACCCGCCCACGCCGCGACCGGGCTGGGAGGACTTCCAGGTGGCCGGGTATCTCGACGAGGCCCACCGCCGCCTCCGCCTGCTGGTGCTCGACCACACGTCCAGCCACCCCTACGTGCACGACGAGCGCATCCGCCGTGCGATCGCACGCGCGGTGCGCAGGACCGATCTCACCGAACCACCCTTCCTGCCCACGGACAGCCCGCTCGTGGACGGCATGCTGGGCTACGAGCCCCGCCTGATCGACGACGGGGCCCACGGCGAGGCCAGACGTCTGCTCGAAGAGGCCGGGTACCCCGGGGGGCGTGATCTCCCACCCCTGTCGTTCTGCGCCGCAGAAGGAGCAGACGGCCTGGCCGATCGGATCGGACGACAGCTCGCCGACGTCGGGATAGCGGTCGATCACTCGCGGGTGAGCTTCGACACGTGGCGGCAGTTCCTGATGGAGGGAGGCTGCGACCTCGTGATCGCGATCTACGACGACACGGTGGTGGACGACGATCCCACGGACCTGCTGCTGGGGCTGGGCGCCAAGGCACGCCTGGCGGAGCGTCGGTCCGAGGCGAGAGAGCTCGCCGACCAGCTGCGCGCCACGTCGGACCGCAGCTCACGCAAGGAGCTCATCCGGCCGCTTGCTCAGCTGCTGGTGGACGACGGCATGCTGGTGTTCCTCGCCCATCGCTCCCCCGAGCGCCCGACCTACCGCTGCCTGGCCGGACCCTCTGTGCGGGGGCTCACGGACGAGGACACGGGCTGGATGAACCCGCGGCGCTGGCGGATGCACCAGCTCTGGCTGGACCCGGCCGGGCAGCCTTGAACCGTCTCCTCTCGCCCCTGGAGAGAAAAAAGATGTGAATACGTCGAGAGACGTACTCGAAGTATCAACCAGCCAGGAGGAAATGAAATGGGTTGGCAGGCTGACGACATCGCGGTCGACGCCGGCGTTTGGGAACTCAAGGACTCCAGCGACAACCGGCTCGGCATCGTGGCGGTGTGGTGGGGGAGCAAGAGCGGCTCCCCCTGGACACGGGCGGTGAACGAGTTCCGCTGCTTCACCGCGCCGCTGCCGTCGGACACGAAGATCACCGTGACCACGGCCTACGGCTCGCTCAGCGGCGCCACCCTGGCCGCGCGGCGATCGTCGTTCCAGGACATCTGGGACGAGTTCAAGTCCGAGACCGGGTTCGAGCCGGGTGAGGACGTGATCGCCGAGGAGTTCACCGCAGACCAGTGCGAAGCCCCCGGCTTCGACGTGTAGGGAGGAGCGACGACATGGCCAGCGGAAGCATCGTGTTCGAGCTGGAGGACTCGTCCTCCAACGACAAGGGCATCTGGGCGATCTGGTGGGGCTCGGAATCGGGCACCCCGTGGGAGCGTCCCGGCGAGGTGTGGCGCATCGGGCCGGCCCTGCCCACCGACTTCAAGGCGGGCAAGACCACGTCGTACGGGTCGATCACCGGGGCCACGACCTCGGACCGGCGGGACGACGCCCAGGACATCTGGGACGCCTACAAGACGGCCACCAGCTACAGCCCCGGCCCCACCGACACGGCCCTGGAGTACGAGGGGGACGTCCGGGAGATCCCGGGGTTCGAGATCTAGAAAACGTCGGCTCCGCCGCCGTTCAGGGCTGACAGTCGATCGGCCCCAGCGGCAGGGTCTGATCCACGGCAAAGCCGAGGGTGAGCACGGATTCGTGCCCGGTGCCGAAGTAGTGGTGCACCTCCTCGGTGGTGCCCGCGATGTTGCACAGGTCGCCCGGGCCGGTCTCGTACCCGGCCGCGACCACCACGGCGCGGCCGTGCTCGTCGCGGATGATCATGCGCGTGCCCGCGTCGGGCCGCGACTGCCAGTACATGCAGATGTACCAGTGCTCGTCGTCCACGGGCACCTTGGCGCCGTACGCGCCCTGGCCGTACTCGCAGCTCTCTTGCGGGCACCACGACTGGTCGCGGTGCATGACGAAGCCGCTGTGGTCCGCGCTCAGCGCGTAGTGGTCCTCGATGCCCTCGTCGCTGGACTGGGGCCAGGGGTCGTTGGCGCCCGTGCCGTAGCCGTCGTGCACGGTCACCAGGTGGGCCTCGAGCACCACCGGGCCGGTGGCCGGCATCTGCAGGGAGTTGCCGCCGTCGCCGACGCGGGCCATCCAGCCCTCCTCCAGGGTGCAGTCGCCCGACGACAGCGGGGCCAGGTCCATGGTGATGCCGTAGGGCCCGGACTGGGGATCGCCGTCGTCGACCCAGGTGTCGGCCACCACGTAGTAGGTGCCCGGGTCCACCACCGCGCCCGCGTCCCAGTGGCCGCGGTCCTCGCAGGCGTCCGGGTCGAGGTCGGTGAGCAGGTGCGCGTCGATGTCCACGCCCGCGGCCGAGTCGTCGAGCAGCACGCCGAGGAAGCCGCGCTCGTGCACGGTGACGCGGTACACCACCTCGGGCCCGGACTCGTCGATGTCCGGCGCGCAGCCGTAGGCGTCGAATGCGCTGATCCCGCTGGCCGACGTGTCGTTGGTCTCCTCGAACGGCAGCGAGTCCACGCAGACCAGCCCCTCGGGGCAGTCCCCGGCCGTGTCGTCGTCATCGGCCACGTCGTCATCGGCCACGTCGTCGTCGGCCACGTCGTCGTCGGCCACGTCGTCGTCGTCACCCACCGGCGGGTCGTTCCGCACCGGGCCCATGCCCGGACAGGCCACCAGCAGTCCCAGCGACCCCAGCAGCGCCGCCAACCCCAGATGCTCGATCACGCGTATGTCCATGGTCCGCATGGTCTCGCGTCGGCATGGCCCTTTCAAGCGCAACGCCATTACAACTCCCTGGCAGGGTGCTGGTAGGATGCACCTACCCATCGGGGGAAGGACGAGCGGATGAGCAACTGCCCCAAGTGCGAAACCCCCATCACCCCGGGCGCGAGGGAGTGCTCGCACTGCGGGGTCATCTTTGCCAAGTACGCCGCGGCCGCGGCCAGCGCCGCGGTCGGCAACCGCACCCTGTCCCACGCGCGGGCCCTCGACGCGCCGCCCCCCCCCCGGGAGAAGGGCTCCATCGTCAAGAAGTTACTGGGCTGCGGCTGCGGCTGCTTCGTGCTCGTGCTGGTGCTGCTGATCGGCGGGGCCTGGTGGGGCCTGTCGATGTTCAAGAACTCGGCGTCGTACCGCGAGTGCGAGCGCTTCGTGCGCCAGAGCCAGGAGATCGCCGAGGTCACGGGCGAGCCCATGGAGTTCGGCTTCCTGCCCACGGGCAACGTGTCCAAGAACCTGGCCGACGGCGGGATCCAGGGCACGGCCGAGTACACGCTGCACGTGTCCGGCCCCGAGGGGAAGTCGCGGGTCACCCTGTCGCTGCAGCTGGTGGACGGCGAGTGGGAGGTGGTGACCGCCCACTACGAGACCGGACCAGGCGAGTACCACTCCATCGTCACCGACGACTCCGCGGCCGAGGCCGAGCGCCAGGAGGAGGTCCGCCAGGAGGCAGCCCAGCACCACGATCGGGCCATGGCCGCGATCGCCAGCGAGGACTGGGAGGGCGCGCTCGAGGCGCTGGACGCCGCGCTGGCCAGGGATCCGGACAACGCCGAGCTGTACCGCGAGCGCGGCCGCGTGTGGGCCCGCCAGGACCAGGACGGCATGGCCATCATGGACCTGGACAGGGCCGTGGAGCTGGGCCTTGACGACCGGGAGGTCCGCGACCAGCTGGGCGTGCTGTCGTACAAGCAGGAGGACTGGTCGGCGTGCGTGCGCCACCTCGACGCCTCCCTGGCCGCGGACGCGGCCAACGGCTGGGCCCTGGAGATGCGCGCGCGCTGTCACTACTCCCAGGGGGACGTGGACGCGGCCCGCGAGGACGCAAAGGCCTCGTGCGACCTGGGCCACGACGACGGCTGCCAGACCCTGCGCAACCTGCGCTGACCCGGCGATGCCGCCCGCTCAGGGCGGCGTGGACTGCCCGGACGCGTCCGCCCCCCAGCACATCAGGTAGCCGTTCCGCACGCCACAGTTGTGGTCCTCGCCCAGGTCCACCTGGTCGAAGGTCGTATCCGGTGGTGTGCACTGGCCGAAGTCGATCATCTGGTTCCAGCGGATGTTGGACTCGCAGCCCCAGCAGTTGAGCTCGCCGGCGCCGTCCAGGGCGCAGGTGTGGAAGAAGCTCGTGCTCACCGCCACGAACGGCCCGTCGCGCTCCTCGCACTGGCCGAAGTCGTAGGCTGGGGTCCCGCAGCCCCAGCACCGCACGTCGTGCGCGGCGATCAGCCCGCAGCTGTGGAAGTACGACGCGTGGACCCCGCTGAACTCGTGTCCGCTGGGTGACGCCTGCCCCGACTCGTCGTCTCCCCAGCACGTGACCACGCCGCCCGCGGTGGTGGCGCAGCTGTGGGCGAGTCCAGCGGTCACCGAGGCGAACGTGCCGGCCGGGGCATCGCACTGCCCCGCGTCCACGGCCGGGGAGTTGCACCCCCAACAGCGCACCTGGCCGTCGAGGGTCACACCGCAGCCGTGGTACGTGCCGGCCGCGACCTGGCCGAAGGCCTCGTCCGGCGGGTCGCACTGGCCCCGGTCGGTGGTGTTGCCGCTCACGTCGGTGCCCTGGCACCCCCAGCACGTGACCGCGCCATCCGCGGCCAGGCCGCAGGTGGCGTAGGACGAGGCGCTGACCGTGGTGAACGTTCCTTCCGGCGCGTCACACTGGCCGAAGTCGTACTCGTCCTGCAGGCAGCCCCAGCACCCGGCGTGACCATCCGAGTGCACGGCGCAGCTGTGAGCCACGCCCACGGTCACGGCCGACCAGCCATCGGCGGACGACACGTGCACGTTGCACGGCGTGTCCCACAGATCGGCCCGGCCGTTGCAGTCGTTGTCCACGCCGTCGTCGCACACCTCGTGCACGCCCGGGTGGATCGTGGGGTCGTCCGGCGCGCAGTCCAGGTCGTCCGTCCACCCGTCGCCGTCGAAGTCGAAGCGGGTGTCCTCGTCGGCGTCGCAGCCCGCCACCGCCGCGAGCAACGCGCCGGCCACGACCAGACAGCATCTCCGGGTCCGGTGGATCATGGCGGCGTGCACTCCCCGTAGGCGCACACGCCAAAGCAGATGATCCGCCCTTCGACCAGGCCGCAGGTGTGCTGGTAGTGGGCGTCCACTGTCTCGTAGTCGAGGTCTGGCGGCTCGCAGATCTGGTCGTCGGCCTCGTCCCCGGCCACGCCGCAGCCCCAGCACCGCACCCCGCCGTCGGCCGTGCGCCCGCAGGTGTGGTAGGCGCCGGCCGAGAGGTGCACGAACGGTCCCGCGATCGGCGAGGCCTGGCCCCACGCGTCGTTGCCCCAGCAGGTGGCCTCGCCGTCGGCGTCCAGGGCACAGGCGTGAGCGAACCCCGCGGTGACGGCCACGAACGAGCCCACCGGCGGCTCGCAGGCCTGCTCGTCCGCCCCGGGGGAGCCGCATCCCCAGCAGATCACACCACCAGGGGTCTCGTGGCCGCAGCTGAACGCATCCCCCCCCACCACCTGGGCGAAGCTGCCGCCGGGGGGGCTGCACTGGCCACCGCTCGGATCGCCCCAGCAGTCCACCGAGCCGTCCGCGCGGATCCCACAGGTGTGCCGGCCGCCCGCGCCGAGGCGCACGAACCGTTCGTCCACGGGCAGGTCGAGCTGGTGGCTGTCGTTGCTGCCCCAGCAGCGCGGCGCGCCGTCCTCGGTCAGGCCGCAGGCGTGGTTGTCGCCGGCCACCACCTCGTCCACGACGGTGTCGTCGGGCGCACACTGTCCCAGGTCGATCGCTGGCGAGCTGCAGCCCCAGCAGCGCACCACCCCGGCCCCGTCCTGCCCACAGGAGTGGTACAGGCCCGAGACCACGCCAGCCCAGCCGTCGGACGTGGACACATTGTGGTTGCAGTCGCGATCCAGCAGGTCCTCGGCGCCGTCACAGTCGTTGTCGATCCCGTCGCTGCACTGCTCGTCCGCGCCTGGATTGATGGTGTCGTCCTGGGGCTCGCAGTCGTCTCCGTCCTGCCAGCCGTCCCCGTCGAAGTCGTAGTGCGGATCGTCCCCCGGGCAGCCGAGCAGCAGCCCCATCGCGAACGCGCAGGTGACGAATCCTCGCAGCGGCATGCGCCTCTCAGCAGGTGCCCCTCTACAGCGTAGCACCGGCTGCTCCCGTCCGCGCGCGTGGCGGACACCGACAGATCCTGACGCCGCCAACCGGTAGAATCCCCCCGGCGGTGGAACCCTTGCACGATCACGACGACCTCGATCCCCAGCAGCGCGCCGCGGCCACCCACGACGGCAGCCACGCGCTCGTGCTCGCCGGCGCGGGCACGGGCAAGACGCGCACCATCATCGCCCGGGCCGGGCACCTGCTGGCCGCGGGCACGCCCGCCGAGCGGATCCTGGCGCTGACCTTCACCCGCCGGGCGGCCGACGAGATCCGCGCACGCCTCGAGCAGCGCTTCGGCGACACCAGCGGCATGGTGGCGGGCACCTTCCACCACTTCTGCCTGCGCTCGATGCGGCGCATGCCGCGGCAGTTCGGCATCGAGCAGGCCACGGTCATCGACCGGGACGACGCCACCTCGCTGATGAAGCTGGTGCGGGGCGAGGTGGTGGACCGCTCCGAGCGCCGCCAGTTCCCCAAGGCCGGCCAGCTGGTGACCCTGCTGTCGTACGCGCGCAACACCAACCGGCCCCTGCGGGAGTACCTCGAGCAGCACAGCGAGCTCGACGAGGAGACCATGGACAGGGCGGGCCGCATCTTCGGCGGCTACCGCGCCCGCAAGCAGGCCAACCGCTACCTGGACTACGACGACATCCTCCATTACTTCGCGGCCACCCTGCACCGGGACGAGGAGGTGCGCGCTCGCCTGCGGGGGCTGTTCGATCACGTGCTGGTGGACGAGATGCAGGACACCAACCCCCTGCAGTGGCTGATCCTCGAGGGCCTGCGCGACCCGGCGCGACTGTTCTGCGTGGGCGACGACGCGCAGAGCATCTACGCCTTTCGCGGGGCCGACTTCCGCAACGTGCACTCGTTCACCGACCGGGTGCAGGGCGGCACGGTGCTGAAGCTGGAGCGCAACTACCGCTCCACCCAGGAGATCCTGGACCTGGCCAACTGGCTGCTGGGCGAGTCCGGCCTGACGTACGGCAAGGAGCTGGTCGCGGACCGCGGCGCAGGCGTGCGGCCACGGCTGCTGGACTTCGACACGGGGTACGACGAGGCCCGCTGGATCGCGACGGACCTGCAGGAGCGGTTCGAGACCGGGGCGGCGTGGGAGGAGCACATGATCCTCACGCGCACGGCCTGGGCCGCGCGGGAGATGGAGGCCGAGCTGGTCGCGCGGGACATCCCCTACCGCTTCACCGGCGGCACGTCCCTGATGCAGTCCGCGCACGTGAAGGACCTGCTGTGCATGGTGCGCGCCGCGCTCAACCCCCTGGACGAGCTGGCCTGGGCCCGCTACCTGACCCTGTGGCCCGGCATCGGCGACGTGACCGCGGCCCGGCTGATCGCGCAGCTGCAGCAGACGCGGTCCTTCGACGAGGCCGTGGACCTGCTGCGCGGCCACGGCAAGGTGCGCGGCCTGGCCGTAGACGGGATCGTGAACACCGCGCAGTACGCGGACCGGCCGTCCGCGGCCGTGCTGGCCGCCATCGACACGCTGGACCCGCTGCTGAAGGAGCGCTACGACCGCTGGGACGGCCGGCGCCGGGACCTGGACCTGCTGGCGCGACTGGCCGAGCGGCACCGCACCGTGGCCGGGTTCCTGGAGACGTACGCGCTCGAGCCGGTGTACAGCGCCAACCGCGACCGGGCCGAGGACGACGACGCCGTGTCCCTGATCACCGTGCACAGCGCCAAGGGCACCGAGGCGCCGGTGTGCTACCTGATCCGCGTGGAGCCGGGCAACTACCCCCACTCCCGCAGCCTCGGCGACGACGACGACGAGGAGGAGGAGCGCCGGATCCTGTACGTGGCCATGACCCGCGCCCGGGACGAGCTGGTCATCACGCGCACCAACGAGGCCCTGGGCCAGCGGGTGTTCTGGGGCGCGGCGCGTGCGCACCGCGCGCCGCAGAGCACGGCCTACCTGCTGGAGGGCCTGCCCGACGCGTTCGTTGACATGGAGGACGGCTCCCGCGGCCGCGGCTCCGCCTGGGACGACGAGGTCATCCAGCCCTGGAGGCGGCGATGACCTACGAGTTCGTCCAGGATTCAGCCGGCTGAGAACGCCCTCCGCACCGCCCCCATCGCCAGGTACAGGTGCAGCCGGTCGTCGACCAGCGGACGGAATCCGAACGCCAGGTAGAAGCCCCGCGCCCGCTCGTCCTCGGCCACCACCTCCACACCGTGAACGGCCACCACGTCGGCCACCTGCAGCGACCGCCGCAGCGCGTCCATCAGCAGGTGCTCGCCCAGCCCCTGTCCCTGCGCGGTCAGGTCCACGGCGAGCCGGGCGAGGTGCACCACCGGGACGGGGTACCTCGGCAGCCGGCGGCGCAGGTCATCGGTCAGGTCGTCGCGCGCCACCGCACCGCTGCGCATGGAGTGGTAGCCCAGCACGCGAAGCTCGCCGGGTTCGGTCGCCACATGGGTGCGCGCGATGCCCCGCTCGTCATTCTGCCGCGCGAACCGCACCAGGTACTGGTCGAGCGACGGCACACCGCAGTCGAACTCGCGCCGCAGGTGCTCGCGGCGAATACGGTGGATCTCCCAGGGAGAGGGCGACTCAGTCACGCCGGTCCAGGTACCGGCGAGCGGCCCCACGCAGCCGGTCCGTGGGCTGGTCGTCGTCCATGGCATCCATGAAGGCATCCCAGTCGCGGGCCGAAAGCACCGTGTGCTCGTGCTCGGCGAGCACCACGCGAGCACGCTGGACCATGGCCGCGATCGCAAAGGCCGACACCGGCTGCCCGGACACGGCCGCGGCTCGCGTGATCAGGGCCTTGTGTTCGCGCGAGATGCGCACGTCGAGGCGGTCGTCTCGTCTCGGTTCTGCCATGATGTGTCTCCACGACCAAATGTACGGTTGATTTCCGTACACGTCAACAATGGGGTACGATCGGCGCGTGAGACACGCAGTCCCGCTCCTCATCTCGCTGACGCTTGTCGTGGCCTGCGGCCGCTCCGACGATCCCTGCCCCCCGTGCGATGACGACGTCGCGGACGACGACGCCACGGCCGGGGACGACGATGACTCGGCCACGCCCTTGCCGGACGACGACGACTCGGCCGATGACGACGACTCGGCCGCGCCGCCGCCGATGCAGGAGGCTCGCGGGGTGTGGCTGTGGGCCTCGCCGTTCGGCAGCGATCCCGTGGAGGGGCCAGCCGCGATCGACGCGCGGGTGCACGAGCTGGCCGACCTCGGCGTGAACCTGCTGCTGCCGCTGGTCAAGGGCAGCCGGGCGCTGTACGCGTCCGAGGTGACGGGCGTGGAGGAGGGCTGGGGGCAGTACGACCTGCTGGCCGCCTACCGGGACGCGGCCCTGGACGCGGCCCCGGACGACCGCATCGAGGTGCACCCCTGGACCTGCGTGTACCACACCGACTCGCTACTGGAAGCGCACCCCGAGTACGCGGCCGTGGACCGTGACGGCTTGCCGAACACCAGCTTCGGCTGCCCCACCCGGCCCGAGGTGCGGCAGCGGGCCCTGGACGTGGTCGACGAGATCCTGGCCGAGCACGACGTGCACGGCATCCACCTGGACTACGTGCGCTACCCGGGCGCGGGGTACTGCTTCTGCGATCTGTGCCGCACGGAATTCATGGCCCTGCACGGCGACGACCCCCTCGACCTGGCCGACGACGACGAGCGCTGGCTGGAGTTCAAGGCCGCACAGGTGACCGCGTTCGTGGAGCAGGTTCGCGCCCTGGCCGACACCTTCACCCCACCCCGGGCCGTGTCCGCGGCCGTGTTCTCCCAGTTCGAGCCGGACGGCGATCCGGCCCTGATCGGTCAGAACTGGAAGAGCTGGCTGGACCAGGACCTGCTCGACTTCGCCGCGCCCATGCACTACACGGCCGACCACGGCAACTTCGTGGGCCTGACCCAGGGCGCGCTGCAGTCCAACGACGAGGACACCCACCTGTACATCGGCGTGGGTCTGCACGTGTTCGGCGAGGACCAGGCCACCGAGGCGGTGACCCAGGTGGAGATGGCGCGGCTGCTCGGCGCCGACGGCGCGGTACTGTTCCGCGCCGAGGACGTGCAGGGGGAGCTCGCCGAGGAGTTGCAAGCCGTCTGGCAGGGAGACGCCTGGCTTCCTCACTAGCCCATCGCTACTGCGAATCCCCCTCGATCCACGAGGGATAGCCGAACCCCACCCCCATGGCGCTGTTGAGTCGCCACACCACCTCGCCCGCCGGGGTCACCTCGTCGATCTGACCGGCCGAGGACCAGCTGATCAGGGTGTCGCCCGACGCCAGCCGATGCACACCGCCGAATGCGGGCACGTACGTGGGCGGGTCGGGGGTGAAGGACCACGCGTGGCTCGCCACGCCCGCCTCGTCGTCCAGGGCCAGCTCCACGACGCGGGACGACAGGGTCTCCTCGGTGCCGTTGTCGAACACGAGCAGGCCACCGGGCAACGGCTCGGCCTCGTGCTGCTGCTCGAACGGGTCGATCCCGACGAACTCCAGGTCGCTGTCCGATCCGCCGATCCACCGCAGGACCTGCCCGGTGCCACGGTCCACCTCGACCACGGTCCCGAGGTTGCGCAGGGACACGAGGTAGCGATCCGTGTCCGGGTCGTACGCCACGGAGTTGGCGTGGGTCCAACCGCCGTCGTCCGCCACCCCGTCCGGCACGAACTCGAGGTGGTCCCAGACCGACCACACCTGCACGGGCTCGCCGCCGCGCTCCACCTGCATGATCCGGTCGCCACGGACCTGCCCGCCCTCCGTCTCGCGGATATCGTGGGCCACGTAGGCCAGGGTGCCGTCCGGCAGCTCGGCGAGGTCGTGGTGCAGCCCGGGCGTGGCGTACTGCTGCACCACGGCGCCGTCGAGCGAGACCTCGACGATGCACGAGTCGTCGCCCTCGTAGGACTGGGGGTCGAACACGCCGTACAACACGGAGCCACTGTCGTGGGCGAGGGTCGCGCCGACCGCGAACACGTCGGGCTCCCCGAGCAGGTGCCACCACAGGTAGTCCCCGTCGCGGTCGAAGACGACCACCCCGTTCACCGCACCGATCGTGGACGCGACCACGAATCCGCCGACCGGGCCTCCGGCCTGCTGGACGTGAGTGCCGCCCAGGGCCACGGGCACGGCTGACGTGTGGAACTCCCCTGCCATCGAGTCCACGGGCTCCCCGTCCTCGACCGCGACCACCTTGTACTGGTACGTCCGGGACGGCTTCACGCCCAGCAGGACGGCCTCGTGCTCCGCGGCACGCCCGCTCGAGGAGTCCCGCCGATGCCCCTCGGGCTCCCCGACCCCGTAGTCCACGTACCCGTCCGTCTCCGGGGTGGTGGTCCAGCGCACGGTCACGCAGGGGCCCACGTCCACACAGGGCTCCACGGTCACCGAGTCGATGAACGCGCCGGCCGGCCCCGGGCCGGAGCAGGCCGGGCCCAGGCCGAGGCACACCGCCGCCAGCGCGACGGCTCGCAGCCCGGCGTCAACCATGAGCCACGGCCTGCTACCGTCCCTGCCGGCGCGCCAGCTCGCGCTGGTACAGCATCTGCGCGTCCGTGCCGAACTGGCAGAAGGTCACCTCGTCGATCTCGTCGTGCTGGTCCAGGAAGGCGATCACCGCGTCGAACGCGATCCGGCAGGCCTCGGGCATGGGGAAGCGGTAGACGCCGGTGGAGATGCCGGGGAAGGCGATCGTCTTCACGCCGCTGTCCACGGCCACCTCCAGGCAGCGACGGTAGCACGAGGCCAGCTGCGGCTCGTCCCGCTCCAGGCTCGAGAACACCGGCCCGACCGTGTGGATCACGTGCCGGGCGGCCAGGTCGTACCCGCCGGTGATCTTCGCGTCCCCGGTCTCGCACCCGCCCAGGGTGCTGCACTCGGCCAGCAGCTGCCGGCCGGCGGCCCGGTGGATGGCGCCGTCCACGCCGCCGCCGCCCAGCAGGCTGCGGTTGGCCGCGTTGACGATGGCGTGCACGTCCATGCGGGTGATGTCGCCCTGGTACAGGCGGATGCGGGAGAGAGTGGTTCCGGTCATGGGTCCTCCTCGGTGGGCCATGACATTCGCTCCCTATTCTCTGCCACGGGCCGGTAGGATCCAACGGCAGCCGAGGGGAGAACCATGCACCACCGATTCGCCGCCGCCTCACTCGCGCTGTCCCTGCTGTTCCCCAGCTCCGCCGTGGCCCAGTGCGAGCTGGTGCAGGGCGAGGACGAGATCCTCGGCACGGGCACGTCCGTGCGCATGGCCCTCGATCCGGTCACCGAGGAGCCGGTGGTGCTGTACGACCGGGGCGACGCCATCGTGTACCGCCACTTCTGGGGCCCGGAGTGGGGCCGAGAGGTGATCGTGGGCAACCGCGGGATCTGGCCGGCCAGCAACAGCGAGGGGGTGTTCCTGCACGCCATCGACCTGGTGCTGGACGGCTACGGCCGGCCGCGGGTGGTGATCGCGGACGAGACCGGCGTGCACCACACCCGGTACACGTCCGGCTGGTCCGAACCCGAGAACATCATGCCGTGGTCCCTGGGCGATCCCGAGCTCGGCGGCCTGCACGCCACGCTGGAGCGGGACCCCACGGACCGGGTCCACATGCTGACCTGGACCTCGGCCTACGACGGCTCCTCCCGCCGCACCTTCCACACCGTGGACCACGGCGCGGGCTTCGAGCCGGCCGTGCAGGTGGACAACGGCTGGACGACCCACGGCGCCACCGATCCGCAGGGCAACCTGCACGCGGTCAGCTTCGACTCGTTCGACGACCCGGACGGCCCCCTGCACGAGTACCAGGCCTACTACTGGCTGTGGACCCCGGAGCACGGCTGGCCCGAGGACTACACGCGCATCACCGACGAGCCCAACGCCACCGAGGGCAACGGCGCCGGGCCGGTGGGGTTCTGGCCCGAGGTCGCGGCAACGGATGGCGGCGTGCCCCACGTGGCCTACCCCATGCACGAGACCGACGACGCGGCCAACGGCCGCATGCACGTGGTCGACAAGAGCTCCGGGGACTGGAGCCAGCCCCACGACCTGTTCGACTGCAACGGCCACGGCGGCAAGCCCCGCGTGGCCATCGACCACCAGGGCACGGTGCTGGTGATCGGGCTGGTGTACGACAAGCAGTTCGCCGTGGACTTCGGCCACGGGTTCGAGCAGGTGGGCACCTGGAACGGCAGCGGCTCCCACTGGCAGTTCCACGACCTGGTCGAGACCCGGGGCTGGTTCTGGCACGTGCACGTGCCGGTGTACTGGTCGGACGGGGCCCGCGGTGACGTGACCCTCACCACGTTCACCAAGAGTGGCACCTGTCCGGGCGTGGAGGGGCACGACCTCGACGACGACGGCGTGGACGACGCGGAGGACCTCTGTCCCGGGTTCCCGGACCCGGCCCAGCTCGACACGGACGGCGACGGCGCGGGCGACGGCTGCGACACGGACGACGATGGCGACGGGATCCCCGACAGCGAGGACGTGTGTCCGCGCCTGGCCGATCCGGACCAGGTCGATTCCGACGGCGACGGCCTGGGCGACGCGTGCGCGAACCAGGTGGACGAGGACCTGGACGGCTTCCTCGCGCCGTGGGAGTGCGACGACACCGATCCCACGGCCTTCCCGGGCAACGCCGAGGACTGCGACGACGGCGTGGACAACGACTGCGACGGCGCGGTCGACGGCGACGATCCCGACTGCCCGCCGGGCAGCGACGACGACGACGATGACGACGACGGCCAGCCCGGGGACGACGACGACGGCTCGTGGGAGTCGGGGTGTGGCTGCGGGCACGCCACGGGCGACGGGGGCGTACCCTCGTTGATGCCCCTGGGTCTGTTCGCCGCCCTGTTCGTGGGCCGGCGCCGTCGCGGGCTCAGCCGTACCGGAACTGCACCCCGAACATGCCCTCGGGGATCTGCCAGTCCACCGCGTCCAGGGGACACACCAGCATGCAGGTGCCGCACTCGAGGCAGCCGGCGAACTCGACCGTCATCTCGCCGGTCTCGTCGTTGAGCTCCCACAGCTCGGCCGGGCAGGCCGGGATGCAGGGGCGCGCCGTGCAGGTGGCGCACTTCGCCTGATCGGGCACGATGTGGCTGTCGGCCTGGGGCTTGATCGCCACCGTGGTCAGCTTGTCGGCGACCCTGCTCATATCCGTCGCGCCTCCCAGCCGTCCTTGAGGCCATTCATGGTGAGGAAGTCCCGCGAGATGTGTTTCCACGCGGTGCTGAACAGCTTGTCCTTGGGGCCGTCGCCGAACCAGAACAGCTCGCCGAGCATGTCGCACACGGCCTTCGGGTAGACCTGGTACCAGCGCTCCCGGCCGAGCACGCTGGCTGCGGCACGGAAGGTGTGCATGTCCTGGCCCACGAAGCTGGCGTCGAGCATCACGTCGTAGCCGGCGAGGCCGGCGGCGGTGAAGTCCTCGGCCTCGCGGGCTTCCAGGATGGCGCGGCCCGCGAGCACGCCCGACGCCAGGGCCAGGTCCATGCCGCGCACGGTCAGGCCGTGGTTGAGGGCCAGGCCGGCGGCGTCGCCCACGGCCAGCACGCCGTCGCCCACCCGCCTCGGCGCGGCGTCGATGCCACCCTCGGGCACCACGTGGGCGCTGTACTCCACGAGCTTCGCATCCCGGACCAGGGGCCGGATCTCGGGGCGCTCCCTGAACGCCTCCATCAGCTCGGACGTGCGCTCGGTGTTGCTCCCCTCGCGGTAGCCGTGCAGTCCCACGACCACGCCCAGGGAGATGGACTCGCGGTTGGTGTACACGAACCCGCCGCCCATCTGGCCGCGGGTCACCGCGCCCATGAACAGCCGCGCCTCACCCTGGTCGCCCTCGAGGTTGAAGCGGTCCTCGAGGCGGCCGCGCTCCAGGGCCAGCACCTCCTTGACGCCAACCGCGAAATGGGCGCCGTGCACACCGCCGTGCAGGCCCGCCAGCCCCCCCAGCATCGACAGCGCGCCCTCGGCCACCACCACCCCCTCCGCGGTGAAGGTCTCCGGCCCGGCGACCACGCCGGTCACCCGGGAGCCGTCCATCACCAGCTCCTTGACCGCGGTGGAGGGGATGACGAACGCACCCTTCTCGCCGCACTTCTCGGCCAGGTGCGCGTCCAGGGCCCCGCGCAGCACGGTCGCGGAGTGGGGCGGGTCACGGTCCACGCGGTGCCCGCGCCAGCTGATCGTGGTGGAGGCGTCGTCCGCCATCAGGCAGATCGACTCGCGGGTGACGCTGCGCTCCAGGGGCAGGCCCTCGACCAGGTCGGGCTCCAGCCCGCGCAGGGCGTCCAGGTACAGCCGGCCGCCGGTGATGTTCTTGGTGCCGGCCGCGTCACCGCGCTCCAGCACCAGCACCTGCAGCCCGGCCGAGGCCGCGACCCAGGCGCAGGCCAGGCCGGCCGGACCGGCGCCGACCACGATCACGTCGACCTTGTTGCAGTCGCTCATGCCGGGATTCTCAGCCCTTCAGCCGCTCGATCAGGGCGGGCAGGATCTGCCGGGAGTCCCCGACGAGGCCGTAGTCCGCGTGCTGGAACATCAGGGCGCTGGCGTCGCTGTTGATCGCCACGACCACGCCCGAGGTGTCCATGCCCATGGTGTGGTGGATGGCGCCGGAGATGCCCACGGCGAAGTACAGGTCCGGGGCCACGGTGCGGCCGCTCTTGCCCACCTGCTCCTCCACCGGCCGCCAGCGGGCGTCGACCACGGCGCGGCTGGCGCCCACGGCGCCGCCGAGCGCGTCGGCCAGCTGCTCGACCAGGGCGAAGTCCTCGGCCGAGCCCACGCCCCTGCCGCCGGCCACGACCACGGCCGCCTCCTGCAGGGGCACGCGGCCACCCGCGGACGGCTCGAAGGCCAGGGACTCGATGGCGGACGTGCTGCCAGCGGGATCGGTCCACAGCTCGACGGCGGGCGCTGCTCCCACGGCATCCGGCAGCGCAAAGGTGTTGGGACGCACGGTCGCGAACGCGAGTCCGGCCGCGGCCTGTTCAGCATAGGCCTTTCCGCCCTGCACCGGGCGACGAACGACCCAGGCGCCGTCGGACTGCTCCAGCGAGGTACAGCCGGCGGCCACGCCCACGCCGAGCAGGGCGGCGGCACGGGCCAGGGTGTCGCGCCCGGCCGCGGTGGTGCCGGCCACCACCAGCCCGGGGCGCCGCTCGGACGCGAGCCGGGCCAGGGCCGCGGCGGCGGCGTCCGAGGCCAGCGGCGCGTCGGCCTGCACCACGATCAGGGCGTCCGCGCGGCCGGTCAGCTCGGCGGAGGCCTCGTCCGCATCGCCGCCCAGCAGGACCGCGGTGGTGACCACGCCCAGCTCACGGCCGCGGCCCAGCAGCTCAAGGCCCACCTTGCGCAGGCCGTCCCCGGTGCTCTCGACGATCACCCACAGGCTCATCACAGCACCCCCTCGTCCCGCAGCGCACCCACGAGCGCGTGCACGTTGGCCGGGAAGTCCCCCTCCACCATGGTCACCCCGCCGCGCTCCGTCGGCGGCGCGTGGCTCCGCGTGGTCCAGGTCGGCGGTCCGACCTCGACCCCCAGATCCGCGAGGCTACGGCGGTCGATGGGCGCGCGCATGGCCTTCATCACGCCGGTCACCGGGGGCACGCGCGGCTCGGCCAGGCCCTTGCCCGCCGCGATCAGCGCGGGCAGCGCGCAGCGCTCGCTGCGGCGCCCCCCCTCCACCACCCGGGCGGAGGTCAGGGACGTGGCATCCTCGGCCAGCTCCAGGGCCACCACCTCGGACGCGTGCGGCCAGCCCAGGAGGGCGGCCAGGGCCGGGCCGACCACGCCGGCCTCGGCGTCCATGGAGGCCTTGCCGCACAGCACCAGGTCCGCGCCCTCGGCCTGCACCACCGCGGCCAGGGCGCGGGCCACGCCCACGCCATCGAGCTCGGTGGCCAGGGGGTCGTCCACCTGGATCGCCCGGTTGGCGCCCATGGCGATGGCGCGCCGCAGCGCGTCCGTGGCCTTGCCCGTGCCCACGGTCACGGCCGTCACCCGGCCGCCGAGGCGGTCCCGCAGCTGCAGGGCCTGCTCCACGGCGACCTCGTCGAAGAACCCGGTGACCCAGCGGTCCTCCACCTGCAGCCCGCCGTCGGGCGTCACCTCCACGATGGCCTCGGGGTCGGCCACCTGCTTCACACAGACGACGATCTCCATCGCTCGCCTCTCCTATTCCTTCAGGTACAGCTTGCCCAGGTAGTTGAGCAGCACCTCGTGGGTGCCACCGCCGTACAGCAGGA
>CAZXHG010000179.1:0-21098 GCA_964639985.1 uncultured Rickettsiales bacterium
TGGTGCTGCCCACGTCCTCGATCCGCCACTCCATGGACTGGGCGAAGAAGATCACGCAGTGGTGCGACGACGCGGCGTGGTCGTTGAGCTTGACGTCGTTGTCCCGGTGCCGGCCGATGGCGTTGATCGGCTTGTCGAGGGGCTCCACGCGGCCCTTGTCCGGCCCGTCGATGAACTTCAGGCTGCCGCGGATGCCCGGCGGCAGCGCCGTGCGCGGGAGGTCCCCCCGTCGCCGGTTGATGATGGTCGTCGAGACGTCGTCCTTGTCACCCATGACATCCTCTTCTCGGCGTTTCGTCATCCCCCGGCCCGGTCGGTCCGGCCCGACACGCCTGCGGAGCTTGAATCTACCCGATACCGCCGGTCAGTTGGAAGGCCCGAGCGCACCTTCGGCGTCGCACAGCCGCGGTTCCGGGTAGCCGTGGGCCTGCAGCTGCGCGCGGATCGCCTCGCCGTCCCCGACCAGCACCACGATCGCGCCTTGCCGCGGGTACAGGGTGGCCGCGTGGGCGGACAGGTCGTCGACCGTGAGCGACGGGGCCGCCGCCAGCCACGCCGCGGCCGCATCCGGCGGCAGGCCGGAGTCCGCCAGGCTGGCGAGCTGCCAGGTGACCGAGGTGATCGAGCCGTGGGTCTCCACGTGGTCGTTCTGCAGCGAGCGCACGGCCTTGCCCAGCTCCTCGTCGGCCAGGCCCTGTCCGCTCAGCCGGTCGAGCTCACCGAAGATCTCGTCCAGGGCCGCGCCCGTGTACTGCGCCTCCAGGGAGGTGCGCACCACGGTGCTGCCGTCGTGGCGGAAATACAGCGGCGCGGAGCCCGCGCCGTACGTCCAGCCCTTGTCCTCGCGCAGGTTCTGCATCAGCCGGCTGGTGAACGAGCCGCCCAGCACCTTGTTGACCAGGTTGGTCTGCAGCCGGCCCGCGTCCAGGGCGGTCTGCCCCTGCATCTGCACCCGGATCACGGTCTGGGGCGAGCCCGGCCGGTCGACGAGGAAGACCTGCAGCTCGTCGCGGGTGGCCCACGCCGGTTCGGGGAAATCGGGCTCGGGCGCGGCCTTGCGCGGCTTCCACTGGCCGAAGGTGTCCTCCAGCAGGTCCTGGATGGGCTGGTCGCCCGGATCGCCGACCACCACCAGGCGGGCGCCCGCAGGGGTCACGTGGCGGCGGTGCCAGGCCCGCACGTCCCGCAGCGTGATCGAGGACACCGAGTCGGTGAACCCCGCGTTGGGCCACGAGTAGGGGTGGCCGTCGCCGTAGAACCGGCGCCAGCCGACCACGGACGCCACGTCCCCGGGGTCCTGTGTGCGCTGGACCAGGTAGGACAGGGTCTGGGCGCGCACCCGGTCGAAGTCGGGCTTCGCCAGGTCGGGCCGTGCCACCACGTCCACCACGTGAGGCAGCACCTCGGCGGCGTTGCGGCTGAGGGTCCAGGCCCCCACCATCAGCGACTCGCTGCCGGCCCAGGTCGAGATCCAGGCGCCGTTGCTGGCGAACACATCGGCCAGCTCGGTCGCGTCGAGCCGGCCCGCGCCCTCGTCCATCAGGTCGGCGGTGAACTCGGCCAGCCCGGCCTTGCCCGCCGGGTCGCAGGCCGCGCCGCCGGGGATCACCAGCGCGGTGACCAGGGCGGGGATGGTGTCGCGCTCGCTGTACCAGACCTCCAGGCCGTTGGAGAGGGTGAACACCTCGGGCACCGGCGCGGTGAAGTCCTTCCACGGTAGATCGTCGGGGCGGATGTCGCGGGGCGAGGGCGGCTCCTCCTCGACCGACTCGTCCCCCTCACCGTCCACGGCCGCGTCAGAGGCCTCGGGGGGGGCCTCGTCCGCGTCCGGATCCTCCTCCGGGACCGGGACCGCATCCGCCGCAGGCTCCTCGGGCGGCGGCGCCGGTACCCAGGCCTCGGCCACGCCGGCCTCGACCCACGCGGCGGCCTCGCCCTCGGGCACGATCCACATCACCACCCGCTCGGGCACCACCACCGCATCGAACGCGGCCCGGACGTCGGCCACGGTCGCCTCGGAGTAGCGCGCCATGTCCGTGCCCAGGGTTCCGTGATCGCCCGTATGCAGCCAGTAGCGGTTGAGCGTGTCCGCGCGGTCCTCGAGGGCCTCCAGCGAGCCCACGAACGACGCCTCCCAGCCGTTGCGGGCCCGCGCCAGCTCGGCCTCGGTGGGCCCGCTGGCGGCGAACGCGTCCAGCTCCGCGTCGATCGCCCGCTCCAGCTCGTCGATGCCCACGCCCTGCAGGGCGTCGGCCATCACCATGAAGTTCGAGCCCAGCAGGCTCGACGACTGGAACACGCTCACCCAGGGCGCGAGCTGCTGGTCGAGCACCACGGCCTGGTTCAGCCGTCCCACCTTGTCCTCACCCAGGATCGATGCGGCCAGGTCCAGCTCCGCGTCCATGGGCGCCAGCCACGGCGGGCTGTGCCACAGCATGACCAGCCGGGGGATCTCGATCTGGTCCTCGATCACCACCCGGCTCGGTGCGTCCAGGGTCACGGCGCTCGGCTCCGGTCGTTGCAGCAGCTCGCCGCCGGGGATGTCGGCGAAGAGCCGCTCGATCAGGGCCCGGGTAGCCTCCGGATCGAAGTCCCCGGCCACCACCATCGACGCGTTGGCCGGGGCATAGCCGGTCGCGTAGATCCGCTGGAAGTCCTCCACCGTGGCCGCGATCAGGTCCTCGTGGGAGCCGATGCCGGTGTGGGCGTAGGGGTGGCCGGCGGGGAACACCCGCTCGGGCATGGCCAGCCAGGCCACCCCGTACGGGGCGACCTCGTAGTTCTGGCGCCGCTCGTTCCGGACCACGTCTCGCTGCAGGTCCAGCTTGTGCTGATCCATGTCCGGTCCGATCCGCTCGATGCGATCTGCCTCCAGCCACAGCAGCGTGGGCAGCAGCGAGGCCGGCCCGACGTCGTAGTAGGTGGTCGAGTCATCGCCGGTGCCGGCGTTGTTCCACCCCCCGCCGGCCTCCATGATCTGGTCGAACGACCCGCCGGGCACCCGCTCGGTGCCCATGAACATCAGGTGCTCGGCCAGGTGGGCGTACCCGGTCTGGCCCTCGGGTTCGTCCAGCGATCCGTAGCGGTACACGATGTTGACCGTCACCAGCGGCAGGGCGTGGTCCTCGTGGAACACGACCTGCAGGCCGTTGTCGAGCTCGAACGCGGTGTACGGGATCTCCTGGGCGCGTGCGGGCGTGCACAGCACGAACACCAGGGCGAGCAGGAGCGGCGAGCGGGGCATGGTGGACCTCCTGGGAGAACCGGACGATCAGACCGCGATCGTCTTCGGCCGGCCGGGTGTCGGAGCATCGCACAGGCGCGACGGACGCGGCAACAGGGGCTTGGCCGTTGCGAAACCGGCCCAAAGCACCTACAAGACAAGCTCCGGCTGTAGACCATGGAGAGCACGGACGCCACGTTCGATCTGACCTCGCGCGCGCGACTCACCGCGCGCCGGGCCCGGCGTGCGCGCACGCTGGCGCGGTTCACTGCGGCCCAGGCCATGCAGGCGCAGCTGCAGCGGGAGACCATCCGCAGCGGCCGACTGCTGTGCAAGCCCACCTCGATCTACGTGGCGCTGACCTCTCGCTGCGACGCCCGCTGCGCCATGTGCGACATGTGGCGCCGCGACCCCATCGAGGAGCTGCCCACCGACGACTGGACCCGCGTGCTGCTGCAGATGCGCCGCTGGCTGGGTCCGTACCACGTCAACTTCAACGGCGGCGAGGCCTACCTGCGGGGTGACTTCGTCTCCATCCTGCGCTTCTGCAACGACAACGGCATCCTCGCGGGATTCATCACCAACGGCCTGCACATCGACCGGGAGATGGCCCGCGAGACCGTCAAGGCCGACCCGTTCAACGTCAGCATCTCCCTGGACGGGACCCGCGCCCGGACCCACGACGCCCTGCGCGGCCGCCGCGGCGCGTTCGACAAGGTGATGGAGTGCCTGGAGCACTTCACCGAGTTCCGGCGGCAGTACCGTGCCCAGTTCCGCATGATCGTCAAGGCCACGGTGATGCGGCAGAACCTGGCCGAGCTGCCCGACCTGGTGCGCTGGGTGCGCCGTCGCGGCAACCTCTCGATCTACTTCCAGCCCGTGATCCCGCTGTGGTCTCGCGGCGCGCGGGTGCAGTTCGAGGTGGACTTCGCGCTGCTCGACCGGGTGATCGACGAGCTGATCGACCGCAAGCGGTCGGGAGCGCCGATCCTCAACTCGGTGGCCAACCTGCAGCTGTACAAGCCCTACTTCCGCGACATCAACCTGCCCAACATGGAGCGTGACGTCTGCCACGTGGGGGTCAAGAACCTGTTCCTGCACCCCGAGGGCGACGTGTACCTGTGCGAGCACGCCTTCGACCCGATCGGCAACATCCAGCACGACTCCATCGACCGCGTCTGGACGTCGGAACGGGCCGAGGAGGTCCGCCGCGGCATCATCGAGTGCAAGCGCCCGTGCCTGCAGACCTGCATCGTCAAGCGCTCCCTGCGCGAGAACGTCGACCTGTTCCGCAACCTCGTCCTCCGGTGATCGGACCCGCCGGGTCCGATCACCGACCGTGAGTACGGGTCAGTCCACCTGCACCTCGATCTGCTTCGGCTTCGCCTCCACCACCTCCACCTTGGGCACGGTCAGCGTCAGCAGGCCGTCCTTGAGATCCGCGGTGATGGCGTCGGCGTCCACGTCCTCGGGCAGCCGGAACGAGCGGCTGAAGGTCCCGAAGCGGCGTTCGCACACCACCCGCCTTCCCTCCGTGCGCTGCTCGCTCTCCTCGGATCGCTCCGCGCTGAAGCTCAGCACGCCGTCCTCGACCTCCACCTTCACGTCGTCGCCGGAGAACCCGGGCAGCTCGGCGGTCACCATGTAGGCGCCGTCGTCCTCGGCGACGTCCACGGCCGGGCTGAGCGCCACGGGCCGCCCGGCCGTGTCCGGTTCGCCGAAGAACCGGCGGAGGAAGTCGTCCCCGAAGGGATCGTGGGTCATGAAGTTGCCGAACCACGGGGTGACCGGCAGTGCGCGGTTTCGTCTGTATCGAATGAGAGCCATGTTGTACCTCCTGTCTGTGGATAACCTTGTCACGTCACCCACGGCGTCAAGAGATAAATACATGAATTTGCTGGCTAATATTGGTTTACCTGGCCTTCGGCCAGGTAAACATAATCATTCCAGATCGTCCCGCAACCCGGGGCGCTCCCGCACGCCTCCCCCGGTTGTGCCCGGCCCGGGCGCACGGCTACGATGCTCGGGTCTGTGGGAGCGGTCATGAAGCAGGGCAAGCTGCTGGTCTCGGTGCTGCTGGTGGGGGCCTCCCTGGGCCTGACCGCGCTGGCCGGGGTCAGCATCTCCCGCGCGCGCCAGGCCGGCCTGCTGCACGAGGCGGCCGTGGCCGAGCTGCGGCGCGGCAACTACGCCGAGGCGCGCGGGTTCTTCGAGGAGGTGCTCGCCCTGCGCCCCGACGACCCGGTGTTCCTGGCCAACTACGGCCTGTGCCTGGAGATGCTGGACGACTTCGGCGGCTCGACCGAGGCCTACCGCTCGTCCCTGGACCTGCAGGAGGACCCCCGCGTGCTGTTTCAGCTGGGCCGCGCCACCTGCCGCGGCGGAGACCCGGAGAACGGCGTGCAGATGATGTGGCAGGCCAACTCCATGGTGATGCTCACCGGCCGCGAGGCCGGCGACCTGGGCCACTGCCTGGAGAAGTCCGGCCGCCCCGACCAGGCCATCCCCTACCTGGAGCGCGGCCTGCAGGCCAGCCCCGGCCACTACGAGCTGCGCCAGTCCCTGGATCGCGCCACCGCCTGGACGGTCTCGACGGACTAGAGAAGGTAGGTCGGGTCAAGGAGGCCGCAGGCCGACGGACCCGACGCCTCAGATCCTCCCCACGAAGTGCGTCCCCGACACCCCGTCGAGCGCCTCCTCGAGGTTGTCCGGCGTGGTGATCAGTCCCCGCTTGCCCCCCGCCTTGAGGAAGGTCATCACCGCCCTGACCTTGGGCCCCATGCTGCCCACCGGGAACTGCCCCGCGTCCAGCCAGCGCTCGGTCTGCTTGATCGTCAGCGCGGTCAGCGGCCGCTGCTTCGGCGTGCCGTAGTCGAGGTACACCTCGGGCACGTCGGTCAGGATGATCAGCAGCTCGGCCCCGATCTGCGTGGCCAGCACCGCGCTGGTGAGGTCCTTGTCCACCACGGCCTCCACGCCCTCGTAGTTGCCGTCCGCGTCCTTGCGCACCGGGATCCCGCCGCCGCCGCCCGCGATCACCAGGTTGCCCTGGCGCGCGGAATGCCGGATCGAGTCCCACTGGATCACCTTCAGCGGCGGCGGTGACGGCACCACCCGGCGCCAGCCGCGGTTCACCTGGTTCACGATGTCCCAGCCCAGCTCGTCGCGGCGTCGCTTCGCCTCCTCTTCATCGAAGAACGCGCCCACCGGCTTGGTGGGATCCATGAAGGCCGGGTCCTCGGTGTTGACCAGCACCTGGGTCACGAAGGTCGCCACGTACCGTCGCAGCTGGCGTCGCCGCAACGTGTTGAGCAGGGCCTGCTGCAGGATGTAGCCCAGGCTGCCCTGGGTCTCGGCCACCAGCACGTCCAGCGGATTGGCGGGGAACTTCTCCCGTGCGTGCTCGTTCATGGCCAGCAGGTGGCCCACCTGCGGGCCGTTGCCGTGGGTGATCACCAGGTTGTAGTTGCGCCCCACGAGCGTCATCAGGTGGTCGCTGATCTGGGCGGCACGCCGCTCGTAGACCTCGACCCGGGCCTCCTCGCCGGAGCTCATGAACGCGTGGCCGCCCAGGGCCACCACCACGGTCGGGGGTTCGCGTGTGACCTCGCCCATCGCCAGCCTCCAGGCCCCCGGGGATCAGGGGGCCCACCACTGTGCCACGGCGCTTCGTTCGGCGCCAACGGCTTTCGCCCGCGGCGCGCGCGCGGCATAGTCGTGCCATGCGAACCCTGACGATCCTGGTCCTGGCGATGCTGATCCTCACCGGCTGCCCCCGCGATGGCGCGGGCCCGGGGGTACGGAATGCTCCGGAAGAGGAGCACCTCGACGTGCACGTGGCGTTGCTCGAGGTCGCCCAGCGGGAGGCGTCCCGCGACGCGGCGTCCGAGGTGGTGCCCCTGCTGCGCCACCCGGACGTGGGCGTGCGCTGCGCGGCGGTGCGTGCGTTGGGACGCATGGGCCGGCCCGAGGCGCTGGAGCCGATCGCGTGGCGGCTGTACGACGACGCGCCCGAGGTGCGTGAGGCGGCCGCGTTCGCGCTGTCGCTGAGCCACGCCTGGTCCGTGGACGAGGCCACCGAGAGGCTGCTGGTCGAGGACCGCGTGGGCGAGGCGCTGATCACCGCGCTGGAGCAGGAGGAGGACCTGCTGGTGCGGTGCGCGATCGCGCGGGCGCTGGGTGCGGGTGCGGGAAAGGACTCGTGGAGCACGCTCGAGGAGCTGGTGCTCGGCGGGGAGGCAAAGGAGCGGGTCGCCGCGCTGGAGGGCATGGCCATGCTGGGTCGGCGGGGGATCGCCTCGCCCATCACCGGGGAGCTGCTGGATCCGCTGCTGCCCGCGCTGGTGGTGGTCGACCCGGAGATCCGCTGGTGGAGCGCGTACCTGCTCGTGCGGTGCGAGCTGGCCGAGGACGAGGGGGTGCGACAGCGGGCGCACGAGGCCCTGGTGATGGTGGCGGGCAGCAGCGAGGACACGGCCGTGCTGGCGGTGACTGCGCGGGCGATCGCGATGGTGGGCCACGAGGACGCGGCAGCTGCGCTGGGGAGGATGCTGGAGGTCCAGCCCTCCACCGATGTCCGTGTGGCGATCGCGCGGGCACTGGGCGGGCTGCTGCGCAAGGACGAGCCCGTGCGCATGGCCGCAGAGCGCCTGTGCACGATGGTCGCGGATCCCGAGCCGACCGTGCGGGAGATGGCGGTTGCGGGGCTGGGATTGGCTGCGGCGTGGCCGGACGAGGTGGTGGACGCGGTGGTGCCGCTGCTCACCGACGCGGACGGGCCGGTGCGGGCGTCGGCGGCTGCGGCCGTGGGCACGCTGGAGCTGGCGGACGCGGTCGCCCTGCTGGAGATCGTCGAGGAGGATCCCGAGCCGTTCGTGCGTGCCAACCGCGCCGCCGTGCTGGTGGGGCTCGAGGGCGAGCAGGCCGCGGCCGAGGTGGACGAGCTGCTGGCGGGGGAGGGGATTCACCCGCTGGTGCGGATGACTGCGCTGGAAGTGCTCGGAGCGTCCGATCCCCCGCGGGCACGGTCCCACCTGCTGGCCGCGTTGAGCGGTGAGTCCGCGCCCGAGGCAGTGATCGCCGCTGGCGCGCTGAAGGCCCAGTGGGACGACCAGGTTCGCGCCACCATGCTCGAGGCATACGACCGCTGGCCCGGGTTCGAGGGCTCGGAGGTGCGGCTGTACGTCCTCGAGGCACTGGTGGAGATGGGTGACGTGCCCCAGGGTTGGGTGGACGCGGCCCTGGAGGACGACGACGAGTTCGTGCGTCTGGCCGCGGCGCGGGCGATCCGTGCGACCGGGCGAAACGTGGTGGCGCGGCGGGCCGCAGCGCCCGAGCTCGCGGACGGGATGCACGGCGTCGCGGACGTGACCGGCGCCCGCATCGAGACCGATCGAGGCATGGTGGAGGTGGCGCTGTTCCCGGACATGGCCGCCGGGACCGTGGCCAGCTTCGTGCAGCTGGCCGAGCAGGGCTTCTACGACAGCCTGACCTTCCACCGGGTGATCCCCAGCTTCGTGGCCCAGGGCGGCGACCCGGACGGCACCGGCTGGGGTGGCCCCGGCTACCGCCTCCGCTCGGAGTTCAACCCGGTCTCCTACGAGCCCGGCACCCTGGGCATGGCCCGCGGCCCCATGCCCGACAGCGAGGGCTCCCAGTGGTTCATCACCCACGACCGCCAGCCCCACCTGACCGGCCACTACACGGTGTTCGGCCGCGTCACCGAGGGCATGGACGTGGTGAACGCCATCCGGCAGGGAGACCGGATCGTGGGCGTGGAGATCGTGCGATCCACCCCCGCTCCCGCCCCCACCGACCCGTAGGTCGGGTCAAGGAGGCGCAGGTCCGCCGGACCGAAGCCGACGGACCCGACAACTCAATTCCGCTGAGCCCCCCGCTGATTCCTGGCCGGGAACGGCCAGAACTCGCCGGGTGGCCCATCACCCCCGGACTTTCGACCGGATTCCGGCCAGAACTGCCGGGGTGGTGTCAGATGCACCCCGTCACCCCGTCGCAAGCGAAGTACTCCCCCGCACCGAAGGAGTCGTAGGACGCACCTTCCCAGATGGCCACGTCGAACGGGTCGTTGTCGTCCGCACCCGTGCCCCAGTCCGTGTCCACGCTGTACAGGATGGTGGTGGCCTCGTCCCACAGTCGGAAACCACCGCCCGTGTTTCGCACCACGGTGCAGCTGTCCAACGTCATCGTGATCTCACCGTAGACCCAGGCGACCGCGCCCTCGTCCGGCAGCACGGTCACCGCGTTGGAGTCGAGCATGACATCGGTCAGTGTGACCGTGTACGGGAGGTCCCGTGCGTACGTGTAGAGTGCCGACGAGGCCTGCTCGGCCTCGTTGGAGATGAACGAGCAGCTTTCGATGTCCAGGTCGACCTCGCCGTAGCTCACGTCGAGCGCCCCGGCCAGCAAGGCCGAGTTGGCCTCGAACACGCTGTTGGTCAGGGAGATGTCGGCCAGGGCTGAGCCGTTGTGAACCGACAACGCGCCCCCGTAGTGGAGCGAGGTGTTGTTCGTGAACGTCAGCTCGTCCAGGGTGACGTCGATGTGCGCATCGCCCGACGATTGATGGAATCCGACTGCCCCTCCGTCGTACTCCGCCGAGTTCCCCTCGAATGCCGAGTTCGTGATGGATGCCCAGGCCGTGTATTCGGGTGGGTTGTCCAGGCAGATGGCCCCGCCGATGTAGCCGGTGTGGTTGTCCGTGAAGGTCGAGTTCGAGACCGTCACCGATTGCCATCCATTGACGTTGAGAGCGCCGCCCGAAGCCCCTTCGCAGTCACCGTCGTTGGCCTCGAAGACGGTGTTCGTGACCGTCAGGGCGACCTGTCCGCCCTGGATGTCGACTGCACCCCCGTCGTCGCCAGATGTGTTCTGTACGAAATCGGACTCGTCGATGACGAACGTGACCTCGTTGTCGTGAGCGTCCACCTCGATCGCTCCACCTCGGTAGTCCGGAGCAGCGTTGCCCTCGAAGGAGCAACGTTCGATGGTCGCGGCGAGCGGATCCGCGTCCAGATAGACCGCGCCACCGTACCAGTTGGTCTCGTTGCCGACGAATACCGAGTCGATGAGTGTGAAGGTCAGTTCCTGTTCGTAGGTGGACGCCTCGATCGCGCCGCCGTTGTTCACCGCGTTGGGGTCCGTTGTGTCCGTTGAGTTTCCGTCGAAGAGGCAGCCCTCGATCCAGAGGCTGGGCGGACGGGGATCGAATGCGTCTGGATGGAAGTGCACGGCGCCTCCATCGGCAATGTAGTTCGAGGTGGTGTTCCCGATGAAATCCACTCGTTGCAGGGTGAGGATCGGCCCCTTCGAGACCAGCCCGCCGCCACCTGAGTAGCTGTCCCCGGGGACGTACTGGGCTCCCAGACCATTCTGGATGGTCAGGTCGGTCACGCTCACTGCGGTCTGTTGGCCGCAGACGATGGCCCGATGTGACCCTTCGCCGTCGAGGATCGTGTCCTCTGCGTTGCCGCTGGCCGACGTGATTGTCACCTCGTAGTAGTCGGGGATCTTGATCCGCTCTGTGTGGGTGCCGGAGCAGATGCGGATCGTGCTGCCGTCGACTGCGGCGGATACGGCGTCGGCGAAGGACCCGTACTCCAGCCCGTCGACCTCTGCCACGGCCGCGCCTTCGCCTTGCCCGTCGCAGTCGTTGTCGACGGCGTCGCAAGCCACCTCGACGGCATCGGGATGCACCTCGGGATCCCCGTCGTCGCAGTCCCCCGCCGCCTCGGTCCACCCGTCCCCGTCCAGGTCCACGGGCCCGTCCACGTCGTCGTCCGCGGCGGTCGTGTCGTCGTCGTCGGCCGTGTCGTCGTCACCGTTGGGATCGCCGAGTGGGTCGAGTACGCCGTCGCAGGAGATCAGCGTGACGATCAGGCAGATGCTGGCAGCTACACATAGAGTCTTGAGCAGTCGCTCGTACGTCATGTCTCCCCCCCTCAGATACACCCCGTGGCCACGTTGCAGGTGAAGGTCTCGCTGGCGCCGAAGGCGGTGTACATCGTGTCGTCGGTGAACCGGATGTCGTACGGAACGTTGTCATCGGCGCCGGAGCCCCAGTCGGTGTCGATGCTGTACAGGGAGGTCGCCGGGTCATCGACGATCACCGCCCCGCCGCCTTCGTTCCCCGTGACGCTGCACGAGTCCATGGTCAGCGATGTGTTGTACGGCACCGTGATCAGTCCGCCTTCGTCGGTCGCCACGTGCGAGACGTTGTCTTCGAAGACGACATTGGTCAGCGTGGCCGTGTACGAGGTGTCTGACGCCCACATGAACATCGCCGAGGCGTAGTAGTCCGCCTCGTTGGAGATGAACGAGCAGTCCGTCATCTCGAGCACGACGTCTCCGTACCAGAGGGAGACCGCTCCTCCTTCCCAGGCGACGTTGTCCTCGAAGTGGCAGTCGGTCATGGAGATGTCGGCAGCCGTGGGGGTCCAGTGTCCGTTGTGTACGTCGAATGCGGCGCCGAGATGGATCGTGGTGTTGTTGGTGAACGTGACCTGGTCGAGCGTGACGTCGATGTCGCCGCTGTCGGATGACTGGTGGATGGTGAAGGCGCCGCCTTCGTTGCCGGAGGTACTGCCGTCGAAGACGACGTCACTGACCGTGACCGACGACGATGGCGGGAACGAACTGGACAGTAGTAGGGAGCCGCCGGAACCGAACGCGTCGTTGCCAGTGAACGTCGTTCCCGAGACCTCCACCGTCTCCCAGTCCCTGATCACCCCGGCACCGCCTTCTCCATCCATGGCTTGGTTTCCCTCGAAATCGCAGTCCGTGATGCTGAGTGATGAGGGCTCGCCGGTCACATTCAGAGCACCGCCGGAGTACGCCTCGTTCTGGAGGAAAACGGAATCCGAGATGTCGAACCGAGCCTCGCCTCCACTCGCGTCCGCGTAGATCGCTCCTCCTGAGAACCCACTGTCAATCGAATTGGCGCGGTTGACCTCGAACCTGCTTCCGCTGATGGACGCGTCGATGGTGTCACCGCCCAACGACAGCGCGCCACCGTATGCAGTGGCCTCGTTGTCGATGAAATCGGAGTCGATGACTGTGACCGAGAGCGATGCTCCGCTGTCAGCGTATATGGCGGCCCCCTCGCCATTCCATGGATTCGTCGTCGAGTTTCGTTCGAAACGACATCCATCGATGAGCAATTCCGCGGGATCGGGGCTGATATTGCTCTGTCGGAAACGGATTGCCCCGCCGTTGCAGATGTTTCCGGTCGCCACGTTGTCCGTAAAGACGCACCCGGTCACCGAGAGGAAGGCACTCGCAGAGAAGATACCGCCCCCTCCGTAGAGACCTGTGGCGAGATCGCGGTCGCCCAGCCCGTTCACGAACGTGAGGTCGCTGAGCGCGACTACCGAGTCCTCACCCAGGACCATCGTTCGGTGGAGCCCCTCTCCATCAAGGGTGGTGTCCGCGGCGGTTCCACTGGCGGAGGTGATCGTCACCTCGAGGTTGTCGGGGATCTCGAGTATCTCGGTGTGCGTCCCCGGACAGATCTGGATCGTGCTGCCGTCGACCGCGCTGTCCACGGCGTCAGCGAAGGACGTGTATTCCAATCCGTCGACCTCGGCCATGGCCGAGCCGGTGCCCTGCCCGTCGCAGTCGTTGTCGACCTCGTCGCAGGCGATCTCTGCCGTACCTGGATTGACCGAATCATCCCCATCGTCACAGTCGTCGGCGCACACGGACCATCCATCGCCGTCGTCGTCTGCCTCGTCGCCCGGGATGGTGCCGTCGCAATCGTTGTCCAGGCGATCGCAGAGCTCGGGAGCGCCTGGGTAGACGGTGGTCTGGCCGTCATCGCAGTCGCCGGCGCACTCGTCGTAGCCGTCGCCGTCGTCGTCGGACTCCTCGGCGTGCAGGGCTCCGTCGCAGTCGTTGTCGATGGCGTCGCAGGCGAGCTCGGCAGCCCCAGGGTTCACGGCTGAGTCGGCCTCGTCGCAGTCTCCCGAGCAGGGGTGGTACCCATCGCCGTCCACGTCGACCAGGTCGAGGGCAGCGTCCGCATCGTCGCAGTCGCCGTCACAGGTGGAGAAGCCGTCCCCGTCCAGGTCCGCGGGATCGAGCAAGGGATCGGTGTCGTCGCAGTCGCCGTTGCACGCATCGAACCCGTCCCCGTCGAGGTCGGTCTCGTCGTCGTGCAGTGCGCCGTCGCAGTCGTTGTCGACGTAGTCGCAGGCGGTCTCGGTCGCACCCGGATTGAGGGCCGGATCGGCCTCGTCGCAGTCACCGGTGCAGGAGTCGTAGCCGTCACCGTCATCGTCGGTCTCGTCGTCGTGCAGGGCACCGTCGCAGTCGTTGTCGATGTAGTCGCAGGCGATCTCGGCGGCGTCGGGATTTACTGTGGGATCGGCTTCGTCGCAGTCGCCGGCGCAGGCGTCGTAGCCGTCGCCGTCGAGATCGACCTCGTCGTCGTGCTGGGCTCCATCGCAATCGTTGTCGATGCCGTCACAGGCGACCTCGTCCGCGCCTGGGTTGAGGGCCGGGTCGGCCTCGTCGCAGTCGCCGGTGCACTCGTCGTAGCCGTCGCCGTCGATGTCGATCTCGTCTCCGTGCAGCACCTCGTCGCAATCGTTGTCGATGTAGTCGCAGGCGACCTCGGTAGCACCGGGGTGAACATCGGCGTCCCCGTCGTCGCAGTCCCCTCCGCACTCGTCGTACGAGTCCCCGTCGTCGTCGGTCTCCTCCTCGTGCAGCTCCCCGTCGCAGTCGTTGTCCACGTGGTCGCAGGCCACCTCGTCCGCGTCCGGGTGCACCGTGGGATCCCCGTCGTCGCAGTCCCCCGCCGCCTCGGTCCACCCGTCCCCGTCCAGGTCCACGGGCCCGGCCGAGTCGTCGTCGGCCACGTCGTCGTCCGCGGCGGTCGTGTCGTCGTCGTCGGCCGTGTCGTCGTCGCCGTTGGGATCGCCCAGCGGGTCGAGCACGCCATCGCAGGAAACCAGCGTCATGACCAGGCAGATGCTGGCCATCGCGCGAAGAGTCCTGAGCAGTCGCTCGTACGCCATGTCTCCCCCCTCAGTGGCAACCGTTGGTGACGTTGCAGGTGAAGGTCTCGTTGCCGCCGTACGCCGTGTACGTGAGATCCTCGTAGATGGCCACGTCGAACGGATCGTTGTCGTCAACCCCCGTACCCCAGTCGGAGTCGATGCTGTGGAAGAAGGTCGGGAAGTCGTCGTCGATGTGCACTCCACCGCCGGTGTTGGCGGTCACCGAACAGGAGTCGAACGTCAGCGTGGTGTCTTCGTTCATCCACACCAGCCCGCCATCCCACGACGCCGATGTCGCCACGTTGGATTCGAACTGCGAGTCGACGACCTCGACGATGTAGAAGCCGCCCGACGGTATGAGATTCAACGCCGATGCAAATTCGGCCTCGTTGGAGATGAACGTGCTGTCCGTGACCTCCATCTCCATCTGACCGTCGGAGCTGGAAATCGCACCACCGCTGTAGCCGGTGTTCTGTTCGAAGTAGGAAATGCTGATCGTGACCTCGGCGCTGCCGTCTCCGTTCTGGATGTCGAATGCGCCGCTGCCGTAGCTGGCCTGGTTGCCCGAGAAGGTGACGTTCTCGAGTGCGACATCCACGTGGTCCCATCCGCTCTGGTGGATACCGAGGGCTCCGCCCCCGTACTCCGACGTGTTGTCCTGGAACGTGCTGTCGGTGATCGAGGCCGAGACGGCGAGGGAGGCCGGGTCGTCCAGCAACACGGCACCGCCGGAGCTCACGGCGTAGTTCCCGGTGAATTCGGTCCCCGAGATATCGACGGCCTCCCAGTCCTGGACACAGATGGCGCCGCCGTAGTTGCCGTTGACGGTCTCGTTTCCGTTGGTCAGGAAGCTGCTGTCCTCGACCGTCAGGAGCGAGGGGTCTCCTTCGATATGGATTGCCCCTCCCTCGTGCCCGACCACGTTGTCGATAAACGTCGAGTTGGATACCGTGAGCGCTACTTCGTCCCCGGAGGCGCTTGCGTGGATGGCCCCTCCGGATCCGTATGCCGACACGTTGCCTTCGAAGTGACAGCCGTCGAACGATGCGGTGACCGTGCCCTGAGCCGCGCTCAGATGGATGCCCACACCATCCCAGGTAGCCTCGTTGTCGAAGAAATCGGAGTCCTGGACCGATACGGCCAGCCCATCGTGCGATCGAGCGTAGACAGCGCCCCCACTCCATCCGATTTCAGGGAAAAGACTGTCCGTCCTGTTGTTCTCGAATCGACAATCCTGAAGCCACAGTTCGTGCGGACCGGGGATCGTGCCCGCGGCGTCGAACAACACCGCTCCGCCCTCGGCGTTCCAACCCCAGGTCGTGTTGTCAGCAAAGGTCACGCGTTGGACGGTCAGGCGGTGGCCGTAGAAGACCATTCCCCCACCACCGCGGAACGTCGAATCCGGTACTTCGTAGTCCCCGAACCCGTTCTGGATGGTCAGGTCCGTGAGCGTCACGTCGGTGTCCTGTTCACACAGGATCGCCCGATGCGTCCCCTCTCCATCGAGGATGGTGTCCGATGCGTCGCCGCTTGCGGACGTGATTGTCACCTGGAGCCCGGAGAGGATCCACAGTCGCTCGGTGTGGGTACCCGGGCAGATCTGAAGGGTACTGCCGTCGACCAGGGCATCGGCCGCATCGGCCAGCGTCGGGTATTCGAGGCCGTCGACTTCACCCGCAGCCTCACCTGCGCCAAGTCCGTCGCAATCGTTGTCGATGGCGTCGCAAGCCAGCTCGTCCGCGTCCGGGTGAATTGCGGGGTCGCTGTCGTTGCAGTCCCCCGCCGCCTCGGTCCACCCATCCCCATCCAGGTCCACGGGCCCGGCCGAGTCGTCGTCGTCCACGTCGTCGTCGGACGTGTCGTCGTCCGCGGCGGTCGTGTCGTCGTCGTCGGCCACGTCGTCGTCCCCGTTGGGATCCCCCAGCGGGTCCAGAACCCCATCACACCCGCCCACCGCCAGCATCGCGACCAGCCACCAAATGAACCAAAGCCTGTGCACCATCGCTCCCCCTTCCGGGCGTCGCCCTCACCCTAACCAGTACCGCGAAACGAGATACCGGCTCACCCCCCTCGATCCTGAGCCGGTTTCTCCGCTCGTGGTACTGATTACTGGGAGGAGTCTGTGTCGGACACCCGCCGCGCCGTGATCGTCGACCTGGCCAGCCGCAAGCTGGACCCGGTCGAGCTGATCGAGGGACTGCGGCAACGCGACCCCAGGGCGGCCAACGCCCTGCACCACCGCTACGGCCCCCGCATCAACCGCTGGGTGTGGCACATGCTGGGCGGGGATCCCGAGCACGACGACGTCGTGCACCAGGTCTTCGTCTCGATCCTGGCGTCCATCGGCAAGGTACGCGACCCGTCCTCCCTCGACGCCTGGGTCGACAGCGTGTGCGTGCGCACCGTGCGCAAGGAGATCCGCCACCGTCGCTACCGGCGCTGGGTGACGCCGTCGTCCGAGGCCGTGGACCGGGCCGTGGACCCGCACCACCCGGCACAGCAGGTGCACATCCGGCGCTTCTACCACCTGCTGGACCGGATGCGGCCCGACGACCGCATCGTGCTGGTGTTGCGCTACCTGGAGGGCTGCACCCTGGCCGAGGTCGCGGACGCGGGCGGATACTCGCTGGCCACGGCCAAGCGGCGCCTCAAGCGGGCGAGAGCCGAACTGAAGAAACGCGCGCTCGAGGACCCGGTCCTCGTGTCGTTGCTCGAGACCTGACATGGCAGAGCGTAAGGACCCGTTGCAGCAGCTCGTCCGCCGGATCGGCAAGGACCTGGGCAACGGTGCGTCCGCCGAGCGGTTCGACCAGCAGCGCAGCGCCCTGGAGTCGCTGGTGGCCGCGGGCGGACCGGAGCGCCGGACGCGGCCCTGGCTGTGGGGCGGCGCGGTCGCCGCATCACTCCTGGTGGCCACCCTCACCTGGCTGGCCTGGCCCGAATCCACCGAGCTGACCTACACCTTCGCCGACCAGGAGTACGACGCAGGCACCGAGGACTGGCTGCAGGGCGGACCTGATCACACCCTGCACTTCGACGACGGCTCGGCCATCGCCCTTCGACCCGACACCTCGTTGCGCGTGGCCGAGTCCAGCCGCGACCGCGTGGACCTGATGGTCTCCCGGGGTCGCGTGGAGGCGGATATCGACAGCGCGGGCGACACCACCTGGACCCTGGACGTGGGCCTGTACCGCGTGGTGGTGGTGGGTACGGTCTTCCAGGTGGAGTGGGATCCCACGGCGTCGGTGCTCGACGTGTGGGTGACCGAGGGGATCGTGCGGGTGTACGGCGAGGGCCTGACCGAACACGGGGTGGAGATCTCGGCGGGCCAGCACCTGCGTGCGGACGGCACCCGCAGCCGGCTGGCGCTGGCGCCGGCCGGGGACGCGGTCGCGGACGAGCAGGAGCCACGCGCTCCCGTGCCTCCCACCGCACCCCGGGGGGGGCGGCACGACCTCCGTTCGCCCGAGGTCGAGTCTCTGGAGGTCCCCGCGGCACCAGACGTCTCCGAGCCGATCACGCCGGCCGAGGTCGTGGTGCCGCCCGTGGACGCTCCCTGGCTCCACTGGCAGGAGGAGCCGGTCTCGGAGCCGCCCGTGATCCCGCAGCCCACCGAGCCGCTGGCCTACGTGGCGCCCGCGGCCGTGACGCCACCGCCCGTGGCCGCGGTGCCCTCCTGGCAGCGGCTGGCGAGCGACGGCCAGTATGCTGCAGCGGTGCGCGCGGCCGAGGCCGAGGGGATCGAGGGGGTGCTGGGCGACGCGGACGCGCTGGCGCTGTGGCAGCTTGCCGAGGCTGCCCGGTATTCGGGCGAGGTGACCCTGTCCACGCGGGCCCTGGAGCGATACCGGGAGCGGTTCGGCGACCAGGACCGGGCGCCGACCGCCGCGTTCCTGCTGGGCCGGATCGCCCAGGAGCAGCGGGGGGAGGCCGCGGTGTCCGCGGCATGGTTCGGGGTGTACCTGGACGAGGCGCCCGGTGGGCCGCTGGCCGAGGAGGCGCTGGGCAGGATGATGGTGGCCCACGACGACGCGGGCCAGGCGTCGTTGGCGCAGCAGGCCGCGCAGGGGTACCTGGCGCTGTACCCGGACGGCTCGTTCGCCGCGGCCGCGCGGTCGCTGACATCGGAGGAGGATTGATGCGTACGGGGCGGATGAGCCGCGGCGTGCTCCTGGGGTTCTGTCTGGCCCTGGCGAGCCCGGTCCGGGCCCAGGAGACGCCGCCTGCGCAGCTGCGCGCGGTGATCGTGGGCATGGCCGAGTGCTGTCCAGGGCGGCAGTGGGACGAACTCGAGGGCCGGATGCGCCACGAGCTGGCCCTGCTGGACTTCGAGGTCCAGGAGGTGGCGGGCAGCGCCACCACCGAGCGAGCGCAGCAGCGGGAGCTGGCGCGGCTGGCGCGCGATCAGGAGGCCGAACTGGCGGTCCGTGTCGGCCTGCACGAGGAGCTGCCGGGCGTGGAGCTATGGTTCGTGCAGCCGAGGCTCGGGGATGCGGGCAAGCGCTACCTGCCCACGTACGGCGGGACCGACGACGAGGCTGCCTCGATCGCCGCGCTCAAGGCCATCGAGGTGATCCGCAGCCGTCAGCTGCAGGCGCACGAGGCGCGGGAGACCGCGCGGGGGACGCGCACGCCCGCGTCCAGCCGGTTGCGGCTGGACGCGGGCCCTGCGCTGCTCGCCTCCCCGGGGGGCGTCGGCCCGCGTGTGGCCGTGCGCGTCGGCGCGGCCTGGTCGCCGGTGGAAGCGGCGTCCCTGCGGCTGGCGACGGTGTTCTCGGTGGCGGGCGGGGACATCCAGAACACCGATGGGAATGCGTCGCTGTCCCTGGCGCTGGTGCGGGCCCAGGCCGGGTGGGAGCTGGCGCGCCGCGGGCCGGTCCGGGCCGCGCTGCTGCTCGGGGGAGGGGTGATCACGCTCCGCAGCCAGGGCGAGAGCGCGACCCACGCCGAGCTCAGCGACCGGACCACGACCGGGGTGCTCGGCGGCGGGGTGGAGATCCACGTGGTGCCGTCGCGGCACGTGTGGATCCGCCTGGGCCTGGACGTGGGTGTGCTCGTGCCCGAGGTGGCCGTTCAATTCGCGGGCGAACCCGTGGCCACGCTGGGGATGCCGCTGGTGGAGGGATCGGTCGGGGTGACCGTCGCGCTACCGTAGGATCAACGGCCCCCTTCGTCCTCGGCCCGCCCGGTCAGCCTCCTCAACTGCTCCACCGCCTCCGCATCCGGCAGCGCCCGCTTGGCCTCGGACGTCATCTGGCGCAGCTGGTACACGAACACGTTGGCCGCGTCCTCGCGCATGGGGAGGGGCAGGCGGACCGTCTTGCCGCCGGGGAGGCGGATCGCCAGCTCCCGCTGCACGAACATCTCGTGGTTGATCTCCATGGCCGCCTGCCGCTGCACGATCCCGATGTCCCGGATCTCGTGCAGGGGGATGCGCAGGCGTCGCTGCAGCGCGTCGCCGAACGGCGGCACGGTCCAGATCTCGAGCGCGTGCACGTCCAGCCGCAGCTCGGTGGGATGGTGCCGCAGCTGGGTGAGCGCGCCGGTGACGGCCACGTACAGCAGGGGCACGGCAGCCAGTACGGCCATCAGCTCCATGGGCGCGCCCAGCCAGCCGGGCAGCAGCAGGCCGGCCTCCATGGCCGCGCCCAGGCCCAGCCCGAGCCAGCCCCGGTCCCACGGCTCGGCGCAGGCCACCGGGCCCTGGGGGAGGTCGTACAGGGGCTGGTCCAGCGGCCGCATGGACCCGGCGATCGCCAGCCCCGAGCCCACCAGCCCGGCCATCAGCCACAGGGCCGCGACCGGCGGGATGCAGGTCGGCGGGGCACCGCACTGTGTCAGCACCCACCACAGCCCGGCCGCGAAGATGGCCGAGGAGATCAGCGTGACCACCCCGGTGAATCCACCCCAGGCGAGCCGGCGGATCGAGGGGCGGCGTCGCAGTACGGTATCGGGGTCGGTGGACATTCCCGGCGTCGTCCTCATCCTCTGGGCGGCCCTGCTAGCATGGGCGTCCAGGGAGGCCGCCCATGAAGTCCTGCCCCGAGTGCCGCTCCGAGATCCCCGACGACGCCTCGACCTGCCGCCACTGCGGCCAGCGGGTGGAGGGCAAGCAGTGTCCGGACTGCCTGGCCGTCGTGCCCCACGAGGCGCGCAGGTGTCGCTGGTGCGGGTACGGGTTCCAGCCGCCCGCACCCAAGGTGGACTTCGAGCCGTTCATGGTCTCCGCGGGGTTCGTGCCCACGCTGCTGGTGCGCAAGCGGTTCCTGTCCCAGTCGATCAAGCTGACCCTGGAGAAGATCACCATCTCCACGCCCGGGCCGTTCGGCCTGACCACTCGGGAGGAGGAGATCCCGTGGAAGAAGGTGGCCGGATTCGACTACCACTCGGGCATCGTCTGGGACGCGATCATCATCGAGACGCGGGGGCAGTCCTCGTCCGTGATCGGGTGCCTGACGCGCAAGGAGGGGGCGCGGATCCGCGCGGTGTTGCAGCAGCTGGAGCAGTGAACGAGCGTCAGGGGCAATCCCAGACCTCCAGGCATGCGTCCATCCACGTGCCGGTGATGAAGTCGGCGCAGGAGACGTCCGCTACCTCGTGCAGGCAGGCGTCGGCGAACTGCGGGCGGTACTCGCACTCGTAGTCGTCGTCGTCGTCGGTCGCCGCGTCGAAGAAGTCGAGGCAATCCTGGACCGACGACCAGCCGAGCGCCTCGAGGGTGATGGCGTCGTAGCACTCCATGGCGCGCTTGCAGTACAGGTGTTCGTAGTGGTCGGTGAAGTCCTCGATGCTCATCGGACCGTCGTCGTCGTCACCGGGGTTGGTGTCATCGTCGTCACCCGGGAGCGTGTCGTCGT
>CAZXHG010000180.1:0-21096 GCA_964639985.1 uncultured Rickettsiales bacterium
GGCGCTGTCGTCGTCGTCGGCGCTGTCGTCATCGTCGGCGCTGTCGTCGTCGTCGGTCGGCGTGGTGTCGTCGTCGCCGGTGGTGTCGTCATCGCCGGTGGTGTCGTCGTCACCGGTGGTGTCGTCGTCACCGCCCTGGCAGACGCACTCCTCCCACGCAGAGCCGTCGTCGGCGCAGACCTGCACACCGGAATCGCCATCGAGGCACAGGCAATTCTGGGTCTCGCCGGGGGTACAGGCCTGCTCGGGGTCATCCTCGGTGGGACACCCGACCATGAGAAACAGGCAGACGGCGGCGAGACCACACGAGTACGATTTCTTCATGGCGACTGGTCCTCCCTCATGGATCGGCAGCGTATCACGAGTGGACGCACACCAACCTCGATGAACAGAACGCGGCGCGGGCGCGGGTCATTGCGCGAGCGCTCCCCTGACGCCCCGACCGCGGTGATACAGTGCGGGTGAGGGTTCCTGGAGGGGAGGCCGATGCCGAGATTCCTGATCGGTGTGATTCTCCTGTGCTCGGGCTGCGCTGCGCCGGATCTCGGCGCTCTGCGCACCGAGGCTGGCGTCACGCGCACGACGCTGGTGCAGACGCTGCAGGGCACGTCCATGCAGGTGGAGACCGAGATCCGCACCCCCGGGGGCGAGGTGATCGGGTGGCACGGCACCGTTCGACACGGTGACGGCGTGGTGCGCGTCGAGTCCTGGCGACACGGCGCTCCATGGGACGAGGGGTATGTCCGCCAGACCGCGGAGACGGGCACGCAGCTGTGGGAGGTGGGCGGGACCGGGGCGATCCACCTGCCCGTGATCGACCCGCCCCAGTTGCAGCGGTGGTTCGACTGGTCCGCCCTGGCCGTGGTCGAGGGCGCGGGCTCGCTGGTCGGCGACCGTGAGCTGGTGGACGGACGCCCCTGCCACCACGTCACCCTCCTGACCGAGCGCGCCCAGGGGCAGCCCCGCTACCTGCTGCGGGCCGCCGAGGGCGACGCCTGGCTCCAGCGCGCGCTCGCGGGAGACGAGCTCAAGGTGCTGCAGGTCGAGGAGGAGGGCGGCCTGACGACGCTGCGGGCCGTCGAGCAGCGCGGACGCCTCGGCGAAGCACTGGGACACACCACGACCTGGACCCCCGGCGATCCCTGCGCCTGGGCGTCCCGGTCCGTGGACGTGGTCGGCGACCTGTGGATCGACGAACAGACGTTGCTGCCCGCGCGACTGGACGGCTGGCTGCAGGTCCCGGGCCGCGACGGGGCGAGCGAGGTCAGCGTGGTCTGGTCGGACGTGCGGTCGATCGCGGACGGGGTGGCCTATCCCCACCGCCTGGACTACCACGTGGACGGGCAGCTGCTGGCCACGTCGCGGGTGATCGCCATCGAACCGGATACCACGGAGATCCGCACCCACGTCCCCCACGCCCACGCCGACCTGGAGCACCTGGTCCAGAACAACCACACCAAGCGCCTGCACGCCATCATCGACAACCCCGACAAGGAGCACGGCGGCTGGGAGGAGGGCAAGGACGAGGCGTTCCAGCCGCAGCGCGTGCTCGAGCTGCCGCAGCTCGAGGCCGGGGACACGGTCGCGGACATCGGCGCAGGCAGCGGGTACTTCACGTTCAAGCTGGCGCGCGCGGTGGGACCCACCGGGCGGTCGCTGGCGATCGACGTCAACCAGCACGCGCTGGACTCGATGGAGGACAAGGTCGCGGACCCGACCTTCAATCCGCACGGCAACGTCGAACGACGGGTGGACCGCTTCGACGACGTGGACCTGCCCGACCAGAGCCTGGACGCGGCACTGGTGTGCGACGTGGGATTCGTGCGGTTTCGCAACCTCTCGCGACCGGCCCGGGCGATGCTGCGCAGCATCCACGCCGCGTGCCGGCCGGGCGCGCGCGTGATCTCGATCGAGAAGCTCAAGCTGGGGTTCGAGGACACGGTGCTGGGCCTGGGCTGGGCCGTGGTGCCGTTCCCGATCCGGGTGGGCAGGGAGCAACGGGCGGTCGACCCGTTCGTGGAACCGGACGGGGACGTGCTGGTGGTCAACTACCGGGACGCGGGGTTCGTACCCGTGGAACACCACGACTTCGTGGACCTGTACGACCTGTGGGTGTTCGAGCGGCGGTGACGCTGCCCGCCTATTCGATGGGCGGATTCCCCGCCCCCATGTCGTTGCGGCCAAAGCACTCCATCGACCCGTCGGTCGCGATCGCACACGCGTGCAAGCCGCCGGCATCGACGGACACATAGTCCCCTGAGGGGAAGTCGTCCAGGTCCCAGTCGTCCTTGCCCCAGCAGTGCAGCATACCGTCGGTCCGGACCGCGCAGCTGTAGTTCTTGTTGACCGAGATCGCGGTCCAGGAATCGAACGTGGGGCCATCGCCCTCGCCGTCGCCGTTGTCGCCCCAGCACTCCACCGAGCCGTCCGTCTTGATCCCGCAGCTGTGATCGTACCCCGCGTCCACGAGCACGTACTGACCGCTCGGGTTGTTGGCCTGCCCGAAGTTGTTGCTGCCCCAGCACTCCACCGAACCCGTGTCCGTGACACCGCAGGCGTGGGACCAGCCGGCAGCGATCTGGCTGAACGAGTCCGCAGGGGGCGAGGCCTGGCCGTAGTCGTCCCGGCCCCAGCACTCCGCGCTGTCGTCCGTGGCAATGGCGCAGGAGTAGTAGGCGCCGGCCGTGACCTGCACGAACGAGCCCGCGGGCGGCTCGGTCTCACCGTAGGCGTCGTAGCCCGAGCACTCCAACGAGGCATCGTCCATCAATGCACAGGTGTGGAAAGGGCCGGCGTCAGCCTGTACGTACGTCCCGTCCGCCAGCGAGTTCTGCCAGTACTGGTTGTCGCCCCAGCACCGCAGCTCGCCGCTGTCGAGAACGCCGCAGGTCTGACCCCGGTAGGGCACGTCCGAGTCCAGGCTCTCGGACCCGTTGGCCGTCACCTGCTCCCACACCAACCCCGCGTCCACCGGCAGCTCGGTCGGGGCCTCGGCCACGCCGAGGTCGTTGCGGCCCCAGCACACCAGCTCGTCGTCGGTGTCCACCGCGCACGCGTGGTATCCCGCGGTGTCCAGCGAGACGTAGTCCCCGCCCGGAGGCACGTCGATGTCCCAGTCGTCCTTGCCCCAGCAGTACAGCATCCCGTCCGACCGGATGGCGCAGGAGTAGTCGCGGTGGACCGAGATGTCGATCCAGGTATCGTACGTGGGGCCGTCGAGCTGCCCCTCGCCGTTGCCGCCCCAGCACTCGACGGAACCGTCGGTCTTGATCCCGCAGGAGTGATCGTAGCCCGCGTCGACCAGCTCGAACTGACCGGTGGGCGGCGTGGCCTGGCCGAAACCGTTGCTGCCCCAACAGCTGGCGGTTCCGGCGGTGGTCACCCCGCAAGCGTGCGACCAGCCGGCGTCGACGTGTGCGAACGAGTCCGCGGGCGGCGATGCCTGGCCGTCGGTATCCCGCCCCCAGCACTCCACGCTGTCGTCCGTGGCGATGGCGCAGCTGTAGTAGCTCCCCGAGGAGACCTGCACGTACGAACCCAACGGCGGTTCGGTCTCGCCGTAGTCGTCGTAGCCCCAGCATTCGAGGGTCCCGTCGGTCACCAGGCCACAGGTGTGCCCCAGGCCCGCGTCGAACTGGAGCCAGTCCTCGTCCGGTGGGCTGGCCTGCTCGTGCTGGTCGTCGCCCCAGCACAACCCGCTGGAGTCGTCGAGCACGCCGCAGGTGAATCCGCGGTACGTCTCGGAGGCGCCATAGCCGTCGGTGGTCACCGAGGACCACACGAGCCCGTCGTCACCGTCGAGCTCCTCCGGTGGCTCGCCCGCGCGGTAGTCGTTGCGGCCCCAGCACACGATCTCGTCGTCCGTGTTCCTCGCGCACGCATGCTGCTGACCCACGGAGAGGGACACGTAGTCTCCAGCGGGTGGGTCGTCGATCCCCCAGTCGTCGTCACCCCAGCAATACAGCATGCCGCCGGCGCGGATGGCACAGGTGTGGTCCTGGTCGGCCGAGATGGCGGTCCAGGTATCGTACGTGGGCCCGTCACACTCGCCGTCGCCGTTGTCGCCCCAGCATTCGACGGAACCGTCGGTCTTGATTCCACACGAGTGGTCGTATCCTGCGTCCACGAACTCGAATTGACCGGTCGGGTTGTTGGCCTGACCGAAGTCGTTGCTGCCCCAGCACTCCACCGAACCGGTGTCGGTGACGCCACAGGCATGCGACCAGCCCGCACTGACATGGGTGAACGAATCCGCCGGCGGCGATGCCTGGCCGTAGGTGTCCCGGCCCCAGCACTCCACGCTCTCGTCCGTGGCGATGGCGCAGGAGTAGTAGGCGCCGGACGTGACCTGTACGAACGAGCCGGCGGGTGGCGAGGTCTCGCCGTAGTCGTCGTATCCCGAGCACTCCAACGACCCGTCGTCCATCAGCGCACAGGTGTGGAACGGGCCGGCGGCGACCCGGACCTCAACCTCGACGACGCGGACGGCGACGGGTACGACACGTGCGACGACGACTGCGACGATGCAGACGCCGACGTCTACCCGGGCCAGGGCGAGGACTGCGGCAACGGCGTGGACGACGACTGCGACGGCAACGTCGACGAATGCGGCCCGACCGGCACCATCGACCTGGCCCTGGCCGACGCGTCCATCTTCGGCGAGGCGGCCGAGGACTGGGCCGGGATCTCGATCGCGCTGGTGGGGGACACCGACGGCGACGGCACGGACGACGTCCTGATCGGCGCCCGCCAGGAAGACCAGGGTGGCACGACCGCGGGAGCGGCCTACCTGCTCAACGGGCCGCTGTACGGCGGGATCAGCCTGTCCAACGCCGATGCCAAGTTCGTGGGTGAGGAGGCCATCGACCTCGCCGGTCAGGACGTCAACGGGGCCGGTGACGTCAACGACGACGGGCTGGCCGACCTGCTGATCGGCGCCACGTTCGCCGGCGCGGGCGGCAAGGCGTACATCTTCTACGGCCCGGTCGCCGGCCAGCACGACCTGTCCGCCGCCGACGCGATCCTGGAAGGCGAGTCGGGCACTGCAGCTGGCAACGGCCTCTCCGGCGGCGGCGATATCGACGGAGACGGGGTGGACGACGTGGTCATCGGCGCCCGGCTCGACAGCGAGCTCTACGTCCAGGCAGGCGCGGCCTACATCGTCTACGGCCCGATCAGCGGCACGACCAACCTGGCCTCGGCGGATGCCAAGCTGCGCGGTCAGTCCACCAACGACCTGGCTGGATACGCCGTGACCATCGCCGGCGATGTGAACGCGGACGGGAACGACGACGTGCTGGTCGCGGCCCAGTGGAACGACGAGGGTGGTACCGAGGCGGGCGCCGTGTACCTGCTGCACGGGCCCCAGTACGGCACGGTCGAGCTCGGCAGCGCCGACGCCAAGTTCGTCGGCGAGAACGCCGGCGACGAGGCGGGCATGAGCCTGGGCCAGGCCGGGGACATCGATGGAGACGGGTACGCGGACGTGCTCGTGGGCGCGGCGCTGCACAACGGGGTGGCCTCCGATGCCGGCGCCGGCTACCTGTTCTACGGCCCGGTGAGCGGCACGGTCGACCTGTCCACGGCCGATGCCCGGTTCGACGGCGAGGCGGCGTCCGACTCGGCCGGCGGCTGGACCGTGGGTGCCGGGGACGTGGACGGGGACGGGTACGGCGACATCCTGGTCAGCGCGCGGGGGAGCGACCTGGCGGTCTCCAATGCAGGCGCGGTCTACCTGCTGTACGGTCCGTTCAGCGGGGCGTACGACCTCGGCGCGGCCGACGCCACCTTCCTGGGCGAAGCGGCGTCGGACATCATGGGCGCCTGCTCCCCGATGGCCGGCGACGTGGACGGTGACGGCCACCCCGACCTGCTGATGGCCGCCTACCTCAACGACACGGGCGCCACGGACGCGGGCACCACCTACCTGGTCTACGGCGTCAGCCCCTGACGCATCTCGCACATCCACGGGAACGCGGCCCGCGCTGACGCCAGTCTGATAGGGTTCGGTACGAGCCACTCGTGGGAGGGACCGATTCCATGTCACACCTCGCCCCATCCTGGATCCTCCGTCTCGCCATCGTGCTATCCGCCTTTGTGGTGCTCGGCTGTCCGACCGACGACGATCGCGTTTGCGATCCGGGCGCGACCCAGGATTGCCAGTGCTCCCCTGGCGAGGACGGGATCCAGATCTGCTCCGCGGACGGGTCGGCGTGGGGGACGTGCGACTGCAGCAGCGGTGACGACGACACCACCGGAGACGACGACACCACCGGAGACGACGACGACACCACAGGAGACGACGACGACACCACAGGAGACGACGACGACACCGCTCCTGTGGACGCAGACGGCGACGGCCACGACTCGGACGTCGACTGCGACGACGCCGATGCCAGCGTGTACCCCGGCGCGACCGAGGCCTGCGACGGCATCGACACGGACTGTGACGGCAATGTGTCGGCGGACGAGATCGACGACGACATCGACGGCTTCGCCGAGTGCGCGGGCGACTGCGACGACACCAACCCGCTGGCCAGCCCGGCGATCATGGAGATGTGCGACAGCATCGACAACGACTGCGACGGGGACACCGACGAGGAGGACGCGTTCGGCTGCGACGATCACTACCCCGACCTCGACGGCGACGGATTCGGAGACCCGGCCGACGAGCACTGCCTCTGCGCAGCCACCTATCCATACACGACCACGACCGCCGGAGATTGCGACGACGGCAACCCGTTCGTGCACCCCGGCGTCGCCGAGGACTGCAACGGCGTGGACGACGACTGTGATGGCGCGTTGCCCGCGGACGAGACAGACGACGACGGGGACGGCGAGCTGGTCTGCGACGGCGACTGCGACGACACCGATCCGTTGACGTACCCGTGGGCCGCGGAGCTGTGCGACGGCGTGGACAACGACTGCAACGGCCTGGTGCCCGCGAACGAGACCGACGGCGACGGCGACGGCTGGATGGTCTGCGACGCCGACTGTGACGACGGCGACGCCACTGCCTACCCGGGCGCCACCGAGCTGTGCGACGGCGTGGACAACGACTGCGACGGCACCGTACCCGCGGACGAGGACGACGGCGACGGCGACGGCGTGCTGTTCTGTGACGCCGACTGTGACGACGGCGACGCGGACAACTGGCCGGGCAACGCCGAGGACTGCGGCGACGGCGGGGACAACGACTGCGACGGCGCGATCGACGGCGACGATGCCGAATGCCAGGGACCGCCGGACCTGGACGGCGACGGCTGGGACGAGACGCTGGACTGCGACGACAACGACGCCGATCTCAACTGGGACGACCTGGACGGTGACGGCTACGCCACCTGCGACCTCGATTGCGATGACGCGGACGCGGGCGTCAACCCAGGCGAGGCCGAGGTGGCCGGCGACGGCGTGGACAACGACTGCGATGGCGACGTGGACGAGGCCGCGGCCGACGCCCCGCTGGGTGGGATCAACGTGGCCGACGCCCACGCCAAGCTGCTGGGCGAGTACCTCGACGACTACGCCGGCGTCGACGTCTCCGGCGCGGGCGACGTCAACGGCGATGGCTACGACGACATCCTGGTCGGCGCCTCGGAGAGCGACCGCGAGGTCTCCAACGGTGGCTGCGCCTACCTCGTGCACGGACCGGTCTCCGGCACCATCGACCTGGGCACGGCCGACGCGTTCATGGTCGGCGACGCGAGCTACGACGGCGCCGGCCGCCGTGTATCCGCCGGTGGCGACATCGACGGGGACGGCAACGACGACCTGCTGGTCGGGGCCCACGGCTACACCTACGACCACACCGACCAGGGCGCGGTGTTCGTGGTGTACGGGCCGGTCAGCGGGACCCACGTGCTGTCCACGTCCGATGCCGTGCTGACCGGCGAGGACGACTACGACAACATCGGCAACGGCACGGTCACCGGCGCGGGCGACGTCAACGACGACGGCTACGACGACGTGCTGATCGGCAGCACCAACGCCAACAACTACCGGGGACGCGTCTACCTCGTCTACGGGCCGGTCGCCCCGGGGATCCAGGGGCTGGCCTCGGCTGACGCACAGTTCGACGGCGGCCTCAACGACGCGGCCGGCTGCAGCATCGGCCTCGGCGACGTGGACGCCGACGGGTTCGACGACGTGTACATCGGGGCGTACGCCCAGCGGGAGGCCTACCTGATGTACGGCGGCGCGGGGTACTCGGAGCTGCAGGGCACGTACACGCTGGCCAGCGACGCCCACGCCACCTTCGACAGCTCGTTCTGGATGGACTACTCCATCGGGAGGACCGGCGCCCTGGGGGGCGACAGCAACGGCGACGGCGCGGCCGACATCCTGATCGGCGACCAGGACAACGGCCAGAACATGGACGCCACCGGCGCCGTGTTCATCGTCGACGGGGCGGTCGGCGGCGGCCCCACCGGTGACGTGGACCTGTCCGTGTACGCCACGATGATCACGGGCGTCGATCCCGGCGACGGCGTCGCGTCTTCTCTCGACTATGCCGGCGACGTCAACGGCGACGGCAACGACGACATCCTGTTCAAGGGCGAAGGCACCGAGCTGACGTACCTCGTGTACGGACCGGTCACGGCCGACATGGACATCGACACGGCCGACGCGTGGTTCGAGATGGAGCACAGCGGCGACGGCACCGGGGATCGGGTTGCCCCGGCCGGGGACGTCAACGCCGATGGCTACGACGACTTCCTGCTCGCCGCGCGCTACGACGACGAGGCAGCGTCCGACGCCGGCGCGGTCTACCTGATCCTGGGCGGCGCCCCGCCGCCCGATGCCGACGGCGACGGGTGGGACGAGACCGAGGACTGCGACGACGGCGATCCCGATCTCAACCTCGACGACCTCGACGGCGACGGCTACAGCACGTGCGACGACGACTGTGACGACGGGGATGCCGCCGTCAACCCCGGCGCGGTCGAGGTGATCGGCGACGGCGTGGACAACGACTGCGACGGGGACGTGGACGAGGCAGCCGCGCCGACCGGCGACCTCGGCCTGTCCGACGCCCACGCCAAGCTGGTGGGGGAGCTCACCGGCGACTACGCCGGCTCGGCCGTGGCCGGCCCCGGTGACGTGAACGGGGACGGGTACGCCGACCTGCTGGTGGGCGCGTACCACAATGATCGCGGCGGCTCGAACAGCGGCTGCGCCTACCTGGTGCACGGGCCGCTGTCCGGCACGGTCGACCTCAGTGCAGCCGACGCGTTCCTCGTGGGCGCCAACAGCAGCGACGAAGCCGGCAGGACCGTGGAGGTGGCCGGCGACGTGAACGGCGACGGCGACACCGACTTCCTCGTCGGTGCGCCGGGGTACGACGACGCCTACAACGACCAGGGCGCGGTGCACGTGGTCCACGGCCCGGTCACCGGGTGGTTCAGCCTCTCCGGCGCGGACGCCACCCTGGTGGGCGAGGCGGGCAACGACCAGATCGGCACCCGCGCGATCGGCGCGGCCGGGGACGTGGACGGAGATGGTCAGGGCGACGTGCTCGTGGGGCACGCCGACGCCAACGGCGGCATGGGCGTGGCCTACCTGCTCTACGGACCGCTCGCCACCGGGGTGACGAGCCTGGCGAGCGCGGACGGCCGGGTCGAGGGGATCAACCCGGGCGACCAGATCGGCTCGGCCGTGGGCGGGAACGGCGACGTGGACGGGGACGGCTACGACGACTTCCTGGTGGGCGCCACCGGGGCCAGCGAGGTCTACCTGTACCAGGGCGCGGCCGGCGCTGGCGCCCCCGCGGGCACGCTGATCCCCGCGTACACCGCCGACGCGATCGTGGTCAACAACCACGGGTACACGCACGCCCTGGGCAGCACGGCGCTGCTGTGGGGTGATGCGGACGGGGACGGCCGGCAGGACGTGCTCGTCGCGGACTACACCTACGGCAACCTGGCCAACAACAACGGCGCGGCCATGCTGACCACGGACCTGCCCAGCGGCACCTTCGACCTCGACCCCAACGGGGTCAGCATGATGGGCGCCGACTCCGCGGACTGGACCGCCTACGACATCGACTTCGCGGGCGACGTCAACGGTGACGGCCTCGACGACATCCTGATCGGTTCGTGGAACGGCGAGGTGCTGGGATACGAATTCGGCGCCGCCTACCTCCTGTACTCACCGATCGGCGCGGACCTGGACATGGACAGCGCCGACGCGAGCTTCAGCGGGGAGACCTCCTACGACTACGCCGGGCGCGCCGTGGCCGGGCTCGGTGACGTCAACGGCGACGGCTACGACGACATCCTGATCGGCGCCCACGGCAACGACGCAGGCGGGGACTCCGCGGGAGCAGCGTACATCTGGCTCGGGGGCGCCGGGCCATAGGCCATCTCTCCCGCGCGGCCCGGCCGGCGACGGCGCGCGGCCGTGGTATCAGCCGGGCGGGATGCAGCAGTCGTCCTCGTTCCAGCCCCAGCACACGATCGCGCCGTCGTCGCGCAGCGCGCACCCGTGGTGGGAACCCAGGTCCAGGGCGGTGAAGCTCCCCGAAGGTGGATTGCCCTCGCCGTAGTCGTTCTCGCCCCAGCAGATGATCGATCCGTCGGTGCGGATGCCGCAGGAGTGGTCGCCGGTGCCGTCTGCCGCGATCCAGCTGTCATAGGTCGGGGCGTCGGATTGCAGGTAGTAGTTGTAGCCCCAGCACACGACCGAAGCGTCGGACTGGACCCCGCACGTGTGCCAGCGCCCCGCGCCGATGTACGTGTACGTGCCGGCCGTCACCAGGAGCTGGTCGTAGGTGTTCGAGCCCCAGCACTCGACCGTGCCATCCGTCCGCAACGCGCACGTGTGCTCCAGTCCGTTCGTCACCTGCTGATAGGTCCCGGCCGGGACGTTCAGCTGCCCCTCGTTGTTCCTGCCCCAGCAGTCCACGGACTGGTCGGTCTTCACTCCGCACGAGTGATACCTGCCCGTGCTGATCTGCGTGAACGAAGCCGTGGGAGGGCTGGCCTCGCCGTACTCGTCCATCCCCCAGCACTCGACCGAGGAATCGGTCTTCAGTCCGCAGCCGTGGTTGTAGCCCGCCACGACTCCGGTGAAGCTGCCGGCCGGCGACGAGGTCTGCCAGAAGGAGTTGTCCCCCCAGCACTCGATCGTGCCGGCCGAGCGCACACCACAGGAGTACCCGAAGTAGTTCGAGTTGGAGTCGTATCCACCGGCTGCCACGGAGGTCCACACCTCCGACGCCGTGTCGTCGTCCCCGAGCGAATCGTCGTCACCGGTCACGTCGTCGTCGTCGGTGACGTCGTCGTCGTCCGTCACGTCGTCGTCGTCCGTCACGTCGTCGTCGTCGGTGACGTCGTCGTCGTCGTCGTCCGTCATGTCGTCGTCGTCCGTCACGTCGTCGTCGTCCGTCACGTCGTCATCGTCGCCCGTCACGTCGTCATCTGCGACGTCGTCGTCGTCGTCGCCGGAACAGACGCAGTCCTCCCACCCGCTCCCCTCGTCGTTGCAGGACTGGGCTCCGTCAGCACCGCTGGTGCAGGTGCAGGGCTGCGTGTCACCCGGCACGCAGTTGGGGGTGTTCCCGCACCCTCCCAGGACCAGCACGACGCAGCACAGGGAGACGGAGACGCACGTGAATACGGATCGCATGGAATTCCCTCCAGCTGCACACTATCACAGCCGCGCGAACGAACAGTCGCGCCCCTAGGGAGTACCCCGGTTGAGCGCGTACAGGTCCTCCACCAGCGACGTGTGCCCCACCATGTGGTCCACGGGCAACTGCACCTGCCACACCACCTCGCCGTCGTGGGTGATCTCGCGGATATCCCCCTGCATCCCGTAGTTGAGCAACGTGTTGCCGTTGGCCAGCCGCACGGCCTCCCCCTGTTGCGCGGCCCACGCGTCCACGCCCGCGCCGTAGTTCCACACCTCGACCAGGGTCTCGGTCCCCTCGTCCAGGACGAACTCGAACGCCCAGGACGAGTAGAAGTCGTTGGGGGGGTGGGTGAACACGAGCAGGTTTCCGTCCGGCGTGTACTCGGGCCAGTGCTGGGTGAGGAAACCGGCGTCCGGCGGATCGAACGCCCAGCTGTCGTCCATCATGCCCCACTGGTGCAACACCGTTCCGGTCGCGAGGTCGATCTCCAGCACGGTGCTGGTGGTGAAGAACGACCACAGCGCCGTGTCCGTGTCCTGCTGCCAGTTGAGCGCGTTGGTGGCGCACTGCCAGATGATCTCGATCTCCGTGGGGTACCAGTCGGTGCAGCACCACAGCTCCTCCGTGGAGCCGTCCGGGAACAGCCGGCGCATGGTGTAGCGGTCGTCCTCGTCCAGGCTCTCGTACACGATGCTGCCGTCGCCGAGCTCGTCCCAGGAGTGCACGAAGTTCGGGGCCATCACTCCCTCGAAGTACTCGAGGTCCGGGGTCATCCGCCGGATGTACGACTCGGTCTCGTCGAACATGTAGAACGTGCCCTCTTCGACCACGATGTGCGTGCCGTCATGGGCCACGCGGGCGCTCATCGAGGTGATGCCCGCCGGTTCCTCGAAGTACCACACGACGCGGCCCTGGCGGTCGAGGATGAACAGCATGAAGGGCCCGGCGTAGGCCTCGGGGGATTGCCCGTCCGCGCTGCCCAGGAGCCAGGGTTCGGGGCTGGTCAGGTCCGGATCCCAGGTGACGAGCGTGGGCTGGGGCAGGTGGGCCGGGATGACGCCGGTCGTGCTCGTGTGCTCGTCGCTGTCGAAGCGCTCGCCGCCGATCTCGTTGACCACCCGGAAGCGCACGTCGGTATAGGGCGGCACGCCGAGGATGACCTCGCTGTGCTGGCCCGCCGCGCGGGGTTCGGCGGGTGAACCGGACCACTCGTCGTTCTCGAAGGTGAACTCCAGCCAGGCCTGGTCGGCGTGCACCCGCTGCGTCCAGGACACGACGATGATGGTGAAGATGCCCGGGTGCAGCCCGGCCGAGATGTCGGTCACGGGGGCCAGGGTGTCGGCACTGTCGTCGTCGCCGGTGTCGTCGTCGTCGCCCACGTCGTCGTCGGCGAGGTCGTCATCCTGCACGACGTCGTCGTCGACCGGGCTGTCCTCGGGACAGCCGGTCAGCAACGCGACGACCAGCAGGACGGTGGGGATGTGGGATGGTCGCATGGTTCCCCTCCCTCGGCCACCAGGATACCACCTGCGCCGGGCGGCGCCGGGCGGCTACTCCACGTTGCCAAGGTCCGGCCTTCCGGGCGCTGGCACGGATCTTGTCCGGCCACCCGACCATTCGCCAATCCCCACGATGATCCACGAGCCATCGAACGTGCGTCAAGCATACTCGACACTCCCAGATCACCTCTCGTTGAATCGCGGACCCCGCTACTGGTACATTGCCTTTCTTGGGGGGGGGTGTCGTCCGCAATCGCTCCCCCTGGATCGGACACGGAGGGGAGACTCATGCGCACGATCCGGAACCGCCCCGCCACCCCGGTGCAGGAGCGGCCCGCGGATGCGAACCTCGACGGCACGCTCACCGCCGATCTGCACATCACCACGATGCTCAAGGGCGGCGGCGCCGTGGCCGGAAAGGTCGACGACTCGCAGCCGATCCGAGGCAACGCCGTGCGGGGACTGCTGCGCTACTGGTGGCGCGCGACCAGCGGCCATCGCTACGAGACGGTGGACCAGCTGCGTATGGCCGAGGACGGCCTGTGGGGGAGCACGTCCAACCCCTCGCCGGTCCGGGTCCGGGTCGTGACCGAGAATCGTGGCCAGCGCCGCCCCATGCCCGCCAGGATCTCCGGGAGCGAGACGAGCTACGTCTTCGGCCTGCTCGGGCGGGACAGCAACCAACTGCTCCACGGCGTGCGTGCACGCCTGGAGATGGACTTCCCTCCATCCCGCCAGCGGGAGATCGAGCGGGCGCTGGTCGCATGGACTACCTTCGGTGGGTATGGCGCCCGATCCAGGCGAGGCGCCGGCGCGCTCGCTCCCTGGCTCCCCTCCTCCCTGTACGCCAGTGCGGACGATCCGGTCGAGTTCCTCCGGGCCGTGTGGGACTTCCTCGCCGTACCGTCGAAGCCCACGCTCGCCAGCCAGGTCCCCATGCTCACCTCGACGAGCCAGCTCCTGGTCTCGCCGGCCCAGCCCGACAGCGACAGCGCCTGGTGCGAGGCGATCCGCGTGCTACGCGTGTACCGCCAGTTCGGCGGTCACGTGGAGGGCGACGCGATCCACCACAGCCCCTGGCCCGAGGGAGACTCCCTGCGACACATGTTCGGCCAGGAACTGGCGCCCCCGAACGCGCACGGCACACACCCGCGCACACGGTTCGAGGACACCGGCCTGTTCCCCCGAGCCGCGCTCGGCCTGCCCATCGGCATCCGGTTCAAGGACCGGGGCGTGCAGGGCCAGTGGCGGGAGCCACCGCCGGTCATGGTCACCTGGTCTGCGGGCGACCGCTGGGCCAGCCCGGTACTGCTGAAACCCCTGCTCCTGCCCGGCGGAAAGGCCGCGCCACTGCTGCTGGCCTTCCACCCCCCGGCCCTACCCGACGACAGCCGCCTGCGGATGAGCAATCGTCCCCGAGCGCCGGGTTCGGCGCAGGAATGGGAACAGCACACCGACGCCGTGGGCGACTGGATCGAAGGCAAGCACGGTGAAGGGCTTCGCTCGCCCGTGACGAACCAGGATCTGCTGGCCGGACAGCGCGACGCGATCCTCGGGCTGGTCGAGACCGCGCGGCGCGCGGGCTGGAAGAGGGTGCGGCCATGACGCGACGATTGCTGCTGGTGAGCATCGGACCCGTACAGGACTTCATCGCCACCGCGCGCCGAACCCGCGACCTGTGGTTCGGTTCCATGCTGCTGTCCGAGCTGTCCAAGGCTGCTGCTGCGACGCTCCACCGGGAGGAGCCCGGCTGTCTGGTCTTCCCGAATCCTTCTGACGAGGCCGACCTCACGCCCGGTAGTCCGTTCCAGGTGGTCAACCGGGTGGCGGCGCTCGTGGACGACGATGCGCAGGGTGCTCGGTGCGACGAACTGGTCGAGAACGCGCGCGCGGCCGTGTACCGCTGCTGGACCGGCCACGTCGAGAGCAAGTCGGTCCGCGACGTGGTCGCCACCCTGGACGAACCCGCCGTGACCCTCTTCCGTCGACAGGTCGATGCCTCGTCGATCATCGAGTTCGAGGCCGTGAGCGTACTCGCCGGCGAGGACTTCACTGACGCCAGGCGCCGTGCGGACGCCTTGCTCGCCGCACGCAAGAACCTGCGCGACTTCGGCCCGTACCAGGGCGCCCCGCGAGACAAGAACAGCCTCGACGGCGCGCGGGAGACCGTGCTGCCACCCGAACGGAAGCGCACCCGTCTGCGCAGGTCGTTCGGCCGGGCCGGCCCCCGGGTGGTACGCATCGGCGAGCAGCTGGACGGCGTAGCCCTGGTCAAGCGCCTCGCCGGGGGTCACGTACCGTTCGAATCCACCACGCAGGTGGCGGCTTCTCCCTATCTCGAGCGACTCAGGGCGCTGGCCTCCGGGGCCAACGACAGCCGGGACGACGTTCGGGATGCCTGGCGCGACCTGTGCGATCTGATCCCCGGCGGGACGACCCATCGGGACGACCCCGGCGCCCCGATCGACGCGTCGTGGCTGTATCCCGGACGCCTGGAAGAGCTCACCCGGCTCCATGAGATCGCGGATCGCGCGAGTGACATCGAACGCGCCGGCCGGGCCCTCGACCGGGCTGCCCGCGTCACGTGCTCGGAGCGGTGCCTGTACTACGCCGTGGTCGTGGCCGACGGCGACCGCATGGGTGTGCTGCTGGATGGACAGCAGACTGTGGATCGATGCCGTCAGGTGTCGGCCGCCCTGACCACCTTCACGCGAGACGCATCCGACATCGCCTCACGTCACGGGGCCTACTTGACATATGCCGGTGGCGACGATGTGCTCGCCCTCGCCCCGCTACACGCCCTGACCGGATTCACCCGGGACCTCGCGGATTCGTTCTCGAAGCGGCTCCAGCCATTCCGCCGTGGACAGGTCGTACCGTCGCTGTCCGCAGGAGCGGCCATCATCCACCACACGACGCCCTTGCGGGACGGCCTGGACCTGGCGCGCCAGGCCGAACACCGGGCCAAGAACGGCCAGCCTGGCGAGGACCCCGACCAGCAGCGGAACGCCCTGTGTATCGCCCTGTCCAAGCGGTCGGGCAGCACCAGCTGGATCCGTGGGCGATGGGACGACGTGGACACGTCTACCGGGTCGGCGAGGACCTACGACCTGTCCACGCGCCTCGAATCCCACGCCGGGCTGCTACGCCGCCGACTGATGCCCGACGGCCTCCCCTACGAACTCCGCGATCTGCACCTGCGCATGCAGTCACCGGGCAAGACACGAGGCCACGACGATCCGGTCGACGCCGTCGTCCGGATCGAGGCAAGGCGCATTCTGGAACGAAAGCGTGGTGCGGGTGGGAGGATCACTCCAGCCGACGCCGCACGCCTGCTGTCGCCGCTCCAGCCGCCGCAGGCCAGCCACGCGGCGCTGAACGAGCTGGCCGCCGAGCTCATCGTGGCGAGGCTGATCGCCGACGCCTCGACCGTGGCGGAGGGGGTGTGAGATGACGAACTGGATCGTGGTCGAACCCCGAGACCCGCTCATCTTCCGAGACGGCCGCCCCTTCCACGCCGCAGACGGAGGTTCCCGGTCCGAGACCCTCGCCTTCCCACCCCCGTCGGTGATCGCGGGCGTCACGCGAACCGCGCTCGCCCGTGCTGCCGGGCGCACGTTCGACGACCGGACGGTGCAGGACCTCCTGCGCATCAGGCTGCGCGGCCCCATCGCCGTGCGACGTTCGGATGACACGGTGCACCCCGTTCTGCCGCGCCCTGCGGACGCGCTCCTGCTTCCGGGCAAGCGCGAGGACGACCTGCGCGCCTCGTGGCTCCGGCCCAGGGCGCACGAGGCCTCCGAAACGGTCACCATGCCGCTGGTGGACGGTCGACCTCTGGACCTGTGGCTGGCCCGACCGACAGGCTCGCTGCGGGACAAGCCCGTCCGCAACGACGACCTGTGGACCTGGCAAGCGCTGGGCACCTGGCTGTCCGGACCGCCGACGGCGACGATGAGCCTCCCCGCGGATCACCGGGTGGACATCCAGCGGGAGACACGCGTTCACGTGGGCATCGATCCCCGCAGGTACAGCAGCCAGGAGGGCAGGCTCTTCCAGACCACCGGCCTCCGCTTCGACGAGCAGACGGGCATGGCCTGGTGTGTCGACATCCCGGAGGACCTGGACGACCTCCAGTCCGCCATGGGTGGACTCGATGGGCTGCGACCCATGGGTGGCGAACGCCGGCAAGGATTCTGGCGCCGCATGGACCCGAGCTGGACGCCCGATCCCGGTCAGGTCATCCTCCGCGGCCTCCAGGACCACGGGCGTCTGCGCCTGTACCTCGCCACGCCTGCGAGCTTCCAGCGAGGCTGGGTTCCCGACTGGCTGGTGTGGGAGGGAGACACACTCGCCGGCACGATCCCGGGAACGGCCCAGCGGGCGCTCCTGCGTTCCGCGTGCATCGGTCGCTGGCAGCCGCTCACAGGCTGGGACATGAAGCTACGACGCCCCAAACCGCTGAAGCGGATGGTGCCTGCGGGCAGCGTCTACTTCCTTCAGCTGGATCCGCTGCCCCAGCCCGACCAGGGCGAGCAGCTGGTCCGGCAGCTTCACTTCGAGCAGAGCATCGGTCCGGATGGCATGGACGGCTTCGGCATCGTCCTGCCCGGACTGTGGTGAACCGACCAACGGAGGGACCATGCAGTATCGACCCTTCCTGATCCACGCACTGTCACCCCTGCACATCGGCACCGGTGCCGGTGTCGGCATCATCGACCTGCCCATCGCCCGCGAGGCTGCCACCGGCCTCCCGTTCGTGCCGGGGAGCAGCATCAAGGGCGTGTTGCGGGACATCTCGCGAGGAGACGACGACGAGGCCTGGAAGGCAGCGTTCGGCCCACCCCCGCCGGGCGACGGCGCGAGCGAGGCCCATGACCATGCGGGCGCGCTGATGATCACCGACGCCTCCATCCTGATGCTGCCCGCGCGCTCGATGATGGGAATCTATGCGTGGGTCACGTGCCCGCTCGTCCTCCGCCGCTGGCACAGGGAGCTGGCGGACCTCGTCGGTCTGGCCGACGTTCCCGAGACCATCCCCAGCCCGGGACCGGACGCAGCGTTCGTGTGCCCGGGTACGGCCGTGGTGGTGACCCAGACCCGTGAACACCGCCTGGTGCTGGACGAACTCGACTTCAAGGCCACCGAGGATGGCGAGGCCACGGCAGCGTGGGCCCGCCTGATCGGGTCACTGACCTTCGATGGAACCGAGTGGCGCGACGCGCTCGCGCAGCGGTTCGTCATCGTGGACGACGATGCGTTCTCGTTCCTGTGCGAGACCGGCATGGAGCTGCGCACGCGGATCCGGTTGAAGGACGACACCAAGACCGTGCAGCGGGGCGGGTTGTGGAACGAGGAGGCGCTGCCCTCGGAGACCGTGCTCGGCGGCGTGATCGTGGCTGACGACAGCCATCGACCGGGCAAGTCGCTGACCGGGACCGACATGCTGGACATGTACGTGCGTAGCGCACGCACCCTGCAGATCGGGGGGATGGCCTCGACCGGGTACGGCCTGGCGCGCTTCGTCCCAGTCACCGGTCGAAACGCGGGCTGAGCGAGGAGGTACCCACCATGCCGACGAGGGAACAACGTCGAGCGACCGGCGTCTTGAAGCGAGTCAAGTCGATCGAGGGCAATGGCAGCTGGAGGACGTCCGACCGTGAAGCCTACGGTACGCTGTGCCACCGGCTGGGGACCATGGTGCTGACCAACGGCCTGGCCCCCACCCTGGCGTTCATCGAGGTCAAGGCCAGCGGCAAGGGGAGCCAGCAAAGGGCAGCCCAGGAAATCCTGGCCCACCTGAAGTCCGCGCTGGCCGAGGATTTCGAGCTCGAACGGAACTGGTTGAGCTCGGTCCTCGAGGCCGACACACCCATCTACCGCGCCATGACTCGCGAGGTGATCGAGCTGTCCATCTGGCACAAGCGGTTCGCCGTGGGCGTGCTCGGGGTGACCGCGGACCAGGCCGACCTGGACGCGGGACAGACCGAGTGATGCGTGCCATCCGCAAGGGCGCCGCCCCGGCCGTACAGCGAGGTGAACGCCTCGGCACGGCCAACACCAGCCTGTGGTTCGACCGCTGCTGTTCGAGCCCGGGCAACAACGACGCGGTATCGAACTGGTTGGATGCCATGGTGGGCCTGGGTCGTGCGCTCCGGTCCAGCAACGGGGTCTACCGCATGGCCTTCGACCGCTGGATGGCTTACCAGCGCACGCGCTTCCCATCCGCGGACGACGACCTCGAGCCCGCGTCCATTCTCCAGCCCGTGGACCTCGACCGGGTCGTGGTCGGGCTGGGCGACAAAGGCGTCAAGGAGATCGGGCTGACCCTCAGCCATACCTTCGGTGCGCCCTACCTGCCGGGAACCGCACTCAAGGGGCTGGCCGCCCGGTACGCCCGTCGCATCCTCGGCGATCTCGACGGTCACGACTCGTGGCGCCCCGGTGGTGAGGACTACGACCAGCTGTTCGGGACACAGACCCAGGCCGGGGTCGTCGACTTCCTCGACGCCTGGTACGACCCGGGCTCACCCGCGGATCCCTTCGTTCGCGAGGTGATGACCGTGCACCACCAGGGGTACTACATGGCGCCCGGCCGGGGTGATCCGCCACCACCCGCGGACTGGGACGCCCCCAACCCGAACCCGTTCGTGGCGTGTACCGGGCGCTTCCAGCTGGTCACGTGCGGACCCGGGGTATGGGCCGAGACCGCCATGCAGTTGCTCACCGAGGCCATCCGCGACCTCGGCATCGGCGCCAAGACCAGCAGCGGATTCGGGCGGTCCGGCACGGCGCGGGTCAACCCGGCCCTGCTCGGGGACGATGGGGAGATCGCGTTCGAGGAGACGAAGGTAGACGCGCCGGCTGCTGAGACCGTTGCCGTTTCCCAGCTACCCGCCGAGGTGAGTCTCGCTGAGCATCAGCAGGGGAGGCCTCGGGAAGAGCTCATCGCCGGGGCACTGTCCAGCTTCAAGACGAATGTCAGGACCGGCCGCCTCGAGGAGACCCTGGCCGCTGTCCAGGAATGGGCCAAGACCGCAACAGAGGACGAGAAGAGAGAGCAGCTCGATCTGTTCGAGAAGGCGGTCATGAGGGTGAAGAAGAAGAACCGAAAAAAGTACGGCGCCGACATCCAGCGGATCCTCGAGGCGCTGCGGTAGCGTTCAGGTGGGCACCGACTGCCTGCTGGTCCGATCGGGTTTCATCTCGTAGCGCAGGTCCACCTCCACGACCCTGAACACCGTCCCCTCGGCTGGTCGCCCGTTCTCGTCCCGCTCGACCGGAGCGACATACTGCAGACGCCGGCCCGGGATCGCACCGGCCAGGGTCATCGCCGCGGTGAACGCCTTGGTGCCGCCGGTGTAGTCCAGGCACACGTTGTCCTCGGACCAGCCCAGGTCGTACACCTCGGTGAACACCGTGTCCTCGATGGCTCGGTAGGCAATCTCCGGATCGTCTGCGGAGCGTGGATCGAGAGCCACGGCTTTCGGCTCGATGGCGGGGTCGACATCCGCCGCCATCTTGATGCACTCCCTGGCCGCAGCGGTGCCCGCCTCGGTCTTGGTGTGGAGGATCCAGACACGCTCCAGCGTGCCCTCGTGCTGCTCGATGGCGAGTCGCGCGGAGTGGATCCCGGCACCGAGGCTCGCCGTGACCACCACGCCGCGCGCAGGCCTGGAGTCTTCGCCGGTGAATCGCTCCATCTCCCATTCCCGGGGAGCGAACAGTTTTCGCCACCAGGGCTGCGCCAGGCTCCACCCCACGGCCAAGCAGACGACCCCGGCGATCACGTAGACGATCCAGGAATGGCGCATGTCCTCGACCGCATCGATCGGTGCCTCGGCGAGCAGGGCCAACCCCACACCCAGCAACAGGAATCCCCAGGGGACCTCGCCGCTCGCCAGCTGTTCCCAGGTATTGCGTCGGCGTTTTTGCATCTCGCTACTCCGCTCCTTCCGCGATCTT
>CAZXHG010000181.1:0-21088 GCA_964639985.1 uncultured Rickettsiales bacterium
GCTTGAGATGGTCTTCATAGTACAGGGGTCATGGGTAGACACACCGCGAGCCTGGGGGGGGGGGGGCCCCCCCCCCCCCCCCCCCCCCCCCCCCCCCCCCCCCCGCCGGGGGGGGGGGGCCGGGGGGGGGTTGCCGAGCTCGTAGCCCTCGTGATGGACGGCGTGGGCGACGTCGGCGGCGTCGGTGGGATAGAGGGAGTGGGCCTTGCCGGCGTAGTCGTCGGGGTCGATGCCGGTGACCTCGTGCAGGAGCACCGCGCGGATGGCGGTGATCTCGAGGGGGCGCCAGGCCTGGGGCTGGCGGTCGAGGAGGCGCTGCACGCGCTGGCTGCGGCGCAGCTTGAGGCCCAGCAGGGCATCAGCGGTGATCGCTCCGTAGCGTGGCAGTCGGCCTCGGCCGAGCCAGGCCTGGAGGGCGGCCAGGTCCGGGTGCTGCACCACCTCGAAGTGGCGACTCAGTTCGTGGTCGTAGCGCTCGCGCCATGTCGCGGGCAGGCCGCGCAGGACGCGGTGCGGGGGCAGGATGGAGCGGTCCGCGTCCTCGGTGGGCACCAGCAGCATCATCACGTAGTCCGCGGGGTGCGAGCCCCGGACGGAGGTGGTGCGTCGGAGCTCGCGCTGGTAGGCCAGCGCCGACTCGTAACGGTGGTGGCCGTCGGCGATCACGATCGACGCGCCGGCGAGGCGCAGGGTGAGCGCCTTGAGGTAGGCGTCGTGCCGCACCGCGCCCACGCGGTTGCGAACGCCCTGACCGTCGGTCACGTCAGCCAGGGTCTCCACCTCCGGCGGGGTCCGCAGCAGCAACTGCAGGTCGGTCGTCGGGTCGTCCACCAGGCCCAGGGTGAGGCTCAGATTGGCTTGCAGCGCCCGCAGCTGTTCGATGATGTCCGGCTTGGGGCCGCGCAGGGTGCGTTCGTGGGGGAAGACGTTGCGTCGTCCCAGCGGCTCGAGGTGCACCAACGCGACCAGGCCACGCCGGACCAGGGCGCGCCCGCCGAGCTCGAACTCCTGCTCCAGCAGGTACATGGCCGGCAGTGGATCCCGGATCAGGACCCCTTCGCGCTTCCACGTGTACATCAACTCGCGGGTGCCCGCGTAGGGGGGCCTGTCCGCGGTGTTGAGCGGATCGAAGCGGCCGCGCACGAGCCGCAGGACGTTGTAGGGGTGCAGTCCGCCCAGCCCCGTACGGGGGTATTCCCGGCCGCCGCCTGGCGGGGAGATCAGCTGCGCCAGCGTCGTGGCCGCGTCGTGGCCGTAACGGAGCGCTCGGAAGGGGCGGATGGTGGCCATGTCCAGCTGCGTTCCCCCCAAGTCTAGCAAAGCTGTAAAATGGGGCGTTTCCGAGACGGAGAGTCCCATGCCGATCACTCGTTCGCTGGTAACCCTGACGCTCGTCACAGCACCCCTGCTGGTCGCCGCCTGCGGCGCCCCGATCCCTCCACCCCCGGAGTACTCCTGGACGTTCGACGTGACGGTCACGCCGGCCGAGAGCGCCTGCGTGTCGCTGGACGACGCCGCGGAGGAGGCCTACGTGTACGGGCTGGTGGTCGAGGGGGACACGGTGTCGTTGTACAGCGACGACTCCCTGCTGGGGGACGGCACCCTGCGGGGAACGTACATCTCGTACCAGTCGCCCGCGCCCTACACGGACCACCGGGTGGGCGCGGACGGCAGCCCAGCGGACGTGGAGTGGACCCTCGCGGGCCACGTGTCGTTCACCGACCAGAACCTCACCAGCTCGCAGGACGGCGAGGAGGTGATCACGGTGTTCTACTCGGAGGACGAGGACATCCCCATCGGCTGCGAGCACCGCTCGACCACCCGCTGGGAGAAGCGAAACTGACGATCCGATCGGTTTCGGGGGGGGGGCGATCGGCGAGGAGGGAGCCCGCGCGTTGAACGTGATCGCCCTGCTGCAGTCCCCGTTGCTGCCGCTCCTCGCGACCGGCGTGCTCGTGGCTGCCTGGCTCGCCACCCGCCCGGCGTCGCGCGGCAAGGTCGACCACCCGGACGAGGACGAGGGGCGGCTCAGCGACGACGAGGTCAAGCTCCTCATCGACCGCGCCATCGAGGCCAAGAAGAAGAAGGACTCCCTGCGGGCCGGCTGGTTCTACGAGCAGGGCAACCTGTGGATCAAGGCCGCGGAATGCTACGAGGTGGCCGGGGACCCGATCTGGGCCGCGGAGCTCTACCGTCGTGGCGGCGATCACCGCCGGGCCGGTGAGCTGTATCGGCGTCACGGCCTGGCGCTCGAGGCGGCCGCCGTGCTGGAGCAGGGGGGACACCTGGGGGACGCGGGCGTCAACTTCGCCGTCGCCGGTGACCTGCCGCGCGCAGCACGGCTGTTCGAGCAGTCGGGACGTCAGGAGGAGGCCGCCGAGCTGTACCTCAGGCTGGGGGGATACCACCAGGCGGGCAAGCTGTTCGTGGCCGCAGGCAACCGCCGCCGCGCGGCCGACGCCTACGAGCGCATGGTGGAGACCCTGGAGGGGCGGACCCTGGAGGCGGACTCCCAGATCGCGCAGATCCTGGAGAAGGAGGAGCGTCACCAGGCCACGGTGCGGTTCCTCGAGGCGATCGGCGAGGTGCTGGGCGGACTGCGCACGGCCATCCGCCACGGTCTGAACGACGAGGCCCTGCGCCTGTACCGGGAATACCGCGACATCCTGGCCGGGCCGCTGCTCAAGGGGGCCAAGGATGGCAAGCTGTCCGCCACGGTGCTGGCCGATCTGTTCGAGCAGGCCGGGGACTTCGTGCCCGCGGCACGCATGGCGCGCACCGTGGGCCAGTGGCACCGGGTGGCCAAGCTGTACGAGCAGGCCGGCGACGACGGGCGGGCAGCCAGCGCCTGGGAGCAGGCCGGCGAGGTGCGGGAGGCGGCGCTCAGCTACGAGCGTGCCGGCCTGCTGGAGCGCTCCGCGCGCCTGTTCGAAGAGAGCGGCGAGCTGGTCCGCGCCGTGCACTGCTACCGCCAAGCCGGGCATCACTTCGACGCGGGACGGCTGTACGACCAGGCGGGCGAGGTGGAGAACGCGATCCAGGCGTTGGAGAAGGTGGACAGCTCCCATGTGAGGTGGCGCGAGGCGCGGATTCGCCTGGGCCACCTCAAGCGCCAGGCGGGGCGACCCGAACTGGCCGTGCGGATCATGGAGCAGGCGCTGTCCGTCCAGCCCCCGCGGCCCGAGGAGGTGGACGACCTGATCGCGCTGGCCCAGCTCCTGCGGGGCCAGCAGCGGTTCGGCGAGGCGGCCGCCACCTGGCGGGTCGTGGCCGCCCTGGACAGCGCCCGTGAGGGCGTGTCCGACGCGTACGACAAGCTGATCTCGCTGGCGCGCAGCAACGGCCAGGAGATCCCCGAGGCCTATCCCTATGCGCCGCCCGACCTGCGGGAAGAGGCCCGCACCGAGCCGATGATGCCAGCCCAGCATGGGGGGGCGGCCGCGTCCGGATCCGCGCTCGGCGAGGCCGACGCGCCCGAGGCCGAGCCGCGCGGCTTCTCGGGCAAGCCCGGGAAGGGCCTGCCCGCGGGTGTGACCATGAACCCCATCGCCGAGCGTCCCCGCTCCATGGACGGGGACGAGTTCGACGCGGACGCCGCGTTCGACGACTCGTTCGGCGAGCCGGGCAGCGGTCTGGTGCCCAAGGAATCGCTGGTCAGCTTCGAGGCGTTCGTGGACGGCTACTCCGACGAGAGCCTCGTGGGCGCGGACACCTCCAAGGAGCTGCAAGGGCTGACGTCCGAGGCGGAGGCTGCGAGCGGCGACGTCGCCAGCCGACTGGAGTCGGCGGAGACCGCCGAGGCGCCACCATCCCCGGGCTTCGAGGCCGAGACCTCGGGCGCCTGGGACATCCCGGAGATGGACGAGGAGCCGCTGGAGGGCAGCGGCCGCTGGGGTTCGGACGAGGCCAAGAGCTCCTGGTCGCTGACCGACACGCCGACCGGGGACTGGGCCACGCAGCAGGCCAGCGACGACGACTGGGCCGCCGACGGTGGTACGGACGAGGCCTGGAACGCCCCGGCCGGCGAGGACGGACCGGCCATCGAGAAGGCCTCGTGGACCCAGTACGCGAAGGACGATGCCTCCCCAATGGTCGGCAAGGGCGAGGAGGCTGGAGGGCGGCCGGAGTTCGGCCCGGCGTCGGGGGACGACATCTCCTGGTCCGGGTCCCTGGATCCGGATGACAGCGGGGCGGGGTGGAAGCCTCCTCCCGGGGAGCGTACGCCCGCCGACCCCGCCGAGCTCGGGTTCGCCGATCCGACCACCTCGGGTGTGCTGTCCCAGGAGGCCTTTGGCGCGGAGACCGCGCCCGCGGGCAGTCCGCTGGACGCCGTGGAGGTGTTCCGCGTGCTGGAGCGCAGCGAGAAGACCCTGATCGAGCAGTTCCTGGAATTCCGCGCCTTCGAGGCGGGCCAGCCCCTGCTCCGGGGTGACGTGGATGCGGACGGGCTGGTATTGCTCGTCGAGGGCGAGGTCGAGGTCCAGGAAGGCGCTGGGTCCCCTCGACAGGTGACCGCGGTGACCCTGCTGGCCGAGCAGAACCTCCTCCAGGGGGAGCTGCCGGATCTACGCATCACCGCCCGCACGCCGGTCCAGTGCTGGATCCTCTCCCGTCTGGCCGCTCGACGTCTTGCCGAACGCAGTCGTGAGGTCGCCCTGCGGCTGGCCCGGGCGCTCCGCTCCCTCTGACCCACGGCCGCCCCCGCGCCTCCCCGCCCGCGAGCGCTTGCGTTGACACGCGCATGTTCGCCGGCAATACTGCGCCGCGCTCTGGCCCGTGGCGAACGGGTGCCGCGAGGAGCACGCTCCATGAGGCATGACATCCCCACCCTGACCGAACAGACCCTGGGCGAGGCCCTGAGCACGATGGCGGGCCGCAAGCCCGACCACCCCGCGATCCTGTGGGAGGACTCGGTGGTGAGCTACGCCGAGTGGGACTCCCTGGCCGACCGCTTCGCCGGCTGGATCGTGGCCGCAGGGGTACCCGAAGGGGGGCGTGTCGGCATGTGGCTCGACAAGCGTCCCGAGCTGGTGGCGGCGTTCATCGGCGTTGCCCGTGCCCGCTGTGTGGCGGTGCCCATCAACTTCAAGCTGCCCGAGGACAAGCGCCAGTACCAGGTGCAGGGGTTCGGCGTGTCCGTGCTGCTCACCCAGCGCAGCTACCTCGGCGAGGTCGAGCAGTTGCTGGCCGCGCTACCCGAGGACGCGGCCATCTCGCGCACCCGGGTCATCGTGGTGGACGATCCGCAGCCCGACGGCGGCCACGCCTGCTGGAACGACGTGCTCGCCGCCCCGGCTGGCGCGCCGGACCGCCACCCGCAGGTGGACGACATCGTGTACCTGAACATGACCTCGGGCACGACCGGGCGCCCCAAGGCGGGCATCACCACCCATGCCATGATCCAGTGGAACACCCGCAGCTCGATCGAAACCCTGGGCATCACGGGCGACGACGTGTTCCTGTGCATGTTCAGCGTGTTCGCCCACCCCCACGAGTTGTTCGCCCGGCCGCTGGCTCTGGGCGGCACCATGGCCCTGGCCGACAGCCTCAACGCCCGGGCCGTGGCCCGCTCCATCGAGCGCCACCGCGTGACCTGGGTGATGGCCGTGCCCTCGTTCCACGACATGCTGGCCGAGCGCGCCGCGGGCACCGGCGCGGACCTGTCGTGCCTGCGCATGCTCGAGGCGGGCGGTGCCCACCTGCCCCCCGAAGCCTACGCCCGCATCAGCGACCGCCTGGGCGCGCCGCTGGTCCCGGTGTGGGGATCGACCGAGACCACCGGGGTCGGCGTGGCCCAGCGCATCGACGGCGTGCTGTCGCCAGGGTCGATGGGCTACGTGGCCCGCTACTACGAAGCCCGCGTGGTCGACGAGGCTGGCCGGGACGTGGCCGCCGGCGAGATCGGCGAGCTGTGGATGCGCGGTCCGGCCGTGGTCTCCGGCTACTTCGGCGACGACAGGGAGACCGAGGCGCACTTCGCGGACGGTTGGTACCGCACCGACGACCTGGTGCGCCGCGCGGCCGACGGCGAGTTGAGCTTCTGTGCGCGCCGCAGCGAGATGATGAAGATCGGCGGGATCCGCGTGTTCCCGCTGGAGATCGAGCTGGCCCTGCAGACCCACCCGGACGTGGCCGAGGCCGTGGTCGTACGGGCCGACGAGAAGCTGCGAGGCGAGATCGCCCGCGCCGTGGTCGTGCCCCGCGCCGGCGCGGACCTGACCCCCAAGCAGCTGCGTGCCCACTGCCGGGACCGGCTGGCGCTGTACCAGGTGCCCCGCATCATCGAGATCTGGGAGGAGATTCCCCGCACCCCCGCCGGCAAGATCGACAAGAAGGCCATCATCGCCACGCCGCCGGCGAACTGACCCGGAGCTCCTCCCGTGCCCCGCCCCGCTCGACTGGCCAAGGACGCGATCGCGCTGGTGGTGTCCGAGGCGACCGCCGTGGCCATCCCCCGCATGCCGCCGCGGCTGCGGCTGGGCGCCGGTTCGCTGATCGGCCGCGCTCGGTCCATCCTCTCGCGGGGGGACCGCCGGCGGCTGGAGCGGGAATTGCACCGCAGCCTCGGCGCGCAGGTCACGGGCGACCCGGACCTGATCGCCCGCTGCTACCGGAACATCTGGCTCGACGGGGTCGAGACCCACCTGTTCCCCCGGCTCGACAGCAGCAACATCGACCAGTTCGTGCTGCTGGAGGGCGAAGACAACCTGGAGGCGGCCCTCGATCGCGGCAAGGGCGTGCTGCTGCTGATCGGCCACTTCGGGCTCAACACCCTGACCATGGCCGGGCTGGGTCACCGGGGGTACACGATCAACCAGATCAGCGCGCCGCCCACGGTGTGGCGGGAGATCCTCGGCAGCGACAACGTCAATCCGTTCGCCTTCCGGCGCGCGTCGCGCACGTGGCGCAACGAGCAGGCCCTGCCCGCCCAGCACATCTCGGTGTTCGGCTTCCTGCGGCCCGTGTTCAAGGCCCTGCGCCGCAACGAGATCCTGTGCATCGCCGTGGACGGCGGCGGTGGCAAGAGCTGGACCCGGGTGCGGTTCCTGGACCGCGACTGCACCGTGTCCGCGGGCCCCGCCTCCCTGGCCCTGCGCACGGGCGCGGCCATCGTGCCGGCCGTGGTGCTGCGCCGCGACGACGGCCGCCACACCCTGGTCATGGAGCCGGTGCTCGAGGTGGAGAAGACGGGCGACCGGGAGGCGGACGAGAACAAGGTCGCCCAGGACTTCATGTGCATCCTGGAACGGTGGATCCGCGAGTACCCGGACCACTACGCCGGCTTCTTGCGGCTGCGGCTGGAGACCGCGGCCACGGACACCGAGCCGTTCTTCGACGACTACGGTGAGGTGCATGGCCGCTGAGCGAACTCCCTGGCCGGCCTTCCTCGGCCGGGCGCTGCTGTGGGCCCTGGCCTGGGGGGCGGGCATCGGCGCGGTCGAGGCGCTGGTCCACCTGACGAGCTGGCAGCTGTTCACCACCGCGTCTCAGGCGCGGGGGTTCTTCCTGCGCAGCGTGGTCTACGGCGTGGTGTTCTTCGGTCTGTGGACCGGGATCGCCTGCGCCGGCGCGCTCGTGCTGCGGCCCGTGCGCGGCGCCGTGGCCGGTGACGGCCGCGGGACCAGCTGGATCGTCGCCGCCGTGACCTCGGGCGCCGTGTTCCTGTACGGCGTGGTCACCTGGCGCGTGGGCTACCACATCAACGCCTCGTGGACCTCGCCCGTGCTGCTGGGCGGGATCCTCGCCGTGCTGGCCGCGACCGTGGCGGTGTGGGCTGCGATCGGGTGGCTGGGGCGCCCCCTGGCGCGCCCGCTGCGCTGGCTGTGGCTGCTCCCCCTGCCTGTCGTACCCGCGCTGCTGCTCGGGGTGCCCTCCCTGACCCCGGGCGCTGCGCCGTCGGACGTGGAGCTGCGGGTGCTGTTCGTCACCCTCGACACGGTGCGGGCCGACCGCATCGGCCCGGTGGGCGGCCCGGTGCCGACCCCCACCCTGGACGCGCTGTCCGCGCGGGGGGTGGTGTTCGAGCAGGCCGTGGCCCAGGCGCCGATCACCTGCCCTGCCCACCTGTCCCTGCTCAGCAGCACGCCGCCGACCACCAACGGGGTGTTCGCCAACGGCACCCGCATCCCCGGCGATCTGCCCCTTCTGCAGGAGTCGTTCGGGGCCGCCGGCGTGCCCACGGCCGGGTTCGTGGCCGGCTACCCGGTGACCACCCGGTTCGGATTCGACCGCGGGTTCGACGTGTTCGATGACGACTTCTCGGCTCACATCGGCGACCACCGACTGACCGTGCGGCGGCTGGCCGACCAGGTGGGCTACTCCCGGGGCGCGCCCCGGGAGCGCATCGCCGACGACGTGCTGGACCGCGCCCGCCCCTGGCTGGCGGCCCACGCCGATGGCGGGTTCTTCTGCTGGGTCCACCTGTTCGACCCCCACGGCCCGTACGAGGCGCCTGCGCCGTACGGCGAGTCCGTCGCCGGGCCGCTGCCCGAGGCCACGGACGGCCCCGCGATGCCCGACTACTGGCCGAAGCGGTACCGGGAGGTCGCGGACACCGACTACTGGACCGAGCGCTACCACGAGGAGATCGAGTACACGGACGACCGCCTCGGCGCGCTGCTGCAGGTGCTCGAGGACGCCGGGGTGCTCGACAAGACCCTGGTGGTGGTGGTCGCGGACCACGGCGAGAGCCTCGTCGAGCACGAGTACTACTTCGAGCACGGGCTGCACCTGTACGACGCGTCGCTGCGTATTCCCATGCTGATGGCGGGCCCGGGCGTGGGCCGCGGCGAGCGGGTTCCGTGCCAGGTGAGGGGAATGGACCTCGCCCCTACGGTGCTTGATCTCATTGGAATGCAGCGCCCTGAGACCTTCGAAGGAGAGAGCCTGCGCCCGCTGTGGGAGGCGGGCTGCCCGGCAGACCTGCGCCTGAGCGTGGCCGCCACGGTGGAGCCGCCGTGGCTGGAGCAGCCTGGCGCGGAGCTGGCCCTGCGTACGGACGGGCCCATGCGGTTCAAGTACGTGCAGCACCGCCGCTCCGACGACGAGCTGTACGACCTGATCGCCGACCCGGACGAGACGGTCAGCGTGCTGGCCGAGCAGGGCGTGATCGCCGAGCGGCTGCGCCAGGACCTCGAGCGCCTGTCCGAGGGCATGGCCGAGGTGGCCCCCGCCCTGGACGAGGACGTGATCGAGATGCTGCGGGCGCTGGGTTACATCTCCGACGGACCACAGCCCGAGGCGTCGGACGACGACTCGGCTGGAAAGGACGGGGCCCCATGAGATTCGTGGCCCTCCGCGTGCTGTACGGCGTGATCGCCGGTCTGTCCCTGGGCGCGCTCACCGGCGCCGGCGAGCTGACCTACCTGACCTGGTTCCAGCTCAAGCTGCTCATGACGCCGGCGCAGTGGAGCGGCCTGTTCGGCATGGCCGTGTTGACCTACGGCCTTGTCGGCGCGGGCGTGGGCGCGGTCGCCTCGGCCGCGCTGGCCCCCCTGCTGGGGCGCGGCACCAAGGTGCAGTACTACCGCAGCGTGATGAAGCGCGACCTGCTCGCCTCGGCCCTGGCGCCGGTGGTGGGGGTGGTGCTGATCGTGCTGGCCTGGATCGTGCTCAGCCCGTGGGTGCTGGCCGCGCTACGCGCGGACGGCGGCCTGGCCTGGGGTGTGCTGGTGCTGGCGTTCGTGGCCGTGGTGGCCGCCACCTGGGCGCTGGCCTTCCACCGCATCCTGAGACGGCGGGACGAGGGCCACCCCGCGATCATCCCGCTGTGGCTCCCGATCCCGGTGCTGGTGCTGGTGCTGTTCGTGGCCGGCGTGGTGCGCTCCCCGGCCGGGGGCAAGGGCTTCGGCTCCCACGTCAACGAGGCCCTGCCCAACCTGGTGCTGGTGACCCTCGACACCTACCGCGCCGACCACCTGTCCCTGCTCGGCAATCGCGCGGTGTCCACGCCCACCCTGGACTACTTCGCGCGCAAGAACGTGTACTTCCCCAACGCGGTGTGCCCGCTGCCGGAGACCGCGCCCAGCCACGCCAGCATGCTCACCGGGCTGCACCCCCTGGACCACGGCGTGATGGACAACGCCTCGCCCCTGGGCCAGCAGGCCGAGACCCTGGCCGAATTCCTCAAGGGCCACGGCTACTCCACGGCCGCGTTCGTGTCCGCCTACTCCCTGGACCGGGACCTGCGCCTGGACCAGGGCTTCGACGTGTACGACGACGACTTCACCCGCCGGGTGCGCGGCTACAACGACCTGGCCATCCGCCAGCTCGCCATCCTGCTGCGCTTCAAGTTCGGCCAGCCCGCGGAGATGACCGAGCTGGAGCGGCCCGCGGAGTACACCAACGGCCGGGCCATGGAGTGGCTGGCGCGGCACTACACCGAGAACTTCTTCCTGTGGGTGCACTACTTCGAGCCCCACACCCCGTACATCCCCCACGGCCTGCAGGGCTTCGAGGTCAACGGCACGCCCGCCGACCCGGCCCTGGACCACGTGGCCATCCTCGACGAGCGGCGCAACACCTACTCCGAGGACGAGGCGGTCAAGCTGCGCTCCCTGTACGCCGAGGAGTGCTCCCACCTCGACCGCCGGGTCGGGGACTTCTTCCTGCTGCTGGAGGACTACGAGGTCTTCGACAACTCGGTGATCATCGTGATCGGCGACCACGGTGAGTCCCTGGGCGAGCACGACGTGATGTTCAGCCACATGGGCCTGTACGACCCGTCGATCCGGGTGCCGTTCATGCTGCGGGCCCCGGCCCTGGGTGACGAGCACGTGGTCGTGCCCGACCAGGTGCGGGTCCAGGACGTGTTCCCCACCGCGCTGAGCCTGCTGGGGTTCCGGTATGCCGCCGCGCTGGACGGCCGTGACCTCGTGCCGCGCATCCGCGGCCAGGAGACCGGCGACCTGCAGGCCCTGCTGACCGGCCGCATGGGCACCCTGGGCAGCGGCATGTACGTGGGCCTGCGCGAGAGCGCATGGAAATACCTGCGCACCCCGCCGCCGGAGTCGGCCGAGGAGTACTACCGGCTGCTCGAGGACCCGGACGAGCTGAACAACGTGGCCGCCGAGGAGGCGCAGGCCGTGCAGGCCGTGCGCTCCGCGGTCAACGCGGTGATCGGGGGGACGTCCGTGGGTGAGCCTGCTGGCGGGACGGACCTGGACGCCGAGCAGTGCGAGCGTCTGCGTATGCTGGGGTACGTGGAGGACTGTCCGTAGTCTGGACCGCGGTAGCGGGCTTGCAGGGTCCGCGGCTATGCTGGTCGCAGGCGTAGGCGGAATCCATGGAACTGGACGACATCCTTGCCATCCTGCGGGCCCTCGCCGAGGCCGAGGTCGAGTACGTGGTCGTGGGCGCCGTGGCCCTCAACTTCCACGGTCTCGCACGCGCCACCGCGGACCTGGACCTGTTCGTCGCCCCTGACCGAGAGAACATCGATCGTCTCAAAGAGGCCCTGGACTCGGTGTTCGACGACCCGTCTATCGCCGAGATATCGGCAGACGACCTGGCCGGGCACTATCCGGCGGTGCAATACGTGCCTCCCGACGGGCTGTTCCACGTCGACATCCTCACCCGCCTTGGAGAGGTCTGGGCGTTCGCGGACATCGAGAGCGAGGCTGTCGAGATCGAGGGAGTGCTGGCGCAGGTGGCTACACCGTCGATGCTGTACAGGATGAAGAAGAACACGGTCCGTCTTCAAGACAGGGCGGATGCAGAGCGACTGCGTCGCCGGTTCCAGTTCGAGGACGACTGATGCCCGTGCGTCGAATCACTTCGCTGCAGGAAGCCGAGGACTCGGTCTGGCTCGACCGCGACGATCCGCGACTGGTGGCGAGGATCCGCGCCCTGTGGCGCCTGTCGAGCAGGCTGTCACGGCGCCGGTATCCCCCGGGGTGCTACCGGCACAGGAGCATCGAGGAGCTGAACCGCCAGGTCGAGGCGTGGGAGTCGGAGGCGGCCACCGACAGCTGAAGGAGCGTCCGCTCCGTTCAAGGTGAGGCGGGTTCCAGGGTGACGACCGTCCCGTCGTCCATGACAAGCCGGGCAGAGACGATCCCCCACTCCTCGGCCCCCCGCGGCCGCAGCACCGACGCCTCGTAGGTGGCGTCGCGATCTACCCCGTCGATGAACAGGCTCAGCTCGGCCTGGCCCTCGCCGTTCATGTAGTTGATCGAGCCCGACGGGATCGAGCCGACCGAGACGACGCCGCCCAGCGCGTCGGAGATGCGCGCGTCGGTGCGCGCGGTCTCGGTGACCAGCGGGTAGGGACCGCCGGAGATGCACCCGGAGCAGCCGCGGATGGTCAGGGCCACGAGCACGAACAGCACCAGCGCGGCGAGCGCGCCCACCAGGCCGCAGCCGAGCCACAGGTTCTTGCGCTTCACTCCCATGCCGCACGCCTCCAGAGCACCTCACCCTGTCGGGTCGATGGGGCGGTGTCAAGCGGGGGGCGGGAGGTGTAGCATGTGCGCGGCATGGCGTTGCGAGAAACCCCGATCTCGATCCCGCCGAGGCTGGAGCGGCTGCTGGCCGCCATCGGCTACGCCCTGCTCACGGCGCTGGCCTTCCCCGGCCTCGCGCTGTGGCGCGGCACGGCCGCGTACCACGATCTGGCCACCCACCACCTCCCGTGGCGACTGTGGACCGCGGACCAGTGGCTCTCGGGCAACCTGCCGCTGTGGAATCCGCTGTCCGCCAACGGCTTCCCCATGCTCGCCGAACCCCAGGTCGGGGCCCTGTACCCCCCCAACCTGCTGTTCGGCCTGATCGACCCCTTCGCCGCCCTCAACATCACGATCCTGACCCACGCCTGGCTCGCGGGCTTCGGCGCCTTCCTCTTCGCCCGCAACCTCGGCCTCACCCGCCCCGGCGCCGCCCTCACCGGCACCGTCTGGGGCGCCAGCGGCTTCCTGGTCACGCACGTCGTGTACCTCCCCATGCTGCACTCGATGGCCTGGCTGCCGCTGCTGATGCTGGCCATCGACCGCTTCTTGCAGCACGCCCGCGCCCGCACCGCCCTGGCTGCCACCGCGTGCGCGGCCCTGATGGTCCTCGCCGGCCACCCGCAGGCCGCGGTCCTCGGCGCGCTCCTCGCCGCCACCTACTTCATCTACCGCCTCGCGCTGGGCTACCCCGAAGGCCCGCCGCGCCACCAGCGCCTGGCCCGCGGCTGGCGCCTGGCCATCGCCCTGGCGTTCTCCGTCCTGCTCGTCCTCCCCCAGATCGTGGCCACCCTCGAACTGGCCGGAGAGTCCGAGCGTGCTGGCGGCGTGGAGATGTCCTTCGCCGCCCAGGGAGCCCTCCCCATCCAGGAGGTCGTCAACCTCGCCTTGCCGCGCACCTTCGGCTACGAGCGCCCCGCGGATCTGCCCATCGCCCACCACCACCACGGCGAGCTGTACTGGGGCAACGGCGAGACCTACTGGGAGAACGCCTTCTTCGTGGGCATCCCGGCGTTGCTGCTGGCCCTGCTCGCCATCGCGGCTCGCCCGAAGGGCCTGTGGTTCTTCGTCGCCTGGATCCCGGTGGCCCTGCTGCTCATGGTCGGCCCCGGCACCCCGCTGTACGCCATCTGGCGCCTGCTCCCGGGTGCGGACCTGCTGCGCTTCCCGGCCCGCTTCGCCCTGATCCTGACCTTCAGCCTGGCCGTGCTGTCCGGCTTCGGCCTCGACGCCTGGCTGCGACACCTGCGCGACCGCACGCGCCGCTACCGGCTCGTCACCCGCGGTCTCGTCATCCTGCTCGCGGCCTCGTGGGCCCTGTCCGGCATCCTCCACATCGCCCTGGTACGCAACGCGGACAAGGTCGAGGCCGCCCTCGAGGACCGCTACGACCGCAAGCTCGACGAGTGGCGCCAGCTGTACGCCGATCCGCCACCGGGGATCGATACCACCGCCCTCCCACCCCCACCGGAGGGCGGCGAGGCCCCGCTCACCATCGCCACCCTGTACGACGGCGACGACTACTACGGCCACAAGGTCGATCGCATGGTCGCCGAGCTGAAGGCCGACACCCACCCCTTCGGCAGCCGCGTGCTGCTCCCCCTGGGCATGGCCCTGGCGGTGCTCGCCCTGCTTCCGCTGGCGGCGCGCAATCCCCACGTGCGCTGGGCCGTGGTCCTGCTCGCCGTCATCGACCTGCTGGCCTTCGTGTCGGGCTTCATGCCGGCCGTGCCCTGGGACGAAGCCCGCGCCGAGCCCGAGACGGTCCCGGTGCTCGTGGACGACGACGCCTCCCGCGTGGCCGTGGTCCACCGCCTGGTCCCCCTCGGACTCTGCGCCGAGATGGTGGGCGCGTCGGACAACCTGCGCTTCGACATCGCCGAGGTCTCGATCCCGTCCCCCCTGCGCGTGCTACGCCAGTACGCGCTGGTGCTCGACGCCGGCCTGGGCCTGGAGCCGATCGAGGCCGAGCGTCGCGCCCAGCAGGTGGCCGAGCGGATCGACACGGTCCGCGCCCTGGGCGTGACCCACCTGCAGAGCACGGCCGAACTCCCGGCCCCGTTCGAGCGCATCCACGCGGGCGCGGTCAACGTCTACCGTGTACCCGACGCCTGGTCCCGCGCCACCTTGCACGACAGCCTGGCCGCGGACGTCGACGCCCTGCGACAGCCCCTCGCCTCCCTCCCGGTGACCACCGACGAGGCCGGCCTGGTCGAGGTCGACACCTCCGGCCAGGGCGCGGGCGTGCTGACCGTCACCGAGACCGCCTACCCGGGCTGGCAGGTCACGGTCGACGGCGAACCCGCCGACCTGCAGGCCATGGCCGGCGGCCTGCTCGCGGTGGACCTGCCCGCCGACGCGACCACCGTCTCCTTCCGCTATCGGCCGACAACGGTCCTCGTCACCCTGGCCGCCTTCCCCCTGCTGTGGCTGCTGTGGGCCGTGTGGTTCGGCATGAGCTGTGCGAGGATGGGGCGCAGGAGGGGCGAGAACCCATGAACGACGGCGGCTTCGACTTCAACGCCACCCCGGACCGGGCCATGGCCCTGGGCATCGCCGCCCTGGTCGTGGTGATGATGTGCTGTGGCGCGGCCGGCACCCTGGGGGTGCTGTCGCTGCCGCTGTGGTTCGTGAGCCTCGGCCTGGGCTGCGCGGCCTGGTACTACGGCAGCCGCGGCCTCAAGGAGGTCAACCTCCAGATCTGGCCCGAGACCCTGCGCAGCCGCGCCAACCTGGGCTACATCTTCGGCATCATCTCCACCAGCCTGTCCGCCATCGCGCTGGTGATGTTCGTGCTGCTGTTCGGCTTCATGGTCGTGATGATCGTGGTGATGATCCTGCTGGAGGCATGAGGTGCCGACCCGTGACGTGGAGGTCCTGTCCGTCGGTGAACTGACCCGCCAGCTCAAGGGCACGTTGGAGTCCGGCTTTCCCGCCGTGTGGGTCGAGGGCGAGCTCAGCAACGTCTCGCGGCCCGGCTCCGGCCACTGGTACTTCACCCTCAAGGACGCGCGAGCGTCCCTGTCCGTGGCCATGTTCCGCGGCGACAACAGCCGCGTCCGGTTCGACCCCGAGCACGGCATGTCCGTGCTGTGCCATGGCCGCATCTCCGTGTACCCGCCGCGGGGCAACTACCAGCTGATCGCCGACCAGCTCGAGCCCCAGGGCGTGGGCGCGCTACAGGCCGCGTTCGAGCAGCTGCGCAAGCGGCTGGCCGCCGAAGGGCTGTTCGAGGACGAACACAAGCAGGACCTGCCGTTCATGCCCGTGCGCATCGGCCTGGTGACCAGCCCCTCGGGCGCGGCCATCCGCGACATGCTGCGGGTGCTGACCGAGCGCTTCGAGCCCCTGGAGATCCTGGTCGCACCGACCCGCGTGCAGGGGGAGGGGGCCGAGCACGAGATCGCCGCGGCCCTGGACCTGCTGCAACGGGACGGCCGCGCCCAGGTGATCCTGTGCGGCCGCGGTGGCGGCTCGCTCGAGGACCTGTGGGCGTTCAACACCGAGGTGGTGGCGCGAGCCATCGCGGCCTGCACCATCCCAGTGATCTCGGCCGTGGGTCACGAGGTAGACGTCACGATCGCCGATATGGTGGCCGACGTGCGCGCGGCCACGCCATCCAACGCCGCGGAGATCGCGGTGCCCGTGCGGGCCGAGCTCGACGCCGCGCTCGAGGGGCTGGTCGAGCGGCTTGCCGGAGCCGCGGACCGGGACCTGCGACGTCAGCGGCAGCAGCTCCGGCGGCTGCGCGAACACCTGGTCGATCCGCGGCGCTACGTGGAGATCCAGGCCCAGCGCCGTGACGAGCTCGAGGCGCGCCTGGCCGGCGCCAGCGCGCGGCTGCTCGCGTCGCGGACCGACGCGCTGGCGGGACTGGAGGCGCGACTGGCCGCGGCCGCGCCCGGCAAGCAGATCGAGCGGGCGCGCCAGGCGCTGGGTGCAGCCGAGGCCGGGCTGGCACGGGCCCAGCAGCACCGCGTGGAGGTGCTGCGCGGCGCCCTGGGGCAGCTGGGCGGCCGGCTGGACGCCATGAGCCCGCTGGCCGTGTTGGGACGGGGCTACGCCATCGCCAGCACCGGGCGCGGCGTGCTGCGCTCGGCCGGGGAGGTCGCCTCCGGGGACCGGGTGGACGTGCGGCTGGGCGAGGGTAGACTGGACTGCACGGTGGACGCGGTCCATCCGCGCGAGGAGGAGCGATGAAGGGCCTGGTTGCGATCGTGGTGATGCTGCTGGCGGGGGGCCTGCTGCTGACCTCGTGCGGCGACGAGTGCGACTGGGACGGCGACTGCCTGATCGCCTGCGACTGCAACGGCGACGGCATCGAGGAGTCCATCTACCCCCATGACTGCACCGGCGGTCACTGCGGCGTGCAGCACCAGCAGGACCTCGCGGACGGGTGTGCGGTGCTGTGTTTCGAGGGGTATTGACCCACCCTCGTCTCACAGATCCCCCGCACCACCGCCTCCACCAGGTCCACGCCCAGCGCCAGCTGGTCGAGGTCCAGGTTCTCCGGCGTGTCGCTGGGCAGGTGGTAGTTGCGGGGCGCGCCCAGGTCCCGGTCCACGCAGCCGATGCCCACCCCGTCGTAGCCCGCGTGCAGGAACGGCCCGGCGTCCGTGGCGCCGAGGTCCATCTCGAAGGGGGCCAGGGAGACGAAGCGGTCGTCGGCAGCGGCCACGCCCTGCAATACGGCGCCGAGCCACGGCGCCACGGGCATGGTGTCGATGTCCCCCTCCTGGAACCAGCACAGCTCGCCGCCGGACAGACCGTCCACGGCGAGCACCACCGTTCTCTCCCGGTCCCAGGCCGAGCGCATCTGCCGGCACAGCTGGTAGGCGCCGCCGGTACCCGCCTCCTCGCAGCCGGTGACCACGTACACCACCTCCACCTCGTCGGGCAGGCCGGTGGCGAGGCGCGAGGCCAGCGCCACCAGCGCGGCGCAGCCGCTGAGGTTGTCGTTGGCGCCGGGCACGACCTGGTTGCGCAGCACCACGTCCATGTTCAGCAGGAAGGTCAGCAACGCGGGCACGCTGAGCACGCCCACGGCCGGCCACAGCAGGTGGCGTGCCGGGCCCAGGGCCACGCCCAGGGCGTCCACGCCGGCCAGGGCCAGCTGGGAGCGGGCGGCCAGCTTCATGGGCTTGCCCAGCAGCCGCTTGAGCCCGGGAGAGGCGTTGCCCGACAGCTTCTCCACGGTCTCGGGGCGGAACATCCAGCCGGTGAGCGCGGCGTCGGCGTGGGCGATCAGCACGATGCGCAGCCTCGGCTCGGCCGGGCCGCGGGAGGCCACCAGGTTCTGGGAGTCCTTCCATGGCAGCAGCCGCCGCACGAGGTGGAAGCGCTTCTTCGCGTCGCCGAGGTAGGAGACGCCGGTCGTGGCGTGCAGCACCATGGACAGGGACGGGGCCACGCCGAACAGCAGGGAGCCGGCCGTGCCCAGGCCGAAGTGCAGGGCCAGGTTGGCGTACAGGTTGGTGTTGAAGCGGAACGGCCGCAGGTCGGGGTCGAGCCCGGCGTCGGTCAGGGCATTCGCCAGGATCCGCTGGGCGCGGAGTTCGTCCGGGCTGGCTGGCCGCCGCTCCGGGCATTCCCGGACGATCCGGGCGATCAGGTCGCCGAGATGTCCGTCGTTTCTTTCGTCATCCGAGACCGCGCCCGTGCTTGCCATCGAGGTAGCGCCCTTTTCCGCGCGCGCCTTCGTATCCCGGCGGCTGCGCGCGCCATGCGTTCACGCGTATAATACCGGCGGCCGGGGTCGATGGCGCGTCGACCACGGCTGGGGCGGCCGCGAGTAGCCGGGGGAACGAGGGTAGCCGTCGGGTGGTGTGTCACCCGATTGGTCCGGCATCGACCGAAGCCGGACGGATTCCCCTCGTCCACCGGAGACGCGGCGGATGGAGGCAGCCTTTGGGTTCGGGACAATCCCCTGGTAGCGCCGCGAAGAACGGCAAACACGAGCGCGCGACCTACCTCGCGCTGGTCTACGGCCTGCTCGAGGCGGGCCGCAGCGGCGTGCTGGAGGTCAAGGCGCGCCACCACTGGAGACGGGTGTACCTGCTGGGTGGCACGCCGATCTGGTTCGAGAGCAGCCTGGAGTCCGAGTCGCTGGGACAGTCCCTGGTGGTCGCCGGCCTGGTGGCCAAGGGACAGGTCGAGTGGCTGGCGAGCAAGCTGTCGGCGGGGGAGGACCTGGCCGACGTGCTCGTGCTGTCCGGCGCGATCACGGCTGACGGCATCGAGGCCCACATGCAGGCACAGGTGGAGCGTGGCTATGCCGCGGCCCTGAGCTGGGCCACGGGCAAGTGGACGTTCCAGCCCAGCGACGCCCTCGACCCTCGCTCCATCGACCCGGCGTTGCTGGTGGAGGTCTCCCCGCTGCGCGCGCTGTGGCACGGCGTGCAGCAGCAGGTCGAGATGGACCAGGTACTGGAGTTCGTCTCCGACCCCGACGCCGGGGTGCTCACCCCGGACGAGAGGTTCCCCGAGGCGTTCGTCGGCCTCGAGGTGGACGAACCGTTCCAGGAGCTGCCGGGCCACATCGGCGATGCGACCACCGTGGAGGAGCTGTTCCGCAAGATCCCGGACCGCACCGGCAACCTGATGAAGCTGCTGTGGATGCTGGAGATCGTCGGCCTGGTGCGCCGTGATGGGCGCACCTCCAGCGCCGCGGTGGCCGGGATCCACCGGTGGGTGGCCGAGCGGGACGATTCGGACGAGCGCATCTCCTTCGTGGACGAGCCCGCGCCCAGCAGCACCGAGATCCCGGCCGTCGAACAGGCCGAGACCTCGAACAGCCACCTGCGCGAGCGGGTGTGGAGCCGGGAACCGACGAGCACGGACAGCGTGCCGAGGTCCACCTCCTCGATCACGTCGAGCAACCGCTGGTCGGCCATGGAGTCGAGCCTGCTCCCGGGCCACCCCGGCGAGAACTCCGTCCCGCCCGGCGAGATCACGGGCAGCCGTTGGTCCACACCCGCGCCAGCCCCGGAGGAGCCCAGGCGCTCGGCCAGCGAGATCGCCGAGCTGCTGCGCACGGCCTACACCCATCGCATGGGGAAGGACTACTACGCCTTCCTCGGCGTGGACTCGAGCGCCTCGCTCAAGGAGATCCGGCGGGCGTACAAGCGGCTGGCCAAGCACTGGAAGGCCGCGGCCACCACCGACGGCCTCCCCGACGACGCGCTGACCATGGCGCGGGAGCTGTCCACGGCCGCACGCCGGGTCTGGCAGACCATGTCCGACCAGACCCTGCGGCAGGCGTACAACCGAAGGCTGACCCAGGGCTCGGCGCCACTGGTCGCGAAGGGGAAGTCGTCGCGCAAGCCCCCGAGGCCGCCGGCCTCGGGCGGCCGCAAGCCGGCCCCCGGTGGTGCAGGGAAGACCGAGGTCTGGCAGGAGTCCTTTGCCGCGGCCCGCAAGCTGATGGAGGACGGGGACTTCGAGCACGCCCGGCTCGCCCTGGAGAAGGCGCGGCGGGAGAACCCCTCGTCGCCCGATGTGCTGGCCGAACTCGGCTGGTGCATGTGGATGTTGCGGGGCTTCACGCCGGAGAGCGCGGAGGCAGCCGAGGAGTTCCTGCGGCTGGCCACGGCGTTCGACGCCAGGCACCTGCGCTCCCTGGAATGCCTGGCGCGGATCGGCGTGAAGGTCGGCGATTCCGAGGCGGCGCAGGCGCGACTGCGGCTGCTGCTCAAGGTCGCTCCGGACCACGCCTGGGCCCGCCGCGAGCTGGGCAAGGCCCCCGCGGGGGACGATGACGGTGGAAAGCGCCGCTTCTGGCGCAAGAACAAGAAGGGTTGAGTCTGGATTCATGATGGAACCACAGACCGATCGCTTCGTCCTCGTCTTGGACGAGGACTCGCAGCCCGCGAGGTACCTCACCGAACACCTCGGGGACGACGGCGTGACCGTGCAGTTCACGTCCGAACCGTCCGAGGCCCTCGATCTGGCCAAGGGCCGGACGCCTGCGCTGATGGTGCTCAGCGCGGACGTCAAGGAGGGGCTTGCCACGGTGGACAAGGCGCGCAAGCGCCGCGCCCTGGCTGACGTGCCGCTGGTGGTGCTGTCGACCAAGGGGGCGTCCGCGCCGCTGGTGGCCCACTACTTCCAGCCCACCCGCGCCGACCTGTACGTGCGCAAGCCCATCGATGGGGACCATCTCGCGCGATACCTGGGCGAACTGAGGGCCCGCTGGGCCGAGGAGGACGCCCCGGAGATCGAGCTCGAGGACGAGTCGGTCGACGTGGTGGTCGAGTCCGACGGGGAGGCCGACGGGATCGCCGCGCAGGACGCGGCCCTGGCCACCGCGCTCAAGTCGGTCATCGAAAAGCTGGAGGGGGAGCTCGCTGCGACCGAGGCCAAGCTGGCCGAAGCGGAGCAGCAGGTCCAGGTCGGCGACGCCCTGCGCGAGGAGCGGGACGATCTGAGACACCGCGTCGAGGAGTTCGGTGGCGAGCTGGAGGAGGCCCGCGCCGGTGCCGTGGCGAATGCCGAGGTCGAGGTCCGTGCCGAGGAGCTGACCGCTGAGGTGGCGTCCCTCAAGGAGCTGGCCGAGGAGGGGGACGAGGAGCTGGCGGCGCTGATCGAGTCCGCCGAGGAACGGGACGAGTAGGAGCACAAGGACCGCGCGTAGCGCGAGGAGCGCG
>CAZXHG010000182.1:0-20758 GCA_964639985.1 uncultured Rickettsiales bacterium
CGTCTGCTTCGAGGCCTGTCCCACCAAGTGGGCCGCGGTCGAGATCAACTAGGAGACCGAGATGGCGACATTCAAGGTCACCACGCCGACCGGGGGCACCCGGGAGCTGCAGGCCGAGCTCGACAGCAGCCTGCTGACCGCGCTGCTCGAGGCCGGCTACGAGGTGCCGCACCTGTGCTACCACGAGGCGGTGTCCACGTACGGCGCCTGCCGGCTGTGCCTCGTGGAGGTGCACAGGGGTCGCAAGCGCAAGCTCACGACCGCGTGCAACTACCCGGTCAAGGACGGCATCGAGGTGTTCCTGGACACCGAGGCGGTCGAGGCCCATCGACGCATGGTGCTGGAGCTGCAGCGCTCCCACTGCCCGGACGTGCCGCGGCTGCGCGAGCTGGCGCAGCGGTACGGTGTGGCGAGGGTACGCTTCCCGGCCGGCGACGACACCTGCATCCTGTGCGGCCTGTGCGAGCGCATCTGCCGCGAGGCCGTGGGCGCGTCCGCGCTCACGTTCGCCCAGCGCGGTGACCGACGCACCATGGAGCCCCCGTTCGGCGAGGCCGACGACTGCATCGGCTGCACGGCCTGCGCCCACGTCTGCCCCACGGACCACATCAGGGTGGCCGGCGACGACCACGCGCGCATCATCTGGGAGCGCACCTTCCCCATGGTCCGCTGCCAGGCGTGTGGCACGGCGCACATCACCGAGGCGCAGCGGGACCACCTCGTGGAGGCGCGCGGCCTCGAGGCGGACTACTTCGATCTGTGCGAGGTCTGCAAGCGCCCGGGCGTGGCCGAGGCCTTCGCCGGGGTGGGGAAATAGGAGGTGATGGGATGCTGAGCAAGAAGCTGTACGTCACCCCGGACCGCTGCACGGCCTGCCGCAACTGCGAGATGGCCTGCTCGTTCCGCCACACTCGATCGCAGATCAACCTCGGCGCCAGCCGCATCACCGCCCACGTGGTGATCCCGGAGGAGCGCAACGTGCCGCTGGTGTGCCTGCAGTGCGAGGAGGCCGCCTGCGCCACCGCCTGCCCGGTGGGCGCGCTGGCGCGCAACGAGGCCACCGGCGCCATCGAGGTGAGCGACTCCCGCTGCGTGGCCTGCCGCCAGTGCGTGGCCGCCTGCCCGTTCGGCCAGGTGCGGTTCGACAGCGATCGCAACCGGCCGTTCAAGTGCGACCTGTGCGGCGGCGACAACCCTTCCTGCGCCGCGTTCTGTCCGGAGAAGGCCCTGGTCTGGAGCTGACCATGGAGCGCAAACCCCGCAAGTCCTACGACGACGCCGACTACCCGGGTGCGGACATGGACCGCCGCACCCTGCTGGCCAGCCTGGGGTGCGTGGCGGGCGCGGCCGCGCTCGAGGCCGTCGGGTGCTTCCCGGTCGCCACCCCCGGTGTGGTGATCGCGGACGACGACGTGCACGGCGACGACGACACGACGGGTGATCCAGTGGACGTGCGCCTGCCACCGGCCGGCTCCCGCTACCTGCACTTCTACGAGGGCTGGCTGGAGTACCACGTGGTGCTGACCGTGACCGACGACCTGCTGGCCGCGGACCTCGAGGACGCCAGCGACTCGGTGCTCGGCGGCATCGACGGCGTGATGACCGAGTACGACGTGTACGACTTCAACCCGGCCGGAGACCTGACCGTGCACGCCGAGGAGCTGCTCCAGGGCGCCATCGACGGCTTCTACGGAGGCCTGGGCATGGAGGACAGCCGCTTCATCGCCCTCCAGCTGTTCGTCACCGCCTACGACGAAGAGGAGATCACGGACGGCGACGCGGAGGCGCCGTAGGAGGGGTCAAGTCGCGACTTGTATACTTTATGCCCTGAAAAGTATACAAGTCGCGACTTGACCCCTTTCTTCTCTCTCGACGACTTTAACTAGTCTGACTAGACTGTATCCATGAGCGACACCAGCATCGGCATCTTCGAAGCCAAGACGCACTTCTCCGCCATCGTGGAGGAGGTCCAGCAGGGGCGGCGGTACGTGATCACCCGGCACGGCCGCGCGGTCGCCCTGCTGATTCCGCTGCCTGCACCCCGGCCTCGACCGATGCGGGGCTCCGCCTCCTCGCCGGATTTCTTCATGGCCGAGGGATTCGACGACCCGATCGCCGGATTCGAGGAGTACCGCTGATGCGGTACCTGCTGGATACCCACACGCTGCTGTGGTTCCTGCAGGATGCGCCGGAGCTTCCCGGGAACGTGGCGGATCGCATCGAGGCGGACAGCGCCGAGTGCCTCGTCAGCATGGCCTCCGTCTGGGAGATGGGGATCAAGATCAGCCTCGGTCGACTGCGCGTGCCGTACTCGTTGCATCCTGATCTACCGCGGATCCTGCAGGACAGCGGCATGGAACTGAAGCCGATACGTTGCGACCACGTGCAGCGGGTGGCGCTGTTGCCCTTCCACCACCGGGATCCGTTCGACCGGCTGCTGGCCGCGCAGGCGCTGCAGGACGACCTGGTCCTGCTCGGTCGCGACGAGGCGTTCGATGCCTACGACGTCCGCCGGGTATGGGGCTGAGGCCCGGACCAATCTCCACGAAACCGTGACAGCGGCCTCGCGTGTGCGCGGCTATACTCTGCTGTCTCCGGAGGAGTGCCCGTGACGTTGCTCCGTGTCTCGCTGCTGACCAGCCTCCTTGTCCTCCTGCTGGGCCCCGAGTCCGCGCTGGCCCGCGAACTCGCCGAGGTGGTGCTCGACACCGACGAGCGCGTGCTGATCGAAGTGGTGCTCGACGACCTGCGGTTCGACGACGTGTGGATCGACGGCGAGCGCCACGTGCGCATCGGGCTCCCGGACGAGGCGCCCCTCGAGGTTGCGGGCGCACCGGACCTGCCCAGCATCACCCGCAGCCTGGCCATCCCGGACGACGCGTGCATGCGCGTCACGGTGCTGGAGACCCACGCATACCAGCTCGAGGACGTGCTCGTGGCACCGTCCAGGGGCACGCTGCCCCGCACCGTGCAGCCCCGCGACGTGCCGTACAGCTTCGGCGCCGACTACGACACCGACGCCTTCTACCCTGCCGAGGTCGCCGTGATCGGCGAGCCATACATCCTGCGGGACGTGCGCGGCGTGGTCGTGGACTTCCACCCGGTGCAGTACAACCCGCAGACCCGCGTGCTGCGCATCATCGAGCGAGCCCTGGTCGAGGTGTACACCGACGGACCGGGCCAGACCAACGTGCTGAACCGTGGCCCCCGCGGCCTGATCCCATCCTTCGACACCCTGTACTCCAGCCACTTCCTCAACTACGACCCTGCCCGCTACCCGCCGATGAACGAAGAGGGGTCGATGTTGATCATCGCCCACGACGAGTGGCTGGACGAGATCGAGCCGCTGGCCGAGTACAAGCGCTCCATCGGCATCGACACCGAGGTCGTGGCCATCTCCGAGGTGGGCAACAACCCGCCGGACATCATGACCTTCATCCTCGACAGCTATCTCGCGGGCAATGTCGCGTTCGTGCTGCTGGTGGGAGACGCCGAGCACGTGGCCACACCCCAGGCCTCGGGCGGGGCCTCGGACCCCAGCTACGCCAAGGTCGAGGGCAGCGACGACTACCCGGACGTGCTGATCGGCCGGTTCTCGGCCGAGTCCGCCAGCGACGTGGAGGTGCAGGTGACCCGTACGCTGGAGTACGAGCAGCTGCCCGCCACGGCGCAGGACTGGTTCAAGCGCGGCGTGGGGCTCGGCTCCAACGAGGGGCCGGGCGACGACAACGAGATGGACTGGGAGCACGTGGACCGCATCCGGGACGACCTGCTGGCCTACGGCTACAGCGAGGTCGATCAGATCTACGACCCGGGTGCCCACTCCAGCGACGTGATCGACGCGATCGACGACGGCCGGGGCATCGTCAACTACTGCGGCCACGGGTCGATGAACTCGTGGGTCACGTCGGGGTTCTCCAACAACCACGTGGATCAGCTGGTGAACGACGACGCGTGGCCGTTCATCCACTCCGTGGCGTGCAACAACGGCGAGTTCGACCACGGCACGTGCTTTGGCGAGGCCTGGCTGCGGGCGACCCAGGACGGTCGGCCCACCGGGGCGGTGGCCGCCTACATGTCCTCCATCAGCCAGTCGTGGAACCCACCCATGGCGGCCCAGGACGAGACCGTGGACCTGCTCGTGGCCGAGGAGTACTTCAGCCTCGGCGCGCTGCTGCACGCCGGATCGGCCCTGATGATCGACGAGTACGGTGGCGACGGCGTGAGCATGTACGACACCTGGCACCTGTTCGGCGACCCCTCGCTGCGGGTGTTCGGATCCGCCGCGCCGCCGGTCGGGCTCGGGGTCAGCCCGTTCGACGCGTTCGAGGCCCAGGGGGACGCGGGCGGACCGTTCGAACCGTACGAGATCGTGTATGCGCTGGAGAACTACGGCGACCAGGCCATCGATTTCGAGGTCACCTGGACCGCGGAGTGGCTCGACGTGGATCTGCCGTCCGGGACCCTGGAGCCGCTGGCCACCCAGGACGTGACCGTGAGCCTGAACACGGCCGCCGAGGCCCTGATCGAGGGGCTGTACGACGACGAGATCACGTTCACCAACACGACCGACGGCGAGGGCGACACCACCCGCGCGGTCGGTCTGCAGGTGGGCGAACCGCGGCTCCAGTACGAGTGGATCCTGGACGAGGACCCGGGTTGGACCAGCGAAGGCGAGTGGGCCTTCGGCCGGCCCACGGGAGGGGGCGGCTCCCACGGCAACTCCGATCCCACGGCCGGGTTCACCGGCGAGTTCGTGTACGGCTACAACCTCGACGGCGACTACACCGACGACCTCGCCGAGACACACCTCACCACCGAGCGGCTGGACATGGCCAACGTCAGCGGCGTGACCCTGCGCTTCCGTCGCTGGCTGGGCGTGGAGGGCAGCGAGTACGACCACGCCTACGTGCGAGTCAGCACGGACGGCCAGAGCTGGACCACGGTGTGGGAGAACTCCGACGTGACCTCCGATCCGTACTGGACGCTGGAGGAATACGACCTCTCCGAGGTCGCGGACGGCCAGGAGAGCGTGTTCCTGCGCTGGACCATGGGCAGCACGGACGGTGGCGTGTGTTTCTGCGGCTGGAACATCGACGACATCCAGATCTGGGGCCTCGGCTTCGCGACCTGCTGGGACGACGACGGCGACGGGTACTCGTCCATCGAGTGCGGCGGGGACGACTGCGACGACACCGACGAGACCATCCACCCGGGCGCGGACGAGGTCTGCGACGACGCGGTGGACAACGACTGCGACGGCGCGGTGGACGACGACGATCCCGACTGCGCTGACGAGGGCGACGAGGTGCCCCTGGGCGAACTCTCCATCGGCGCGGGGGACTGCAGCTGCCGTGCGGTCGCGTCTCCGACCCCCTCCCTGGCGACGGCCCTCGCGCTCGCCGCCCTGCTGGCGATACGCCGCCGCCGCTGATCCCGACCCCGATCGCGTCGCGCTGGTATCCTCGCCTCGAGCGGAGGCGTGATGGAGCCCTGGCTGACCGCGTCGAGGGACCTGCTTGAGCCGTACCTGCGTGACCGGCCGGTCGTGCTGTTGGACGTGGGCGCCGCAGGCGCACCTCCCGATGTGTGGCGGATGCTGGCACCGATGGCCGTGTACGTGGGCTTCGACCCCGACCTTCGCGATCGCGTCGAGGATGACACCAGCGGCTTCCGGCGCTTCGTGATGGTCGACAAGGCCGTGTCCGACGAAGACGGCTCCGAGGTCACGTTCCACCTCACGACCGGGCCCCACTGCTCCAGTGTGCTGCCTCCCGATCCCGACCGCGTGGGTGACTACGCGTTCGCCGACCTGTTCGCCGTGGAGCGCACCGCGACCGTGGCCGCCACCTCGTTCCAGGCCGCGCTGGCCGACGTGGGAGTGCACGGGATCGACTGGCTGAAGCTCGACACCCAGGGCAAGGACCTGGACCTGCTGACCAGTCTGCCCCGGCGCGTTCGCCGCTCCCTGCTCGCCGTGGACGTGGAGCCGGGGCTCGACGCGTACTACCGCGGTGAGAACACCTTCGAGCAGCTGCACGCCCACCCCTGCATGCAGGGGTTCTGGCTGTCCCGCCTGGACCTGCAGCAAAACCCCCGCGTCGCCTCGACCACCCGGCGGGCGCTCCCGGCGGACATCGACGCGGGCGCGCTGCCCGGCAGCCCGACCGCGGCCGAGGCGCGCTACCTGCGCACGGTGGCGCACCTCGACGCGACCGGCGCGGACGTGCGCGCCCACGCCTGCCTGTGGCTGTTCGCCATGGCCGACGACCGCCCGGGCGCGGCCCTGGACGTGGCCGCCAGGCTGGGGGATATCGAGGCCGACCTCGGCGAGGCCCTGCGCGACCTGACCCTGGCCGCCGTGCGCACCGAACAGCGGCGACGTGCGCGCTCCATGGGGGGAGTGGCGAAGCGCGTCCTGCCCGAGTCGCTGCACCCGCTGGCACGAAAGCTCCGCGACAGGGGTTGAGTCCAAACCCATCCCCCTGATATTCGTCTTGTTCGGGAGGCATGGGCGGTCGCCAGGGGGCGCTCCACCCTGCAAATCCAGAAAGGGTGTCCGAATGACCAAGCTGTCGATCCTGTTGGGGAGTGTGGCCGCGCTGGCCCTGATCTCGGGCTGCTGCTGCGGCGGCGGTGCCAGTTCCGACGACTGGGAGAAGGCCTTCGACGAGGCCATGGACGAGGCCATGGAGGAGGCGGTCGAGGAGATCGCCGAGGACGTGGAGGCGGCGGCCGAGGGCGGCGCGAGTGGCCCGTGCGGCGCGTACTCCAAGTGCTGTGCCGACTACGCCGATGCCCTCAAGGGGATGGCGGGGTACACCGAGGACTCCATCCAGGCGATCAAGGACGGCTGCGCGATGACCGAGCAGATGGCCGGCACGCCCGGTGGCGACGACGCCTGCCAGATGGCGCTGGACGGCCTCAAGCAGGGCATGGACGCCATGGGCGCCATGCCGGGGTGGGAGACCCCCGCGTCCTGTAAGTGATCGACGGCGGCCCAGCCCGCCTCGCCCTCACGGTCCGCGCGCGGGTCGCGTGGGACGGGGGTGAGATCGCGGGCTACACCGTCGACGTCTCGGTCACCGGCCTGTTCGTGGAGACCACGTCCGTCCTGGACGTGGGCACGGACGTGCGCGTCGAGTTCAGCGTCGCCAGCGGCGGGGGGCTGACCCGCGTCGTGGCCGAGGGCCGGGTCGCGGTCTGTCTCCGCGGCGAACACGCCGGTGGAGTCAGCCCGGTGAGCGGCCTGGGGATACGCTTCGACACCTTCCTGTTCGGCGAGCAGACGCTGTCGCGGTACGTGGACCGGCAGGTCGAGGCGGTCCTGTCCATGGCCCACCTCGTGGCGCAGGAGCGGCGCTGTTCCCCCCGCGTGACCACCGGCTTCCCCGCGTTCTGGGGTACCCGGGATCCGCCGGATCAGGAGGCCTTTGTCGCGGATCTCAGCGCCGAGGGTTGCCTGTTGATCGGCAACGACGACGCCGAGCCCGCGGGTTCCATGGTCCACCTGTGGTTCGAGCTGCCCGTGGGCGGGCGGTCCCAGCCGCTGCGGCTGGCGGGCCGCGTGGTCCGCGTGATCCCGCCTGGCGAGGAGCGGCCGGCCGGCCTCGGCATCTTCTTCGACCTCGGTCAGGTCGACGTGGAGACCGTGGACGCGGTCGGCCGGTTCGTGCAGCAGCGGCTGGCCTGGAGCGCGCTGCTGGAGGCCCTGCCGGCCGGCGGGGCGGTGGGCTGGCCCGATCTGCCAGGTCCCGAGCCCGGTCCCGAGGGGGCGACGGACGCGGCGCCGGGGCTCGCGGCCGTGGAGCTGCACCCGACCGGCGTTCGGCTGGCCGTGATCTACAGGATGCTGGCTGGCACCCTGGCCGTCCTGCTGCTGGTCCTGGTCTTCCTGGTGATCATCGTCCTGCGGAACTGATCGCCTGCGGTCAGGGCTGACAGGCGGCCACCAGCGCGTTGGAGGCGTCGGCCTCGGGTGCGGTCCACGTGTCCTCGAGTACCCACGCACACAGGGCGCCCCGCAGTTCGGCTGCCTCGGCCTCGGCGGTGTCGGCGAGGTTGGTGGTCTCTTGCGGATCCGCGACGAGGTCGTACAGCATCTCGGTGTCCCCCGGGAACGGCACGCCCTCGACCTCGTAGGGGAAGCAGTCGTGGAAGTCGCCCTCGGGGTTGAGCACGTACTTGGTGTCACCGCGGATCATGCCGGCGGTGCGCGTTCCCCGCTCGAAGTAGCGATCGTGCCCTTCTGCGATGGCCCCGCCCTCCAGGTCGGGCACGAGCGACCTGCCGGAGAGGGAGGCGTCCACCTCGAGCCCGGCGAGCGCCAGCAGTGTGGGAGCGAGGTCCACCTCGCCGACCCAGCCGTCGAGCACGGCGCCCGCCGGGATCGCGCCCGGAGCCCGCACGATCCAGGTGACGGCCAACTCGGCGTTGTGCGTGGAACAGCCGTGGTAGAAGTAGTCCGCGTGCCGCGCCAGCACCTCGCCGTGGTCGGCGCCCAGGACGACCACCGCACCCTCGTACAGCTCCAGGTCGCGCAGCCCGTCGAAGAAGCGCGCCACCAGCTCGTCGGTCGACCGCACCGAGCTGGCGTACACCGCGTCGAGGTGCAGCAGGTCTGCCTCGTCCAGCTCCCGGTCGCCGAACATCACCGCGTCGAGGTCGTCGTGGTCGGCCGGGTCGAAGGTGCCGGCGTAGGGGTCGGGGTGGAACTGGGCGTACCACGGCTCGACGGCCGTGTAGGGATCGTGGGGATCCATCAGGTGCAGCCACACGAAGTGCGGGCCTTCGCCGCGATCGGCGAGGTCGGCGAGCAGCTGGTCCACCAGCAGCTCGTCCCCCTCCCGCTGCGAGGTCAGCTCGGGCATCTCCACCAGCCAGCTGCACATGCGGTGGTCGATGTCGTGGTCGATGAACGAGCACATGTTCGCCGAGTAGCCCCAGGTGGTGAACCCGGCCTGCTGGAACCACCGGGGCAGCGTGGGCAGGCTGCCGTCCCAGGCGGTGACGTTGGAGCGCACGCCGTGGTCGCGGGGGTACAGGCCCGTGAGCAACGAGCCCATCGATGGCGACGTCAGCCCGCGGGAGACCAGCACGTCGTGCAGGGTGGTCCCCTCCGCGGCCAGGGCGTCGATGCCCGGGGTCGTGTCCCAGGGGTGAGTCGCGCCGAGGAACCCCCGGTTGAGCGCGTCGATCGTGATCATCACCACCAGGGGCGGAGTGGCCTGGGCCGTGTCGTCGTCGTCGCCCGGCGGGTCACCCCGGTCGCAGCCCAGCGCCGCGAGCGCGAGGCACAGCGCGAGCCCGGCTCTCGCGCTCACAGCGAGGCCATCCGCCAGGTGGGCACGGCATCGTGCAGGGCCAGGTCGTCGCGCCACGGGGTCATGCCGGAGCCCACCAGCACCGAGTCGATCCCGTTGCGATTGGCGCCGAGGATGTCGGTGGCCAGCTGGTCGCCGATCATCACGGCGCGGCCCGGCCCGACCCGGCGCCTCGCCTCGTCGAAGATGGCCGCGTGCGGCTTGCCCAAGCGAGTGAAGCGCAGGTCGTCGCGATCGGGGTAGCGGCGCTGCAGCGCACCCTCGAACAGGTGCCCCAGCGCACCGGCGGTGATGCCGAACGCGCCCTCGCCCTTGGGGTAGATCAGGTCCGGGTTGGGCAACAGCATGGCCATCGGCCGGCCGCGGTCCACGTGGTCCAGCAGGTTGCTCAACACGCTGTCCACGACGGGCAGCAGGGGGTAGCCGTCCTCGTCGCACAGCACCAGCAGGTCGGCCGGCTCGTCCGGCGCCACGACCTGGCCGCCTGCCCCTCGTACGTACGTCACCGAGTCGGCCGGTCCCATCACGACGCAGCGGGCGCCCACGAGCCCGTGGCGCTGGAAGTGCCCGGCCAGGAGCGAACCGGACGTGATGATGCTCGTCGGCTCCAGCTCGAACCCCATCGAGGCGTAGCGCAGGGCCGAGGTCTCGATCAGCCGCGACGCGTCGTTGGTCAGCACCTGGAACGGCCGCCCCGACGCCTTGATCCGCGCCAGCGCGGCGGGTGCGCCGGGGATGGCACCCGAGGTGTGCATGAACACACCGTAGGCGTCCATGAACAGCACCTCGTACCGCTCCAGCAGCTGATCGAGGGTGGTGGTCGGCACGTCGCCAAGCCGCATGCGTGGATCTCCGTGTACAGGGCCCAGGGTACCAGCCCGGGGGTGACCCGCGCTCCCCGCGAACCGCGCGGTTGCCACGGACGGGTGCGCCCCCTACCATCGCTGCTTGGAACGGAGCGCCATGCCATGAAGACGTTGAAGTACTTCTCCGTGATCGTGAACGCGCAGACCATGGTCGTCACCCTGCTCGCGCTGGCATCCACCTGGGCCTGTCTGCACTTCGACTGGGCCGCCGACATCCCCGCCGGGCTCATCGGACTGGCGGTCGTCTTCCCGATCGTGTTCTCGATCAACGCGGCGTACCGGCGGCGCGAGGAGGCGCTGCGTTACTACTCGGGGATCAAGGCCCACGGCGTGGCCCTGTACCTGGCGCACCGGGACTGGGTCCCCGGGGGCGTCGACCAGGACGAGCACGCCCAGCGCGCCCGTGCCCTCATCCAGGATCTGTTGAGGGCCATCCAGTCGCACTTCGATCCCAAGCATGGGCGCTCGCGGGAGACCTTCCGCGCGGTCTATGCCGTGTTCTCGCGCTTCTCGGCGTCGCACGAGCAGCTCCGGGCCGCGGGCATCCCGCCTGGCGAGATCTCCCGCATGAACCAGTTCGCCTCCAAGATGGCCATCGACTTCGAGAAGATGTGCAACATCATGCGGTACCGCACGCCGCTGTCGCTGCGGGCCTACTCCCAGATCTTCCTCAACGCGTTCCCGGTCATCTTCGGGCCCTACTTCGCCCAGATCGCGATGGAGACCGAGAAGTTCCCGGCGGTCGGGTACGTGGTCGCGGCCACGTACAGCCTGGTGCTCGTCAGCCTGGACAACATCCAGGAAGACCTCGAAGATCCCTACGACGGGGTGGGCACCGACGACGTCGACCTCGCCGTGACCGGCGACTACGCCGCGATCACCGCCGAATAGGAGGCCCCATGGGCGGCGGGCGCGACAAGCAGCTCGAGACCGGCCTGCTGTCCGACGACGAGCTCGCCCGACTCCGCGCCGCTCGGCGCACGCACGCCACCCGTCGGCGCACGTCCCTGCTGCTGTACCACCGCGACGGCGTGGAGGTGGTGCCGCTGGGGCCGGGCGCATCGGTCGTGATCGGCAGGGCTGCGCCTTCGGACGTCGCCCTCGGTGACAGCAGCCTGTCGCGGCAGCACGCCACCGTGGAGGTGGTCGGCGACGAGGTCTTCGTGGAGGACCTGCAGTCCACCAACGGCACCTGGGTCGACGGCGAGCGTGTCGGCCGCAGCGTGGTCGAGCCCGTGTCGGAGATCGCCTTTGGCGCCGTGTCCGCCTCCTTGCACGTCTCCGGAACGCGCCACGACCGCCCCCTCGACCTCGAGCCCCACGAGCGGTTCGTGGCCGAGCTGGAGGCCGAGGTCGCCCGCGGCCGAGCTCGCGGGAGGCCCACGGCCCTGGTCCTGGTCCGCGGCGGCCGCGCTGGCAGCCTGGCCCGCTGGATCGACCGTGTGCGAGGACCCCTGCGTCCCTATGACCGCGTGGCCCTGTACAGTGCCGACACCGTGGAGGTGCTGCTCCCCGAGACGGGGGTGGACGCCGCGCGGCCGATGCTGGAGGGGATCCTGGCGGGGGACGCTTCGCTACGGGCCAGCCTGGCGGTCCTGCCGGAGCACGCTGGATCGGCGGGTGAGCTGCTGTCCGTGGCCGTCGGCGCCCTGCACCGGGCCGACGGGGCTGGGGAGCTGTTCGAGCCCGCGACCGCCGGCGCTGCCGACCTCGACGACGAGCAGCCGGTGGTGGTCGACCCGGCCATGAAGCGCGTCTTCGAGACCACGCGCCGTGTGGCCGCATCCACGATCCCGGTCCTGCTCGTCGGCGAGACGGGCGTGGGCAAGGAGGTGGTCGCGCGCGCGCTGCACGAGGGTGGCGATCGAGCGACCGGACCGATGATCTGCGTCAACTGCGGCGCCATCCCCGACCAGCTCGTGGAGAGCACCCTGTTTGGCCACGAGAAGGGCGCGTTCACCGGGGCGGAGCGACGCCGGGAGGGCGTGTTCGAGACCGCGGACGGCGGTACCGTGCTCCTGGACGAGATCGGCGAACTGCCGCCATCGGCCCAGGCCGCGCTGCTCCGCGTGCTCGAGGACCGGAAGTTCACCCGGGTGGGCTCGAGTCGGGAGCTCGAGGTGGACGTGAGGGTGCTGGCCGCCACCCACCGGGATCTGGATGCGATGGTGGCCGAGGGCGCGTTCCGCCAGGACCTGCTTTACCGGCTCAACGCGGTGATGATCCAGGTGCCGCCGCTGCGGGATCGCCCCACGGACCTCGAGCCCCTCGTGCGGAGGTTCGTGCGCCTCGCCTGCCGCGACAACCGGGTGCCCGAGCGGGGGATCACGGACGAGGCGTTGCAGCTGCTGCGCGATCACCGGTGGCCGGGCAACGTGCGGGAGCTGCGAAACGCCATCGAGCGAGCGGTGGTGCTGGCGTGGGGGGATGACATCGACGTCGCCGACATGCCCGAGCCGGTGCAGAGCCTGGCCGAGACCCAGGCGGCGCCGGCCGACGCCGAGACCGTGGAGATTGCGCCTGCACCGACTCGCTATGACGGCGTGACGGAGATCAACCTCCGCACCGAGGTCGCCAGCTACGAGGCCGACCTGATCCTCGCGGCGCTCAGGGCCGCGGACTGGGATCGCAAGGAGGCTGCCCGCCGGCTGGGGTTGCCGGTGCGGACCATGGCCCACAAGATGAAGGCGCACGGGATCCGGCGGAAGGCGTACGAGCAGGACGGCGAGTAGACCGATCCGTGACGATCAGCGCTGCACCCATCCCCGTCCAGGAAACCAGTCGGCTGACAACTCCCTACCTGACGAGATCGCCTCCAAGATCGGGGTTGCGAATGCGCTGGCACCGTCAATGGCATCACGTAAGTCCATGTCGGCGGCCAGGACGCCGGAACGCTGCTTGAAAGCGGTCCACTCCGCCTCCATTCTCCTGTCCTCCGCTACCAGGCCGCGGATGTCGTCGAACACGGCGGGATCGGTTGCAGCCCGGCGGCGGCCGAAGGTTGCTCCAAAAGCTGCGACCAGCGTGTCCCCCGCCAGTGCCTCCTCCCAAGAGCTGGTGAGCACCGAGAGGTCGTAGAAGTCCTTGAGGCGGATCAGGGTCTTTCCAGGAAAACCGGACATTACCGTCTCGGCCTTTTCCGCGAGGAAGGCCTCGAGCGAGTACGCTGGCAAGACGAGTTCGTCTCCGCCGTCGAACATGGGAGGGACCGAAACGGGTCCACCTTCGGGCACGACCGCGTCGCCGTACCCGATGTCGATGTTCGCTGTCGCGAACCGACCGGCGACACGGGCCGACAACTCGACCCTCACACCGTCGTAGCCATCCCGACGTCGAGTGGCGAGGCGGGTGTCCACCTCGAAGAATCGCACTCCATCGTCGATCTGGACGTCCGCGACGCCCTCGAACAGCGACTTGATCGCGATGGGATCGGCACGGCCTCGGTCGAGCACGTCAGCGTCTCTGGTGGTCCGATGGAAGTCCTCGAGCACGGCCCCGACGTACATCCCGCCCTTGAGCTTGAATCGATCCGCGTGCTCACTCTTCTGGAGCCGAACCAGGAGCTGTCGCACCGCGTAGAGGTCCCGGACCCGCCTGCCCGAGGTGATGCGGTGCTCCTCCTGGAACAACGTCAGTGCCCCGCGAAGCTCGTCTCTGGTCATCCAAGGGCCTCCACGTAGGGTCGCATCCGTGTCCACAGACCGAGCCGCCTGGCCAGACGATACATCGCCCGCCCATCCCAGAGTCTGGAGGCGCGCAGCTCCTGCAGGGCCTCGAGGGCGACGGCGTGTGGGACGCGCCGGGTGTACTTCCAGCAGTCGAGCACCGTCCGCGTCGGATCCGTGATCCTCGTGCTGACCCCGTGAACCTCCAGGAGAATCATGCCGAGGTTGGCTTCGAGGAGATCGGGGTGGACGCGAACGACGTGAAGGCCCTCCTCCTGTGGCGGGTTTCGATTTCTGGGGACGAGGATCCAGATCCCGTTGGACCAGGAGGTGCTCAGTCGATGGTACTCGAGAGCCGTCAACAGGCCCACGACGGCCCTGGGAGTCCGCTTCACGACGGCGGCAGCCTCGTGTAGTGGGTGGGGCTCGACCTTCGCCCCGAGGTACACACCTCGGCGGACGCGGTCGATTTCACCGCGCCGTGCGAGTCGAGAGAGGATGCCGGGAGCCACCTCGAGATCGGAGCTCTCGAGGAGAAGCCCCTGCCTGGCCGCCTCTCGGACACGGTCGGTCGGCCCGCTGTTTTGATTCCATTCCATCTGGAGCCTCTTGAGATGATTTTAGCTCTGGAGCCTGATCCATGCCATAGGTAAGGAAATGGAATGGAAAACGAACATGCCAGCGAGCCGGGGTGCTGGGGGAGGTGCTGGAGTGGCTCGCTGACATCGACCGCCAGGGTCGCGGGCCATCGCATCCGACAGCTGTTTGTCATGAGGAGGCTGCCGGCTGTCTGATAGGGTCTGGATCCAGGGAGGGCTCTCGTGGGCAGATTCCGAACCTGGTTGGTCTTCGCCGCGCTGGTCGCGGTTGTTCCTGGTTGCGTCGTGGGACCCGACGGCGATGCCGCGAGCGGAGGAGGTCCGCGCCCGGAGGGTGGCGCAGATCCCTGGGGAGATGACGACACGGGGGAGGAGGATGGTGGGTTCCGGCCCGACGACGACGACAGCGCCGCCGGGGATGACCTGGATGGCGACGGGTGGACCGTGGCCGCAGGGGACTGCGACGACAGTGATGAGAGCGTTTTCCCGGGCGCGATCGAGGAGTGCGACGGCGTCGACAACGACTGCGACGGCTCGCCCGGGATCAACGAGGTAGATGACGACGCCGACGGGTTCATGATCTGCGAGGGGGACTGCGACGACGCGGATGCTTCCATCGTCGGTTGGCAGGTGGAAGACAGCGGGTTCATGCGGTCGGAGTGCAACCCGGTGATCGACGAGGGCAGTGGCGAGTGGGACAGTGGCACACTCTACGCAGGCGCGGTGGTCTGGAACGGCAGCGAGTACATCATGTACTACTCGGCCCGAGGCGACGAATATCAGATCGGTGCCGCAACATCGACGGATCTCCTCAACTGGACGAGGTACGCGTCGAATCCCGTACTGGAAAGGGGAGCTGCAAACGAGTTCGACAGACGCGGTGTGTACTGGCCCGAGGTGGTCTTCGATGGCTCGACCTACCACATGTACTACCCGGGCACGCAATCCGGGGGTTGCGGCTGCTATCAGGTGGGTTATGCCGAATCTGCCGATGGGTACAGCTTCACCCGTCATCCTGACAATCCGGTGATTCTCCACGGTGGACCAGGCGAATTCGACGAGGCCGACCTGCGCGCCGTCAGTGTTGCCGAGTATGGCGGCCTGTTTCACATGTGGTACGGCGGTGAACGTTCCGGGGATGGGGCCCTGCACATCGGGCACGCCACATCGACGGACTGGAGCTCCTGGACCAAAGATCCTGACAATCCATACATCTTCCCGGAGTTGCCCGATGAAGATGGTCAGGTCTATTCGCCTGATGTTTTCGAAGTCGATGGCCAGCTGTTCATGGTGGTCACGATCGACGCGGGATCCGATGCGCGACATCGGGTGCTGACGACCACCGACCGTCTGCACTGGACGCGAACGACCTCGGAAGCCTTCTTTGCTCCACCAGCTACGGGGTGGGACCGTCAGTTGTCCATGATGGGACGGGCGCTGGTCGTGGGTGACGGCGTCTACCTCTTCTACACCGGGGGCGACAACGCCAACTGGGACAAACGGATCGGCGTTGCATACAACCGCATCCCCTCGGTGGTGGTCGCCTCGCCCGCGGATGGGGCGGTCTACACGCAAGGCGATGTCGTCACCTTCGAGGCCGTGGCCACCGACCACGCCTTCGTGGAGAACCTGGAGGTCTACATCGAGAGTGATCTGCAGGGCGTGATCGAACAGGCCTTCCCCACAGCGTCGGGTGACGTGTCCGTGCAGACAGCCAACCTCGCGCCCGGAGAGCACACCATCACCTTGACCGTGGTCGATGAAGGGGGACTGGAGGTGCGGGAGTCGCTCTCAATCTCCGTGCAGGCCTGGGATTGCCTGACGGATCCCAGCGGTGCGCCGGACAACGACGCGAACGGATTCACGGTCTGCGAGGGCGACTGCGACGACCTGGATCCGGCGGTGGGAGGGTGGGACCGCTCGACCTCGGGGTGGGTGCGCAGCGAGTGCAATCCAGTGATCACCGAGGCCCCCGAGGGCTCGTTCGCGGACGAACGGGTCCAGCCCGGCCAGCCGATCTGGGATGGCGAGGTCTACCGGATGTGGTTCTCGGGGTACGACGGCGCGGACTGGAGGATCGGGTACGCCCAGTCCGCGGATGGCGTGCACTGGGCTCTCGAGCAGTCCGGTACTCCGGTCCGGTCCTGGCCTTCGGTCTCCCTGGACCATGGGGAGTGGCTGGAATGGGACGACGACGGCGCCTACGACCTGACGCCAGTGGACGATGGCAGTGGTGACCTCCAGCTGTTCTACAGTGGAAAGGATGGCACGCACTGGCGTACGGGGGTCTGCACATCGTCCGACTGGGTGGGCGCGGAGCGCGTCCTGTCGACCCCGGTCCTCGACCTCGGCGGGAGCGGCGCATTCGACGAACACCACGCGTACACACCGGCGGTGCTCTTCGATGGCACCACTTACCACATGTGGTACGGCGGGCAGGAGACGGCCCACGGTACGTCGCGGATCGGCTACGCGGACTCCGTGGATGGGATCAACTGGGCACGTGTCACCGCGAGCCCCGTGATGGAACCCACCGGGGGGCTGTGGGACGACTACCACGTGTCTAACCCGTCGGTCGTGCTCGTGGACGGTACCTACCTGATGGCCTACGAGGGGCATACGGGGCTGTACAGCGAACTGGGCCTCGCCTGGTCGTCCGACGGGATCAACTGGGTGAAGTCCGGCCGCAACCCGTTGCCTCTCGGCGCGGCCGGAACCTGGGACGGTGTGCACAACCTCGAGCCGTCGCTGCTCTGGGATGGTGTCGACCTGCACCTGTGGTACACGGGGTGCTCCGAGTCCAGGTGTGCCGGGGCCGACATCGGCTACATGATCAATCGCTGGCCCGAGGTGAGTATCCTGTCTCCGGCCGACGGGGCGTCGTTCGCAGCGGGTACGGCCGTGACCTTCTCGGCGGTGGCGTCGGACCATGCCGCCCTCGATACCGTGGATGTCGAGTGGACGGACTCGCAGGGCACCGTGCTCGATACGGCGCCTGCCGGCGCCCAAGGCAACATCACTTTCACGACCAGCTCCCTGCCACTGGGAACCCACGACATCACGTTGACCGTGACCGACGAGGGAGGACTGTTCGCGGAGGACACAATCGAGGTCGTGCTCTACTGACCCGGAGGAGGACCGGATGGACCTGGCGACCCTGTCGCTGCTGATCGCCAACACCGCGGTGGCCACGACCTGGAGTGTGGACATCGGTGGGGGAGGGGACTTCACCTCGATCCAGGATGCCATCGACGCAGCAGCTAGCGGTGACGAGATCCTGGTCGTCGCGGGCACCTATCTCGAGGGCATCGACCTGACGGGGAAAGACCTCGTGATCGCCGGGGCAGGATCTTCGTCGACGACAATCGGTGGACCTGGATTCACAAGCTGTCTGCTGGCCGAGGGTGGTGAGATCCTGAATCTCTCCGGCGTGTCCATCGCTGGATGCGACGCGCTGATCGGTGCGGACGGTGCCTACCTCGAATTCACCGATGTCCAGATGTGGGGTGGCACCGAGGGCGGGACCATCGAGTCCAGCACCTTCGTGTGGTCCGGCGGCAGCGTGTACTACCTGCTCGACACAGGGTTGACCATCACGAACTCCCAGGTCGACTGGGACGGGATCGAGGTGACGTTGAACGAGACCGAGGGGCCGGTCGTGGCGCTGGTCGACAGCACGACGGACCTGTTGAACATCGTCATGTCGAGCAACTCCATCAGCTGGCTGGATTCATCGACGGGCGTGTTCAGGGCGGATGGAGGCTCGTTGTACCTCGACGGCGCAGTTGCCCACGACAACAACGGGACGGAGGCCGCAGTACTCGCCTTCGTCGCCGACGCGTATGGGGAAGTGGCTGACAGTCACTTCTACAGCAACACCAATTCCTACCGAGGTTCTTCTGTCGTTGCCGGATCGGCCACGTTGGTTACCTCGGATTGCCTGTTCGAAGACACCGACTCCAAGACGATCTATGCGTCAGGCATCAACTCCTACTCCTCGTACAACGACACCTTCGACAAGACACAGGTCGATTCGGGGAACGCAGTCTACCTGTTCACCGGTGGACCTGCGTTGTTCGATGGGACGATGTTCCTGGGAACGGCGGCGAGCACGCCGGGCTTCACCACCCTGCAGAACACCGGCGGCACCACGATCCGGAATGTCACCGTTGAGTACGGAACCCTGAGCTCGAGCTACACGACGATCGCCGAGGATTCGGTCTTCACTGGCGGGGCGAAGCTCGGCATGGGCGATGGCGCGCATCACGTCGCCCGGTGCGAGTTCCATGGTCCGAGTGGGAACACCAACGCCATCACGGCCAACGACCTGGCGACCATCGAGGACGTCACCATCGACGGGTACGACGTGGCCATCAGTGGCCGAGGGGCGTTCCACTCGTCGACCTTGACGAATGTCGGGACCGTCACGGATGGTAGCTCCGAGTTGGAGTTCCACGACTGTACGATCAGCACGACCGGGGATGCGATCTCCCTCACCAGCGGATCGCTCATCGTCGAGAACTCGACCATCGAGTCGCCGTCCCGTGGCATCGAGCTGGAGACCGAAGCCGATGTCACCCTCTCGGACGTGGTGATCGACGCCGGTACCCGCGGAATCGTCGTCTCCAGCTCGTTGTCCCTCGAAGGATCGGGCCTGGACATCGACGCTGGCGTAGACGCTGTGGCCATCGACGCCACGTCCCAGGTCGAACCCACCATAGAGATCTCGGACTCGTCGTTGAGCGGTACGTCGGGAAACGCCCTGTTCGTGGACGCCCACGTCCGCCCTCACGTCTCCATCGTCGATTCCGAGCTGACGGCACCGAACCGGGTGATCAACGTCGAGGATCATGTGGGATCGAGTCCAACGCTGGAGTCGTGCCTGCTGGACTCCGGTGGGGATGCCGTCTACCTCGGCTACGCCTCGATCGTGCTCGACGATGTCGAGATCGTCGCCGCCGGAGCCGGGTTCACCGGAGAGGCCGGGGTCAACGCAACCGATGTGACGCTCGTCGCCGGCGGCGACTGCTTCTCCTCCACGACACGAGGTGTCACGGCTGATGGTCTGGATGCCAGCTGCGGCGGCGCGGGCATCGCTGGGAGCACCAGCGTCAATCTCACGGACACCGTCATCGAGGCGGCCGCGGAGTGCCTCGCCACCTCGGGCGGGGCCACGCTGAACGGCATCACCTGCGACGGGGGCACGGGTGCCTATCCGATGTCATTCGTCACCACCAACAACCTCACGATGACCGACGTCCTGGTCACCAACTACGTGACCACCGCTCCGACCGATATCTCGGTCGACCAGGCGACCCTGACGAACGTGCGATTCATCGCGAATGCCGTCAGCACAGGCGCTGGAGCCCTGTCCATCATCGACACTCCCGTGACCGCAGAGCAACTCTACTTCGAGGGAAACGAGGGCGTCGAGGCAGGCGCGTTCACCATCACGGGCAGCTCGACGCTGGACATCCAGACCTCCATCTTCCGGGACAACGGGGCGACGAGTGGCCCGGGGGCCGTGTACGACGAGGTCGGCGGCACGTGGGAGTGCTGTCTCTTCCACGAGAACGAGGGGGACGCCGGAGACCTGCTCATCATCGGTTTCGATCCCTACATCCGGAACTGTACGTTCCTGGGATCGAGCGCCAGTGCCACGGGATTGCTGGACATCGACGCGCCGATGGCCACGGTCGCCAACACCATCTTCGCCCACGCCCAGGCTGGGGCAGGCCTGTACGCTGATGCGGCCACGAACACCACCTGGTTCATGTACAACGACTCGTGGGACAACGCGGCCGGTGCCTACGGTGGCCTGGCGAGTCTCACCGGCACCAACGGCAACATCGAGGTCGATCCGCTGTTCGTCGCGTACAGCCCGGACGGGGACTTCACCAACGACGACCTGCACCTCGACACCGGCTCTCCGTGCATCGACGCGGGTTACCCTGCCTGGACGGACGACGATGGTTCGGCGAGCGACATCGGGGTGTACGGTCTGCATTGCGTCGACCTGATCGACTTCGACGGTGATGGACAGCTTGTCTCGGAAGGGGATTGCGACGACGCTGATCCTACCATCTGGCTCGGAGCCCCCGAGCTCTGTGACCGCAAGGACAACGACTGTGACGGTGTGATCCCCACCGAAGAGGCCGACGACGACGGTGACAGCTGGTCGGTCTGTGCTGGGGACTGCGACGATAGCGAAGCCACCAGCCACCCAGGAGCGGTCGAGGACTGCCTCGATGGCGTCGACAACGACTGCAATGGCCTCGTGGATACGGATGATCCGGTGTGCGCGG
>CAZXHG010000183.1:0-20684 GCA_964639985.1 uncultured Rickettsiales bacterium
AACCCCGGCGCGGACGAGGTCTGCGACGGCGTGGACAACGACTGCGACGCCACCACCGACGACGACGACGACGCGGACGGCGACGGTTACAGCATCTGCGACGACGACTGCGACGACTCCGAGGCTGCGGCCTTCCCGGGCAACCCCGAGATCTGCGACGGCGTGGACAACGACTGCGACGGGTTCACGGACGCGCTCGAGGCGGATGACGACGGCGACGGCTACCGAGGCTGCGAGGGCGACTGTGACGACGACGACGCCGCCCTCACCCCGGCGGACGACGACGGCGACGGCTTCTCCACCTGCGATGGCGACTGCAACGACAAGGAAGCGGCCTCCTACCCAGGCAACCTCGAGGTGTGTGACGGCGGCGTGGACAACGACTGCGACAGCGGCACGGTGGAGGACGCGGACACGGACGCCGACGGCTACACCATCTGCGACGGCGACTGCGACGACGCCGACGCCGAGCTGCACCTCGACGACGTGGACGGCGACGGCGCCACGCCGTGTGACGGTGACTGCGACGACGACGACGAGGACCTGAACATCGACGACGTCGACGCGGACGGGTACAGCTCCTGTGACGGCGACTGCGACGATGACGACGACGCGCTCGAGCTCGACGACCTCGACATGGACGGCTTCACCACGTGTGACGACGACTGCGACGTCGACGACGATACGATCTACCCGGGCGCGCCCGAGCTGTGCGACGGGCTGGACAACGACTGCGATGGCGCGGCCGAGACCGGGACCGAGGATGTCGACGGCGACGGCTACCGCATCTGCGATGGCGACTGCGACGACGCCGACATCGACACGTACCCGGGCGCGACCGAGGCCTGCGACGGGGTGGACAACGACTGCGACGGCTCGGTCCCGGCGAAGTAGGTGGACGTCGACGGCGACGGCTACCTGGTGTGCGGCAATGACTGCGACGACGCCGATCCGGACTCCTACCCCACGGCTCCGGAGCTCTGTGACGGCGTGGACAACAACTGCAACGGCTCCGTGCCCAACAACGAGAACGACACGGACGGCGACGGCGTGCGCATCTGTGACGGGGACTGCGACGACGACGACGACGAGGTCTTCCCGGCGCACCAGGAGATCTGCGACGGGGTGGACAACGACTGCGACCCGATCACGGACGAGGACGGCGACCTCGACGGCGATGGCTTCAGCATCTGTGACGGGGACTGCGACGACACCGACGACCAGGTGTTCCCGACCCAGGGCTGCCCCTGATCTCGTGATGGATCGTGCTAATGTGAGTCCCGTACCGGGCGCGTCACGGTCCGAGAAGACCGCGCCCGCGCCCGGGCGAGAAGGGAGCCAGCGATGACTCTGGCCGCGTTGTGGCACCCGGGTATCGGCGAGCTGGTCGTGATCCTCGTGATCATCATGATCTTCTTCGGCGTGGGGAAGCTGCCCCAGATCGGTAGCGCCCTGGGCAAGGGAATCAAGAACTTCAAGGCTGCCCAGGACGGCAAGGAGCTCGACGTCACACCCGACGACGGCAACGACTCCGAGGGCTGAAGCCGACCCCGGTCAACCCCCCTCGCCCCTGCTGCGATCGTCCGTCGCCCCGATTCCCGCCAGCATCACCCTCGCCGCTTGTTTCACCTCTGCGCCGAGCTTCGACGAACGGGCCACATCCCGCAGGTCCTGGCGAAGCATGTGCGGCAGCAGCGCCATGGCGATATCCACCGGGGAGTGTGGGTTGAACACGATCGCCTTCTTCACCGGGTAGCGCGTGATCCACCGGGCCGAGCGATAGACCTCGTGGATCACTGCGCCGTTGGTCGGCCGCAGGGCGGCTATCCGCACCACGTCCCGTTCGATGACGCGGGGGTTGCGCAGCAGGTTGCGGATCACGGCGGGGTTGAGGTCGAACAGCAGGCGGTCGAGCTTGAAGCGGTCGTGGCCCCGGGCATAGGCCTTGCGCATGCCCAGGGAGGTGTCGTGCATGGCGCGGTTCTCCACCTCCACACCCTTGACCCGGAGCGGCTCGTCGGCGGCTGCCGGGGAGAGGAACAGCCGGCAGATGTCCTCGGCTCCGTGTTGCCGGGCCAGGGCGTACAGCACCCGCACCTTGTCGTAACCCAGGGTCTCGGTCAGCGGCCGCGCCGTGACCATGTCCAGCAGCACCTCGCGGGCGAGCGGGTCACGCTCCCGGGCCGCGTCCCACAGCCAGCGGATGACCAGGAACGACATCAGGTCGCACGACGTGTCGAGGATCTCCACGATGCGGTGCTGGCGCATGTTGCGATCGGACAGGCTCGACAGGCGCCGCAGCATGGGCCCCAGTTCGCTCGTGGCGCGCCGGGAGAGGTGGGTGCGCAGCAGCCCCAGCAGCCGGTCCTGCTCTGCGGGCAGCCAGGGGTCGGGCATCGCGCGCACTCAGGCCCTGCGTGCGCCGTCGGCCATCTGCTCGAGGATCGTCTCGATCGCGGCTCGCGGGTCGTCCGCGGTGCGGATGGGGCGGCCGACCACCAGGTAGTCCGCTCCCTGGGCCACTGCGGCTGCTGGAGTGGCCGTACGGGCCTGGTCGTCGAGGGACGCTCCGGCCGGGCGGATCCCGGGGGTGAGCAGCACGAACGGTCGCGGATGGCGGCATCGCAGCTCGGCCACCTCCCTGGGGGAGCAGACCACACCGCCCACTCCGGCGGTGTGCGCCACGGCGGCCAGGGTGACGACCTGCTGGGCCGGGGTCGAGTACACGCCCACCGAACGGAGGGTGCCGCCGTCCAGGCTCGTCAGCACGGTCACGCCCATGATGCGCGGGGGCTCCTCGCCGGCCGCGGCCGCGCCCGTGGCCGCACCCTCGACGGCGGCGGAGAGCATGGCCGCGCCGCCGCTGCAGTGCACGGTCAACATGGAGGCGCCGAGCCGGCCGGCCTCCTGGCAGGCGCCGCGCACCTGGTCGGGGATGTCGTGGAACTTCAGATCCAGGAACACCCGGTAGCCGCGCGACCGCAGCATCTCGACCACGGCCGGTCCGGCCGAGCTGAACAGCCGGGAGCCGACCTTGGTCCAGCGAAGCAGCCCCTCCATCCGATCGGCCAGCTGCGTGGCCTGGGCCAGGTTGTCCACGTCCAGGGCGAAGACCAGTGCATCCCGGGGCTCTTCCACGTTCCCTCCAGGGGTGTCGAAACGCGCGGTGGAGTCTACCTCAGTTTGGCTCACGGTGCCCTTTGACATCCACGTGGCCGCGCCTTACTATCGGGGCGCCTCGGTGCCCAGCTGTTGACGCCGATGGCCGCGATTGGTGGTCTCGACATGCCGCTCGACAGCTCCAACGGAACGCCGGAACCTGCCATGCGCCGCACCGCAGTCCGGTTGCCCCTGCGCCTGTGGACGGAAGGCCTGGTCGATGGCCGGCTGGACTTCCACAACTGTTCCAACCTCAGCGTGGGTGGGATCTTCATCGAGAACCCCGCACCGTACGAGGTCGGGCAGGTCGTGCAGATCGAGTTCAACCTGCCCGGAGTCTACGACTCGATCAAGGTGACCGGGGACGTGGTCAGCCGGATCGAGGCGGACGAGACCGGCACGGCCCGCGCCGGCAACGGGTTCCGCTTCATCGATCTGAGCGACGCCGACCGGGAGCTGATCGAGAAGTTCATCGAGACCTCGATGGAAGAGGACGAGTCGTTCTGACGAGCGGCCCGCAGCCCCCCTCCTAGACCCGCCGCCTCCGCCCCAGCGCATCGGCCAGGTACGCCTGCAGTGCGGTCCGCCGCGTGGCCACGTCGCGGTTGCTGAGGCAGCGTCCCAGCGCGCGCTGGTTGCCCACGATGGCTACCAGCCGCTCGCCGCGGGTGATGGCCGTGTACAGCAGGTTGCGCCGCAGCATCACCCAGTGCTCGCCAGCCAGCGGGATCACCACGGCCGGGTACTCGCTGCCCTGGCTCTTGTGGATGCTGACCGCATAGGCGGGCACCACGGCGTCGAGCTCCTCGCGCGTGTATTCCAGGGAGCGGCCGTCCACGTTGACGGTGAGCTGGCCCTCCTCGGGATCGACCTCCTCGATCACGCCCAGCTCGCCGTTGAACACCTCGCGATCGTAGTCGTTGCGGACCTGCATCACGCGATCGCCGCAGCGGTAGGTGCGGCTCCCCCGCACGATCTGTGCGGGACCGGGCGGATTGAGGGTCTCCTGCAGGGCCATGTTCAGCGCCAGTGAGCCGCATTCACCCCGGTGCATCGGGGTGAGCACCTGGATGTCGCGCATCGGGTCGAGGCCGAACCCGTCGGGGATGCGGCGTGCGACCAGGTCGCGCACGGTTCGGGCCGCATCGCGGGGGTCGTCCCGGCGAAAGAAGAAGAAGTCGTCCGTGGGCGACTCGCCCGAGGTGGGCCACGTACCGCTGAGCACCTGGTGCGCTGCGGTCACGATGCCAGAGGCCTCGGCCTGGCGGAACACGCGCCGCAGGCGGACCACCGGCACCCGCCCGGAACGGATCAGGTCGGCCAGTACCTGGCCCGGGCCGACGGACGGCAGCTGATCGGCGTCCCCCACCAGCAACAGGCGGGTGGGCACGGCCACGGCGTCGAGCAGGGCGCGAAGCAGCAGCACGTCCACCATCGAGACTTCGTCCACCACCACGACGTCCGCCCGCAGCGGGTGGTCGGCGTCCCGGTGGAAAGCGTTGTCCCGCGGAGAGAACGCCAGCAGCCGATGCAGGGTGCTCGACCCGTGCCCGGTGGCCTCGGCCATGCGCCGCGCGGCCCGTCCCGTGGGCGCGGCCTGCATCACCGTGGCCCCGCGCTGGTGCAGCAGGTCCAGCACCACGCGCAGACAGGTGGTCTTGCCCGTGCCCGGTCCCCCGGTCAGCACGGCCAGCGGCGAGGTGAGCATGCGCTCCACGGCCTCCCGCTGGCTGGCCTCGAGTTCGATCCCGCAGCGAAGCTCGGCAGCCGCCAGCTCGGCTCCCGCGGCGGGGGCGGGGAGGGGGCCCGGCGGCCGCGCGATTCGGGCGAATGCCTCGGCGCAGTCGCGTTCGGCCTGGTCGAGCGCGGCCAGCGCCAGGCGCTCCCCGTGCGCGACCAGCTTGCCTTCGGTGACCATCTCGTCGCAGGCGTGTGTGAGCTTCTCCTCGTCGATCTCCAGGGCGTCGGCCGCGCGGGTCAGCAGCTCCTGGCGCACCGCACAGGTGTGTCCCTCGTCGGCCTCGAGGCGCAGCGTGTACAGCAGGCCTGCCCGGGCACGCAGCGGGTGATCCCGGTCGATCCCGCAGCTGCGCGCGATCTCGTCTGCGCGCCGGAAGCCGATGCCGGCCACGTCCGCGGCCAGCTTGTAGGGGTTCTCTCGGATCACGGCCATCGCCCGGGCACCGTAGCGGCGGTGGATCCGCATGGCATAGGCCGGTGACACACCGTGGCTCTGCAGGAAGACCAGCACGTCGCGGGCCGCGTGGTGATCATCCCACGCCGCCCGTATCGTGGCGATCCGCTTGGGCCCGATGCCCGGGACCTCGGCCAGCCGGTGGGGCTGGTTCTGGATCACGTCCAGCGTACGGTCGCCGAAGTGGGCCACCAGCCGGGCGGCGAACGCCTCGCCGATGCCCGGCACCAGGCCCGAGCCGAGGTAGCGGCGGACCCCGTCCAGTGTCGTCGGCTCCACCGGCAGGAAGCTCTCCACCTCGAGCTGGCGACCGAACTTCGGGTGCACCGACCACTCGCCCGTGAGCCGTAGCGTCTCCCCCTCCCTGACGCCGTGCATCGGTCCGGTGGCGGTGATCAGCTCGGCGTCGACCACCACGCGCAGCACCGTCCAGCCGTTTTCGGCGTTGGTGAACACGATCCGGGAGATCTCGCCCTCCACGGACACCGTCGACGAGGCCTGGCCGCCCCGCTTGCGGCCGAACAGGTCGGACTGCTCAGTCATCGAAGCGGTCTCCGGCGTCGAGCACGCTCCTGACCGCCCCGTAGGCCGCGTCCGCGCCGAACCCCCGGCGCTGCAGGAATCCCAGCGCGCGGCGGCGTGCCACCGGCGGATCCAGGTCGGCGTAGCGCGCCGAGTGGCGTCGCAGCAGCGCCACGGCGGTATCGTGTTCGTCGGGCAGGCCGGCCGTCGCCTCGTCGATCGCCGCGGTGTGCACGCCCCGGGCGCGCAGGTCCGCGGCGATGCGGCGTGCCCCGCGCTCCCCGCCGTACTCCTCGACCCAGGCCACCGCATAGGCGTGGTCGTCGAGCAGGCCCTGGTCCTGCAGCGTGGCCAGGACATCGTGCACGTCATCGGCCGACGCCGCGCGTCGAATCAGTACCGCGCGCAGGCGCTGGACCGTGTAGGGCCGCCGCGCCAGCAGGGCCACCGCGGCCGCGCGCAGCCGCTCGCCTCGCAGGGGATCGAGCATGCGCCGATGCTAGCAGGAAAAAGAGCGATCGTTGTGGTGTAGAATCGTTCGGATCATGAGTTCCGGAGCACCCAGTGACAGCAGCCCCTGGCCCGCGGACGCGGCCGCCGCGGGTCTGAACCGGCTGCCCCCGCCCCCACGACGCCTGTCCGGCCGCCAGACCCTGAAGCTGCTGGAGGCGGGCACGCCAGGGCGACCGCTGCTGCGGCCGCTGGCGATGGCCCTGCTCGCCGGGGTGCTCGCGGGCACGATGGCCGCGCCCGACGTGCTCTGTGCGCTGTATCCGACCTATGACATGAAGGTCGTATCCGCCACGCCGGCCACCCTGCCCGGGCCCCTGGCAAGCCTGTCCGCGGCGGTGCCCACGGCGCTGCTGGGCTACGCGGCCTCGTACCGGCTGCCCTCGGGTGAGATCCAGGATGGCGCCATCTCCGAGGCCGAGTTCCTCGCGATCTCCGGGGGGCGGGACGAGCTGCGGGTCCACGCAGGCGGCGGCGGATCCCGCCCGGCGAGCGGGCTGATGGGTGGGCCGCGCCTGGTCCTGGTGGGAATGTTCGCGGCCGTGGCCGGGGTGTTCCTGGTGCTGGCCGCCGCGCGCGTCAAGCGGCGGTGGTGGCTCGTCAGGCTGTACCGCAAGGGGGCCGAGACCATCGGTCGCGTGACCGAGCTGCACAGCGACCGCCTCGTTCTCGCGGACCGGCCCGTGGGGCGGCTGTACACGCTGTACTACGCGTTTCCCACCTCCTCGGACGACAACGTCGAGGGCAACGTGCGGGATTTCCACACCACGCGCTTCCACCCCCTGGCCGTGGAACGGCCGGTGCGCATTCTCTTCCTCGGCGAACAGCGTCCCATCTCGCTACCCACCGACCTGTTGCCCTCGTCGCTTCGGCAGGGGTGATCCCCGTGCGCTCGGGCTGGCCGCTGCTGCTGGCGCTGGTGCTGATCCCGGCGGGTGTACGGGCCGAGCAGGGCAGGGCGGTGTGGATCTACCTGGCAGACAAGGGCGTCGAGGGGGACGCGCTCCTCGACGCGTTCGATGCACGGCTGGCGGAACTCGATCCGCGGGCCGTGCAGCGGCGGCAGCGCACCCGGGGCGACCTGGGCGTGGACGAGCGGGACCTGGCGCTCTCGGTCGACCACGTGCAGGCCGTGCTGGCCTGTGGAGCGCACGAGCGGGCACGATCGCGGTGGCTCAACGCGATCAGCGTGCACGCGGACGCCGCTGAGGAGCGGTGCGTGGCAGGTCTCCCCTTCGTCACGGGGATCGAGGAGGTGGCCAGCCGCCCGAGACCGGCGCCGCCCGGCCCGTCGTCGGGCGCTGCCGAGGCCGAGACCCGGGACTACGGTGTGGCCGAGGAGCAGCTCGCGCTGCTGGGGGTCCCGTCGCTGCATGACTGCGGGCTGACCGGTGAGGGCGTGGTCGTGGGCGTACAGGACACCGGGTTCGTGCTGGATCACGTGGCGTTCGCCGGCCTCGACGTGGTCGCCGAGTGGGACTTCATCAACGATGACGGCGTGGTGCGCAACGAGGAAGGTGATCCGGAGCACCAGCACGACCACGGTACCTCGGTGCTGTCGCTCGTCGCCGGGTGGGACGAGGGCAGCTATGGCGGGGTGGCGCCGGGCGTCTCCGTGATCCTGTCCAAGACCGAGGACACCTCGCAGGAGGAGCCGATCGAGGAGGACTGGTGGGTCGAGGGGGTGGAGTGGGTCGAGTCCATGGGGGCGGACCTGATGACTGCCTCGCTCGGGTACATCGACTGGTACGGCCCCGAGGACATGGATGGCCAGACCGCGGTCACCAGCCAGGCAGCGGCCGTGGCCCTGGCCAACGGGCTGATCCTGGTCAACAGCGCGGGCAACGCCGGCCCGGACGCGTGGACGATCCTCGCGCCGGCGGACACGGACGGGGTGATCTCCGTCGGGGCCGTCGACCGGCTGGGGCATATCGCGTCGTTCTCCTCCCGCGGACCGACCGCGGACGGGCGCATCAAGCCGGACGTGTGCGCCATGGGCGTGGACGACTGGGTGGTGGATCCCGGCACCACGGACGAGTATCGCCAGGGCAACGGCACCAGCTACGCGGCGCCCATGGTCGCGGGGGTGGTGGCCCTGCTGCTGCAGGCGTTCCCCGACACCGATCCCGCGGGCATGCGGGAGCTGCTGACCTCCACGGCGTCCCTGTCCGGCACGCCCGACAACGAGATGGGCTGGGGTATCGTCTCCGGGGTCTCGGCGGTCGGCCTGGTCTGCACCTGCCAGGACTACGACGGCGACGGCTACTTCGACGCCGACTGCGGTGGCGCGGACTGCGACGACTTCCGCGCCGAGGTGTACCCGGGCGCCGACGAGGTGTGCGACGGGTTCGACGACGACTGTGACGGCGTGCTGCTCGACGGCGAGGACGACCCGGATCACGACGGCCACCTCGCCTGCGATCCGGAGTCCCCGGATTGCGACGACGAGGATCCCGGCAGTCACCCCGGCGGGACCGAGGTGCCCTACGACGGCGTGGACCAGGACTGCGACGGGGAGGACCTCGTGGACGTGGACGGCGACGGTCACCCCGGGCCGGACGAGGACTGCGATGACGAGGAACCCTCCGTACACCCGACCGCCGGGGAGGTCTGCGACGACCTCGTGGACAACGACTGCGACGGGCACGCCGACGCCCGCGATCCGGACTGCTTCGTCGACTCCGAGCCGGTGATCTACGCTCCGGATGGGTGCGCGTGCCGGGTCGGCGCGGACGCTCGTCAGGCGGGTGCGTCGTCGCTCCTCGTCCTGCTGTCCTTGGGGGTGGTGTTCAGGAAAAGATCAGTAAAAACGAAATCTTGAGATTCAAGGCAATGTCGTTGGCAAGTGAAGGCCTCATGCCGTGGCATGAGCCGCGGCTGGTCAGGTGAACGAGGGATCGCGAACCAGCCGAACCCTGGCCCGCACCGGATCGTCGTGGCAGATCGCCAGCATCGCCCGGTCCACCAGCACCAGCCCGAAGAGGGCATCTGCCAGGTAGACCGCGCCGTCGTCCATCTCCACGTCCACCAGGCCCATGCCCACCGAGCTGGTGGCCATGACGATGGGATCGGTGCGCCCGTGGGGAGCACGCAGGTCGACCTGGTGCAGCAACCGCGTGCCGCTGGCCACGATCACGGTCGGGCCATCGCAGGCCAGGCCGGCCCTCTCGGGCACGCCCCCGTCGAGCTCCAGGTCGATCCGGCCGCTCGGCGTGAGGCCACCGTCGCCGACGGGACGAAGCACGTGAAGCCAGCCGAACTCGTCGAAGGTGACGACCACGGAGGCTCCGGCCGGCTCCGGCTGCGTGGCCGCCAGGGCGAGCATGTCACCCGCCCCTGGCGTGCAGCGGCCCGCGCCGATCAGGTGGGAGCCGTGACGGGCGAGGATCTCGACGTGAGCGCCGCGGGCGACGAGTACGGTCCCGTCGGCACCGGCGCCCAGGGCGGTGATCCGGGCGCCCTTGCCCGCGTCGCTGTGGGCGATCGAGGCGCCGTCGGCGGCGTCGACCAGCTCGACCGTCGCGCCTCGGGCCAGCAACAGCCCGCCCGGGTGGGCTGCGAGTGCATGACATCCCCGGAGCGCGCCCCCCGCGGGGGACACCTCGTGTCCTGCACCCGCGTGGGTCCAGCAGTGGAGTCGCCCTCCTCGCTCGAGCGTCACCACGCCGTGGTCGGTGAGGGCCAGCCCCAGCAGGCGTTCCCCGGTGGGGAGGCGCGGCAGCGCGGCCAGGTCCGGGAGCTCCACCCGCTCCACGCCGCGGGGCGTGCGCAGGAGGAGCTGTTCACCGCGCCGGACGATCTGCTCGGGGCGACCACCGAGCAGGTCGTCGAGCATCGCGCGGGCGAGGTTGTCGTCGTCACCCGGGACGAATGTGCCGGGGACGGCGCTGTCGGTCGGATCGTGCATACCTGCCTCGTCGGCCTCCTGGCCGGGTGTGCCCCGCCACGATACCGCCCCGCGCGCAAACGGGAAACCCGGTGACGGTCCGGAGCCTCAGAAACCGCCGAGCAGGCCGAGCATCGCCCCGAGGACACAGGCCAGCACCGGCGCGACGCAGAGCATGCCCGTGGGTACGGCCACCACCAGGGTGCGGGTCGTCGAGCGGCGGTGCACGGCGGCCGTGCCCACCACCATCAGCACGGTCCACCAGATGGGGAACAGCAGCAGGAATCCGGGCTCCAGCACCAGGCCGACCCAGCTCACGCCCATGGCGTAGCAGGCCACCTTGAGGGTCGCGCCGAGGCCGTACTCGGCGCCGGCGTCCACCACGCGTAGCGCCACGTGCTGCAGGCTGGCCACGCCCAGGTACAGGGAGAACATCGCCAGGGGGGACAGCATGGTCAGCACGATGCGTGTCCCCCACACGGCGAGGAGTACGGACAGGTCGCCGTGGGGATTGCCTCCGCCGGTGGCCATCATCGGCGCGGCCAAGGCCGCGAAGAACACGTTTTGCGCCAGCTCCCACAGCATGTTCGGCGCCATCAGCACCCCGCAGCTGATCAACCCGAAGCCCATGGCCGCAGCCAGCCCCTCGTCGGGCCGCATCTGGCCGAAGAAGGGTCCCGGGAGCGAGACCACCGCCGCGACCGTCCGCCACCAGGCTCGCAGCCGGCCGAGGTGCTGGCGCTCCTCCCAGGCCACGGGCGCGGTCAGGTGCTGGCGTCGGACCTCGCGGCAGCCCTCGCAGTACCGCAGGCCGCCCACGCTGACGTCGCACTCGGCGCACGTGAACCGTCCGCAGCTCGCACACACGCCGGTGACCGGGCGGTCCGGGTGCCGCGGGCACAGGCCTCGGGGGCCCCTCTCGACCGGCGGCGGCGCCAGGTGAAGATCCTGGCCGCACTCGTCGCAGCGCCCCCCTGTCGAAGCGGGATCGGGCTGGCGGGCGCCGCAGAATGCGCAGCGGGGCACCTTCTCCTGATGTCGATCGTTCATGTCGGAGAAAAACGAGTCAAATCAATTCTTTGAGGATACCAACAAAAACGTTTTATTTCATGCGACCCCGGTCGCGATGGTGTAGATCCAGTTCCCGAACAGCAGGACCACGCCGAGGATCCAGAAGGTCGCGGACTCCCACGGCCGCACGTGGAACTTCAACGAGGGCAGGCGGAACACGAGCCGGGCGACCGTCCACACGGTGAACGCGATCGCCATCCAGCACAGCAGGCTGCCGAACGGCGACTGCACGATTCCATCCCAGATCTGCAGGTTCAGCTGGTCGACCCACGAGCGGGTCATGCCGCAGGAGAAGCAGGGGTACCCGGTGATCTGCTTGAAGCTGCACATGTAGGGGTTGCGGTGGAAGGGGAACCACGTCGCGGCGATGAACATGCCGATGAACGCCACGGCGAAGATCGGCCGCTCGTCGAACGGTCGACGCTCCGGCCGGGGGCCGAGGGTGATCCTCATGCGAACGCCGACGCCACCACGCTCAGCAGCATGAAGCCGGCGTAGAGGATGATCGGGGACAGGAACGCGATCAGGAACGGCACCAGGATCACCAGCGAGCGGGTCGGCGAGCAGCCGTGCACCTTGCACACCCCGACCACCATCAACACGCACCACCATACGGGCACGCCCATCTGGCCCATGTAGGGCACGATCCCGCTCCAGCCCGGGGACAGGGAGTAGCATGCCACCTTGAGCGTGGCGTACAGGCCGTGCTCCCCGCCGGCGCCAGCGACGCGCAGGCACAGGTGTTGCAGGCTGGCCAGCATCATCACGAACACCATGTTCCACACGGGGATGGTGAGGGTGAGCAGCAGGAATCCGAGGGCGATCGACAGCATCACCAGCCCGGGCGTGCCCGAGTTGGGGGCGACCGCCACCGCCACCCCGATGATCACGAAGATCGCCGCGTACATCAGGCCGAAGAGCATGCCCCACAGCCACTGGAAGGTGCTGCCGACGAGGCCGTAGACGAATGCCGCGCCGAGGCCCGATCCCGGCTCCATGGCGTCGAAGAAGCGGGCGGGCGTGGCGGTCAGCGAGACGGTCGTGCGCCACCAGGCCGTGAACAGGCCGATGGACTGGCGCCGCTCCCAGGGCGCCGGCGCGGCGAGCAGGTTGGCCCGCTGCCGGTGGCAGGACTCGCAGTATCGGATCCCCCGGACGCTGACCTCGCAGGTCGCGCAGGTGAACGCGCCGCAGGTGCTGCACACCCCGGTGATCGGGGCGTCCGGGTGGTGTGGGCACCAGCCGCTGGGGCCTCGTTCCACCGGATACGGGGCCAGCGACAGGGGCGAGCGGCACTTGTGACAGCGCTGGGCCCCGGCTCGGGACTCCGGCTGCTCTGCTCCGCAGAAGCGACACCGGGCCACGCGCGCGGCGCTCACAGGCCCCTCGCCGTGCCCACGGCCACGAGCAGGGCCGTGCCGGTGATCGCGACCAGCGCCAGGCGAAGGCGCGGCCCACGTGCGTGGAAGGCCTCCAGGCGCATGCGCACGCCGAGCGCTCCCAGCAGCAACACCATCGGCCCCAACCCGACCAGCCAGGCCATGGGGTGCGAGCCCGCCGTGACCAGGGCGACCGTGGCGGTCACGGGCGCGGCCCAGGCCGCGAGCCAGTACCCGCAGGCCCGGCGGAAGCGCGCGTCGTGCAGGGTCTCGTCGGGGCCCAGCGCGAGCGTCGGCGCCACCCCGGGCACGGCCACCACCAGCAGCAACGGCAGCCAGCGGGCGCGCGCGGCGGCCACGTCGGCCACGGTGGACCACCACGCTGCAGGCGGCAGCCGAGGCCAGTCGAGCGCGGCGAGCACGGCCACCGCCGCGCAGGCCAGCAGCAACAGGCGGCCCCCGCCGGGCAGGTCCGGGGCTTCGAGGTGGCGGCCCAGCAGGGCCGCGGCCGGCGTGCCCACGAGCACCGCGACCGTCGTGGCGAGGACCAGCGCCCAGCCACCGGCAGTGGGACGGGCGCCGAGCTGGTCCAGCAGCAGCATGGCCGCACAGGTCCCGAGGAATGCGAGTCCCCAGCACAGCAGGTAGGGCTCGAGCGCCCGGGACGGGGCATCACGCGGGGGGGCGGTCACGGCCGGGCTGTGGTCGCTCATCCACTCGCGGAGAGCGAGCGGGCCGGGATCTCGTCCGGCACCAGGGCGCCCTGCTGCAGCGCCTCGCGGACCAGCGCCAGGTTGAAGGCGTGGCCGCTCCGGTAGGCGCTGAACCGTCCCGCGACCGGGGCCCCCAGCAGGGCGAGGTCGCCGATCATGTCGAGCACCTTGTGGCGCACGCACTCGTCCGGGAAGCGCAGCCCACCGGGGTTGATCACGTCGGTGGCGCTGAACACCACCGCGTTGTCCAGGCCTCCGCCGAGGGCGAGCCCGGCGGCGCGCATCCGCTCCACGTCGGCCAGCATGCCGAACGTGCGCGCCGGCGCGATGTCCCGGGCGAAGCGCTCGCCGTCCACGGTGAAGCTGATGCGCTGCTCGTCGAGCAGCGGGTGAGCGAACGAGATCTCGCAGTCGATCACGTAGTCGTCGTGGGGAGCGAGGCGGCACCAGCGGTCGTTCTCGGGATCCCTCGCCTCCACGGTCTGGACCACACGCAATACGCGCCGGCTGGCCGCCTGGCGGGCCAGGCCCACGGCCTCGATGGCCTCGATGAAGGGACGCGCCGAGCCGTCGGCGCTGGGGATCTCGGGGCCGTGTACCTCGATGCGGGCGTTGTCCACCCCCATGCCGTGCAGGGCTGCGATCAGGTGCTCGACCGTGGTCACGGTGGCGCCGTCCACGCCCAGGGTGGTGGCCAGGGTGGCGCCGACCACGTTGTCGAGCCGGGCGGGTACCTCGGGCTGATCCGGCAGGTCCATGCGGCAGAACACCAGTCCGCCGTCCTCGGCGTCGGGGTGCACGTCGACCCGCACGCGGCGCCCCGTGTGCAGGCCCGTACCGTCGAACGAGATGCTGCCGGCGAGCGTGCGCTGCACCGCGGGCCCTCCAGGTTGCTCCATTACATAGCCGAACGCCGCGCGGGGGCCAAGCCTTTCACTCCGGGGCGTCATTCCTCCAGCGGCGGGATCTCGAAATCGGCCACGTCACCGACCTCGACGCCGTGCTCGTCGAACCAGCCCTGGTTCACCTCCAGCACGTAGCGGCAGCGCCGGATCGACGAATGCGAGTCGAGGGAGCGCGGCTGCATGTCCGTGATCTGCACGATCCTGCCGTCGTCGGCGATGAACGCCACCGACAGGGGGATGTAGGTGTTCTTCATCCAGAAGCTGCGAATCTGCTCGTCGTCGTACACGAACATCATGCCGCGGTTGGTGCCCAGCTTCTGGCGGTACATCAGGCCGCGCTGCCGCTGGCCCTCGGTCTCGGCCAGCTCGGCCTTGACCGTGGCGTCCCCGATGGTCACGCGGATCGTCCGCATGCCCGACGACGCGCAACCCGAGGTCGTGTTGGCCAGGGCGAGCACTGCGAGCAGAACCAGCGACAGGCGTGCCATCAGAACATCTTCCCCTGTCCCAGGTCCGGCAGGTCGAGGTGCTGATGGGCCGTGGGGGTGGTCACCCGGCCCCGCGGTGTGCGTTGCAGCAGGCCCTCCCGGATCAGGAACGGTTCGTAGACCTCCTCCAGGGTGTCCTTCTCCTCGCCGATGGCGGCCGCCATGGTCTCCACGCCGACCGGGCCGCCGGCGAACTTGACCGCGATCGTGCGCAGGATCCGGCGGTCCATGCCGTCCAGGCCCAGGTCGTCCACGCCGAGGCGCTCCAGCGCCGACCGGGTCACCGGCAGGGTGATGGTGCCGTCCCCCTCCACCTGGGCGAAGTCCCGCACGCGGCGCAACAGGCGGTTGGCGATGCGGGGGGTCCCCCGGGAGCGACGGGATAGCTCCACTGCGCCCGTACCGGACAGGTCCAGGTCCATCAGGCGGGCGGAGCGTTCGATGATCGCCAGCAGCTCGTCCGCCCGGTAGTAGTCGAGCACCAGGTGGATGCCGAACCGGCTGCGTAGCGGGGACGACAGCAGGCCGGTGCGCGTGGTCGCCCCGATCAGGGTGAACGGGTGCAGCGCGACCTGGACCGAGCGGGCCGTCGGCCCCTGCCCCAGGATCAGGTCGAGCTTGCGGTCCTCCATGGCGGGGTAGAGCACCTCCTCCACCGGGCGCGGGAGGCGGTGGATCTCATCGATGAACAGCACGTCGCCCGGCTCGAGGTTCGCCAGCAGGGCCGCGAGGTCTCCGCTGCGCTCGATCATGGGCCCGGACGTGGTGCGGATCTGCACGCCCATCTCGCGGGCCACCACGTGGGCCAGCGTGGTCTTGCCCAGGCCGGGGGGGCCGGCGAGCAGCAGGTGGTCCAGGGCCTCTCCCCGCTGGCGCGCCGCGTCGATGAACACCCGCAGGTTGGCCTTGGACCGCTCCTGGCCGACGTACTCGGCCAGGGTCCGGGGACGCAGCCGCGGAGAGAGCGCGTCGTCGTCTTCCAGGGTCAGCGGGGTGACCTCGCGGTCCTCGCTGTCCTTTCGCCGGACTCGGTCGTCCATGGCGTCTCCGATCCCGGGCCGCTAGCGGCCCTTGGGGGCCAGCGCGGTCAGTGCCTGGCGGAGCAGCTCGTCGAGCCTGTCCCCCTCCTTGGGCTTGATGTCGCGCATCACCGTGTTGATCTCGGGCTGTTTGAATCCCAGGCTCTGGAGCGCGTCGGCGAGGTCGTTGCGGATCGACACGGCTCCGGCGGGTCGGCTCACCTCGGCCGGGGAATCCGGCAGGGACGCCAGCGACGGCGCCCGGTCCTTCAGCTCGAGGATCATGCGCTCGGCCGTCTTCTTGCCCACCTGGGGCAGCCCGGACAGCCAGCGCGTGTCGCCCATGCCGATCGCCTGCCAGAACTCCGGCGGCGCGACCGCCCCACAGATCGTGATCGCCACCTTGGGCCCGATCTGGCCGACCGACTTCAGCGCCACGAACAGGTCGCGCTCCTCGGCGCTGGCGAAGCCGTACAGGGTGATCGCGTCATCGCGAACGCTCGTCAGGATGATCAGCGCCACGATCTCTCCGGGCGGGGGCAGCGACGTCAGCGTGGAGGCGGGGACCACCACCTCGAACCCCACGCCGGCCACGTCGATCACCACGGAGGACTCGCCCACCAGGGTCAGCTCACCGCGCAGGGAGGCGATCATCGGCGCCCCCTCTCGCCCGCGCTGGCGATGCGGTCCAGCAACGGCGAGGCGTGCAGGTGGCAGATCGCCACGGCCAGCGCGTCGGTCGCGTCCTCGGGCAGGTCGAAGCGCTGGGCGAGCAGCGTCTCCACCATCATCTTCACCTGTTTCTTGTCCGCCCGGCCCGAGCCGGTGACCGCCTGCTTGACCTTGGCCGGGGCGTATTCGTGGATGTCCAGTCCGCCATTGATCGCCGCCAGTAGCGCGACGCCGCGGGCCTGGCCCAGCTTCAGCGCAGTGGAGGCGTTGCGAGCGTGGAACACGCTCTCGACCGCGGCCTCGTCCGGGCCGATCCGCTCGATGGCCTCGGTCAGGCCCTCGTAGATCTCCTGCAGGCGACGTGGGAAGTCCAGCTTGGAGGGGGTGCGGACCACGCCCGCGTCGATGCAGGTGAGGCGTCCGCCCTGCTCTCGGACCGCGCCATACCCCGAGACCACGCTGCCGGGATCGATGCCGATGACGATCCGGCTCACGAACCTTCCGCGATGCGGTTCATCTCGTCGTCGGAGATGTCGAAGTTGGCGTATACGTGCTGCACGTCGTCGATGTCCTCCAGCGCCTCGATCAGGGCCAGGGCCCTCTCGGCGTCGTTGCCGGCGAGGGGGACCTCGACACTGGGCACCATGGTCAGGCCCACCTCGCCGAGGGGCAGCCCCTGCTCCTCGAGGGAACGGCGGACCGTGTCCAGCTCGCCGGGAGCGGTCAGGATCTCGAATTCACCCTCGTCACTCTCCATCTCCTCGGCACCGGCCTCGAGCGCCGCCATCATCACGTCGTCCTCCTCCAGCCCCTCCGAGGGCACGGTGATGCGGCCGTGCCGGGTGAATGCCGCGGCCGCGCACCCGGCCTTGCCGAGATTGCCGCCGCGCTTGCTCATCACATGGCGCACTTCCGGGCCGGTGCGGTTGCGGTTGTCGGTGAGGCATTCCACATAGATGGCGACGCCGTTGGGGCCGTAGCCCTCGTAGGCGATCTCCACGAAGTCGGCGCCGTCACCATCCCCGGTGGCCTTGGCGATCGCCCGGTCGATGTTGGTCGCGGGCATGTTGGCCGCCTTGGCCGTCTGCACGGCGGCCCGCAGCCGCGGGTTCATGTCGGGGTCGCCGCCCCCCTCCTTGGCCGCGACGGTGACCTCGCGGATCAGCTTGGTGAAGAGCTTGCCGCGCTTGGCATCCGCGGCGCCTTTCTTGCGCTTGATCGTCGACCACTTGCTGTGACCGGACATGGACTGACCTCGTATCGAGTGAAGTTTCCCATCGATTTCGCATAGATGGGGCGCTGAAGCAGGGATGTTCTATCATCGGTGTGCGCGCTGGACAAGGTATGTCGTGCACGTTGGCTGCGCCCCGGTTTTCCGTGTGCTATCCTTGAGCGTCCCGTGGACGAGAGGCGTCCACAGGGGGTCATCCGGCAACCGTCGCGCACGCAGGACCACGGCCATGATCAACTCGGAACATCGCGGGGCCATCCGTTGCCCTCTGTTCGTCGAGGTCGAGGTTCACGACCGAACGGGCGTGTACTTCTACCGGGCCCGCAACATCAGCGCCGGCGGTGTGTTCATCGACGCGCCGGTCCCGCTGGAGGAGGGCACGGAGATCCAGCTCCGCTTCCGCCTCCCCGGCGGCTCCGAGGTCGAGGTCGATGGCCTGGTCGTGTGGACCACCCGCATGGCCGGCGTCCCGGTGCCCTACCCGGGCATGGGCGTGGCCTTCCGCGGCCTGCGAGGCCTCCCCCGCGAGGCCATCCAGACCTACGTCTCCTCCTTCGGCGGCCGATAGTCGCTCTTCCTGCTACTGGGTTCGGCTGAGGATCAGGAAGGTCCCGCCGAGATCGATGACGTCGGTGACGCCGCCGACCTCGATCCCGTCGAGGGCGACGGCGATGACGGGCTGCATGTCCAGCGGATTGATGTCGCCGATGTCACCGCCCTGGGCGGCGGTGCCGCCGATGCTGTGGGCCTTGGCCAGGGCGGCGAAGTCCTGGCCGGAGCGGGCCAGGTCGACGAGCTGGGCGGCCAGGTCGCCGTCCTTCACCAGGATCTGGCTGAGGCGGATGGCCGGCGTGTCACCGCGCTCGGCGTGGCGACGGCGGGCGCTGACCTCGGCGATCAGGGAGGCCACGTCGACCTCCGGGGCCACGTGGCGCCGGAGCTCCTCGAGCTCGGCGATGGCCTCGTCGTAGCGCTCCAGTTCGGTGAGCAGCGCGGCGAGCTGGTGGCGGGCGAAGTTGAAGGTGGGGTCGGCCCGCAGCACTTCGCGCAGGACGCCCTCGGCAGCTTCGAGCTCGCCCGCCTGCACGTGGGCACCGGCCAGCTCGACCTTCAGCGCCAGGTCCATGGGGGTCAGCTTGGAGGCGCGGAGGTAGTAGGACGCGGCCAGGTCCGGCCGCTCCTGCATCACGTAGACCATGCCCATGCCGCGCAGGGCCTCCACGTGGGCCGGGTCCAGCGCCAGGGCCTGCTGCAGGCTGGCCTCGGCCTCGTCGATCCGCTCCTGGCTCAGCAGGACCACGGCCAGGGAGGCGTGGCTCTCGGCGTAGCGCGCATCCAGCTCGATCGCTTGCCGGATCGCCCGCTCCGCCTCGTCGTTGCGGGCGACCGCGGCCAGGGCGATGCCGCGGTTGAGGTGGGACAGGTGGAAGTCCGGGGCCACGGAGATCACCTCGTCGAACGACGAGAGCGCGGCGGCCGGGTTGAACGCGAGCGCCTCGAGGCCGCCGCGGAACAGTTCGAACGTCTCGTGGGGTGCGGCGCCGTCGGCCACCTGGACGGCCACGGCGTGCAGATCGCGCAGGAACTCGTCCCTCGGGCTGAGGCGCAGCCCTTCGGAGAACGCCGCCACCGCGTCCTGCTCCCGATGCAGCTCCACGTACAGCGAGCCCAGCTCCAGGTGGATCATCGGGTTGGCGCCGTCGAGGGTGACCGCCTCCTCCAGCAGCTCGAGGGCCTCGTCGTGGCGGTCGTGGTGGGCCATGTACGCGCCCAGGTAGAAGTACGCGTCGCCCGACGCGGGCGCGACCTCGATGGCGCGGCGGTAGGCGGCGACCGCGTCGTCCTCCCGTTCCAGGCTGAGGTAGAGGTTGGCCAGGTGGCTGTGGGCCTCGGCCAGGTCCGGCCGCAGCTCGATGGCGCGCTCGAACGACGCGATGGCGGGCTCGATCTCCCCGATCATGGCGCGGGCCGCGCCCAGTCCATGGTGGGCCCACGCGAAGTCGGGTTCGAGCTCGACGGCGCGCTCGAACTCGCTGATCGCGGCCTGTGGGTCGTTGGTCGCGCGGCCGAACAGGTAGTGGGCGGCCGCGTCGTCGGGCGCAGCCTCCAGGGCCAGGCGGTAGAAGTGCAGGGCGTCCTCGGCCCGTCCCTGGGCGGCGAGGAGGTCGATGTAGAGGCGGTGCGCCTCCACGTAGTCCGGCACCTGCTGCAGAAGCTGGTAGGTGATCTGCATCGACTCGCCGAGCCGGTCGGTCTGGGCCAGCCGCATCGCCTCGTCGAAGCGCGCCCGGGCGTCCGCGGGCACCTCCGCAGTGGCCGTGGGGGCGAGGGCCAGGGCGCCGGTCAGCGAAAGCAGCGCTGCGAGGGCACACGTGCGAGCCAGGGTCATGACGTCCTCCTGACGGGGGACGGTATGATACACGTTGAGCAGCGTTGGAGAAGGCCCTCGAGTCGCTGCCCGATTGTGCTGGGGACCTCGCGCGTGGAACAATAGCCCTCTCCGCACGCTGGTGCGCCCCGAAACCCGCACCGCCCAGGTGATCGCCCGATGTCGAACCTACGCAACCATCCTGCCGCCCGAGCCACCGCGTTCCTGCTCGCCGCGTTGCTGTGTGCGCTCCACCCCGGCCTGGCAGGCACGGCCCGCGCCGCGGACGCCGTGGAGGTGGCAGTGGTTGGTGTGTTCGGCCACCCCGACATCCGTTCGTCGGAGCTCGAGGATGTCGAGGCCCTGCTGCTGGAGCGGATCGCCGCCCTCGACGACGTGGAGGCCATCGGCGCCAGGGACTTCGGCCGCAGCGTGTGGGAGCGCCGCGCGCAGATCCTGCAGGCCGTGTTCCTCGGCTCGGCGGAGGATGACTTCCAGGAGGGACGCGTCCTGTACGACAACGCCCAGTTCCAGGGCGCGCTGATCAGCCTGGAGAAGGCCGAAGAG
>CAZXHG010000184.1:0-20437 GCA_964639985.1 uncultured Rickettsiales bacterium
GTTGTCCACGTGGTCCGCGGTCTCGGGCGCTCCCGGGTAGGTGTCGTCGTGGGCGTCGTCGCAGTCCCCGTCCTGTTCGCTGTACCCGTCCCCGTCGTCGTCGCTGGCCTGGGTGTTCTCGTCGACCTGGCCGTCGCAGTCGTTGTCCACGCCGTCGGCCACCTCGGTCGCGCCCGGGTGGATGGACGCGTCGTTGTCGTTGCAGTCCGAGGCCGTGTCGTAGCCGTCGCCGTCGTTGTCCGGGTTGCCGCCGCCGCCGTCGCAGGTGGTGCCAGGGATGTCGCCGTACGTGCCCTGGTCGACCCAGTAGCTCGGTGGGTAGGAACACGACCCGTCGAACGGATCGGACTGGGAGTTGGACGACTCCCGCACCTCGAAGTGGATGTGAGGCCCGGTGGAGTACCCCGACGAGCCCACCTGGCCCAGGTGCTGACCGCAGCTCACGGTCTGGCCGGTGCTGACCGCCACGGTCCAGGTTCGCATGTGGGCGTAGTAGGTGTACTTGCCGTCCGCGTGCTGCAGCTTCACGTAGTTGCCGTACCCGCCGCCGCCCTCGCAGTTGCCGGTGGTGCACTCGTCGAACTCACCGTCGTTGGTCCCGATCACCGTGCCGTCGGTCGCGGCTACGAGGTCGCGGCCGGCGTTCATGCCGTCGAACCCGCCCACGCCATAGTCCGAGCCGCGGTGCCCCGAGTAGTAGATGCTGCCGCAGTTCCAGTCCTGGCCGGAGTGGTCGTAGTAGGCCGTGGGGTAGAAGTAGGTGCAGTGGGAGTCGCCGCAGGGCGCGCGGTAGTCCTGGGCCGCGGCCGCGGCCGGCACCAGCAGCGCCACCAGCGCCCACCACCTCACGGCAGGTCCACCGCGTGGCTGCCGTCCGGCGCCTCCCAGACCAGCCGGTCGCCGTCGAACGACGGCGGCCCGCGGTGGGGCGGTGGTACGAACCCGGCCGGAGGCTGGCCGGGCACATCGGGTCGCCCGACACCCACGTTGGTCAGCTGCACGGGCTCGCCGCCCGTGAACGGGATCAGCCAGATCGACGCGATCCCGGTGACCCCGGACACGTACGCCAGCCACTCGCCGTCCGCGGAGAGGGCTGGCCGATCGCCGTCCGCGAGCCTGCGAGGCCCGGTCCAGGTGCCGGCATCCGGATCGTGTTGCCACACCTCGATGGCGGTCGTGTCGATCCCGTCCCCTCGCCGACAGTACGCCAGCCGTGCGCCGTGTCCGTCGATCGTGGCCGCGCCGTACACCTGCTCGGCGATGGCCCACTCGCCGCTCCCCTGGTCCAGGATCAGCGTGCTCGCGGACAGCCGCAACGACGCACCGCCCGCGAGTGCCCACGCGCCCTCGGCGCGCGGCGGCGCGCCCGCGTCCTCGAGCAGCGGTTCGGTGGCGGTCTCCTCGGCCTCGGGCGTGGCGCAGCCTGGTGCGATCAGGAGGAGTAGGACGAACCCGATGACCCTCATGGCGTCATTCTACCTCTGCGGGTGCGCCCATCGGGCCAAAAACGTGGTGCGCCCGAGGGGTATCGAGGGCCCTGCAGCAGTCGCCCCCCGATCATGAGGAAGATATCGACGTACGGAGTGGTATACCCTCGCCACGATCGAGGTGACTCCATGATGCGAATCCGCCCGCTGACAGGCCTGGTGGGCCTGCTCGTCCTGCTCGCCGCGGCCACGGCCTCGGCCGACCCCCTGCCCGAGCAGCACTTCAACATGGGCTACGACGCCCTGCAGGCCGGCAACTACGACCTGGCCATCGACTACTTCAAGCGCTGCGTGGAGGCCCAGCCGGACCACAAGAAGGCCTGGTACAACCTGGGCCACTGCTACTCCAAGAACCAGATGTACGCCGAGGAGGTGGCCGCCTACGAGAAGGCCCTGGCCATCGACCCGGACTACATGAAGGCCCTGACCTCGATGATGTACGCCCGGCACGACCTGGGCGAGTACCGGGCCGTGGTCCAGGTGGCCGAGCGCATCAAGACCCTGGACCCCAGCGGGTTCGACGGCTGGCTGTACCTCGGCCACGCCTACTTCAAGGTGGCCCAGGACCAGCCTTCCGTGGAGACCAAGAACGGCGTGCTGCGCCTGTCCGTGGAGGCCAGCACCACCTGCGTCGAGCAGACCCCGGACCAGAAGATGTGCTGGTACAACATGGCCCTGGCCCAGGAGCAGCTCGGCGAGCTCGACGCGGCGATCAACGGCTACCGCAAGGCCATCGAGCTCGATCCGGACTACCTCAAGGCGCTGTACGCGCTGGCCTACATGTACGAGCTGCGCCGGGACACGGCCGCCGAGCTGGCCATCTGGCAGCACTACATCCCGCTGGCGAGCCAGGACGTGCAGTGGAACGAGCACGTGATCTACGGCCAGTCGCGGCTGGCCGTGCTGGAGCCGCTGCACCCGGGCGCGTCGGTGAACGAGGCGCCCTGATCAGTCCTTGCGGCCCCGCATCCCCTTGAACAGCTGCTCCCGCCCGATCCCGGAGTGGGGCTGCGCCGCGGCCAGCACCTCGTCCTCGGCCGCCAGCTCCTCCTCGAACTCGATGCCGTAGCAGGCCGGCCCGGACGGATCGTTGGCCGTGTTCATCACCCACCGCACCGTGCCCATGATCCGGCTCACGTGGTACGTGCCCGGCACGATGAACAGGAACGCCCCCACCCGCCCCGGCAGCAGGCTCTCGGTGGACACCACCAGCAGCCCCCCGCGGCTGATGTTCGCGATCACCCCACCCCAGGTCCGCGTATCCATCTCGATCACCACGGGCAGATCGCACTCGTGGCGGGGGTATGCGCGCTGTTCCTGCCGAGGGCTGCCCATGGTCAGAACACGGTGACGTCTCGGGCGGGGAAAGAAAAGGGACGTAGGAAAGAAAAGGGACGTACGTAAGAAACCAACTAACTCGACGAGTTAGTTGGTTTCTTACGTACGTCCCTTTTCCCCCTCGGCGGTATGATCGTGACCGGAGGGGGAGGCCGATGTCCCGATATCTCGTCCTGATCCTCGCGGCACCGGTGCTGGGGCTCGCCCTGGTGCCGGGGTGTGCGGGCGAGGGGGAGCCCGTCATCGAGCCGGTGGTCAAGACCTGGGCGGTGGTGGCCGCGGGCGAGGATCCCTCCTGTGCCGTGGCCGACGACGGTGAGCTGCGCTGCTTCGGCTGCATCGGGGAGACCTGGGACCAGTTTTTCAGCTTCGGGCTGTGCATCCCGCCGCGCGGGCGGTTCGTGGACGTGGCCGTGGGGCAGGGCCACACCTGCGGCCTGCGGGTGGACGGGGAGGCGGTCTGCTGGGGTTGGTGCGAGGAGGGCCAGTGCCTGGCGGCGCCCGGGCCGTTCGAGCAGCTCGTCGCGGGCCGCTCCCACAGCTGCGGCCTGCGTGTGGATGGGTCGGTGGCGTGCTGGGGGTGCGGGGTCAACGGCAGCGTCGTGATGGGGAGCCTGGACCCCTGTCGCCCGCCGGATGCCCGCTTCCAGCAGATCAACGCCATCGACCACACCTCCTGCGGCCTGGACGCCGAGGGGCGGATCCACTGCTGGGGGACGTATGACGAACTGGTGCTGCCGACGGACGTGGGCTACGTGCAGATCGACCTCGTGGGATCGGACAGCGGCTGCGCCCTGCGAGATGACGGCCAGGTCACCTGCTGGGGTCTCGACGACATCGGCGTGCCCGCCACCCCCTTCCGCTCCATCGGCGTCGGGAGCGAGTTCGGGTGCGGCCTCGACGACAGCGGCGCCGTGACCTGCTGGGGGGAGAAGACCGCGACTCCTCCGCCCGCGGGCGAGTTCGTGCAGATCAGCGTCGTGGAGAGGCTGGCCTGTGCGGTGTCCGCCGCCGGGGAGGTGGTGTGCTGGGGGGAGATCTTCGGGTTTGGCGAGGACGGCCCGTTGGGGGATCGCGAGTGTCACTAGTCAGGTACCTTGGGCTCCTGGTGCTCTTCGCGCCCCTGCTCACCTGCGACTCGTCCGACGAGGAACCGGACTGGGAGGCGGTCGAGTGCAGTGACGAGGACTGGTCCCTGATCGAGCGTGCCATTGCCGAGGCCCTGGCCGTGGACGGACACGTGAGTGAAGCCCTGGCGGATCGGTTCACCGGTGACGTGCCCACCTATGCCGAGCTGACCGATATCGTGGTCGACGCGCACGCCCGCGGCGCCATCGTGTGCGCCCGGAGCGTCGAGGGCGAGGGGGCGGGCTTCACCGCCCGGGCCGTTCGCGATGGTGAGCTCATCCTGATCAACGTGGAGTGCGACTCCTGGCGCGACACGCGGGAGGCGTGGGTGGCCGGCCAGCAGTACGGCGACCTGACGGCCGACGAGGTGGTCGCGGAGGTGGCCGAACGTGACCTGGAGGAATACTGGGAGCTCCGCGAGCTGGCCTACTCCTATCTCGGCAGCCCCGCTTTCGCTGCGCAGTTGCTGGTGCACGAGGCGGCGCACCACACCAACACGGGATGCTGCCCCCACGGGGGCAAGCAGGTCTACGAGCGCGGGTGCGACTATGTGGATATCGCGGGCTGGCTCGCCGAGCGTTGTGTATTGTGGAACCGCTGGATCCCGGAGAGCCAGTGGCTGGACCAGGTGTACTACCAGACCCGCGAGCTGGACGAGTAGGCCTCAGCGGAAGCGGTCGCCGCCGTAGAACAGGTAGGCGGCGCCACCCATCTCGTGGTCCGTGGGATCGGACATCATTCCCAGCCAGAAGTCGTCGGTGCCGTCGCCGTCCACGTCGCCGCCGGCCGCCACCGAGACGTCTCTGGCCCCGTAGTCCTGCAGGGACAGGTGCACGCCGGCCGTGGTGAGGTCCACCTCGGCGTCCAGGGGGCCGGTGAGCAGCCACCCGGCCCTCCAGCCTCCGACCAGGATGTCCGCCACGCCGTCGCCGTCCACGTCCCCGGCCATGGCGACCGACATCCCGACCTGGGCGTCCATGTCCTCCCCGCCGGCGATCCGGACGTCGGCGTCTGCCAGGGCGTGGATTCCGAGGGGCGGTGAGAACACGACGTACACGATGCCGGCGTCCTCGGTGCCGCCGGGATCTCCGTACTTCGCCCCGACCAGCACGTCGGGGAGGCCATCACCGTCGAGGTCGCTACCCCCGTCCAGCGCGTACCCGGCCCGGTCCGCCGGGGATTCGCCCTCCAGGATCGTGTCGGCGGAGTCCAGGTCGCGGGTGCCGGTCACCGGTCCGTGAACCAGGTAGGCGTGGCCCGGCAAGGGTTCGCCCCCGTTGTGTCTCGGCGCGCCCACCAGGAAGTCGTCGTATCCGTCGTCGTCCACATCGCCGGCAGCGGCCAGGGCCTGGCCCGCCACGTCGTCCTGCTGGACACCGGTGAACATGGCTTCGGCATCGGCGAGGTCGAAGTCGTCCAGTATGGGCCCGGGGACCACGTACACCGCGCCGGTAAGTACGCCCTGTGTCGCGTCGCCGGTATCCCCGACCAGGAGATCGTCGTATCCGTCCCCGTCGATGTCGCCTCCGATGGCGACGTCGAAGCCCGCCTGGCTGTGGGGGTGTTCACCGGTGACGCCCGGCGTGTGGGTACCGAGCTCCACGTCCCCCTGGTCGGAGACGCCGAGCACGTACGCTCGACCGCCACCTTCCTCGGGCCCGCTGTACAGCGGCGCGCCCACCACCGCCTCGTCCAGCCCGTCGCCGTCCGCGTCCCCCCCGCCAGCGACCGCGTAGCCGGTGAGGCTGCCCACCTCCTCGCCAATGAAGCGGCTGTGTGCGGACTCCACCTCGACCTCGCCGACCATCGGACCCAGCAACAGGTAGGCCGCGCCCGACGTCTCGAGCAGCTGGCCGGCCTCCCCCCCACCCAGCACGCTGCCGTACGCCCCCACCACCACGTCGTCGTAGCCGTCGCCGTCCACGTCCCCGGCCGAGTCCACGGAGCAGCCCAGGTAGTCGTAGGCCATCTCCGAGATCAGGCGGGCGTCCGCGATCGCGCCGCCGAGGTCGAACGGGTCGGGCGGGGGCGGCAGGTCGCTCCAGTCGGGCTCCCGGTCGCCGCGGTCCTCGGGGATGAACTCCGTGCCTGGCGTGCACGCGGGTGCCAGCAGCAGGACGAGAGGCAGCACGGCTCGGAGTCGATCCCCCACATCCATATTGTACCGCTCGGACGGGCGTCCGTCGCGGGGAGCAGGCGCCTAGGTCATGGATCGTGCTCGCGGATCCGGGCGAGGGTGCGGGTGGAGCCGTGGCCCGGTGGCAACGAACCGGCCCTCGTGTTCACCAGCAGCCTCTTGCGGCGGTAAGATCGTGATCGGAGGGGGAGACCGTTGTCCCGCAACCTCGATGCCGTCGCTGTCGTATTCCTGGTGGGCCTGACCCAGGGGGTGGGGTGCGTGGAGGAGGAGGAGCCGGTCATCGAACCGGTGGTCAAGACCTGGTCGTCGGTGACCGTGGGTGAGAACCACTCCTGTGCCGTGGCGGACGACGGCGAGTTGCGCTGCTTCGGGTGCATCGGTCAGTCCTGGGAGCAGATGCTCGTCTTCGAACTGTGCCTCCCCCCACGCGGGCGGTTCGTGGACGTGGCCGTGGGGCGAGAGCACACGTGCGGTCTGCGGGTGGATGGCGAGGCAGCCTGCTGGGGATCGTGTGTGGCGGGCCAGTGTCTGGCACCGCCGGGCCCGTTCGTGCAGCTCGCGGCGGGCGACTACCACAGCTGTGGCCTGCGCGCGGACGGGTCGGTCGCGTGCTGGGGGTGCGGGATCAACGGCGGCTCCGGGGTGGGGAACCTCGACCGCTGTCGCCCCCCGGACGTCACCTTCGAGCAGATCGTGGCCGTCGACTCCACTTCGTGTGGCCTTGACCTCGAGGGCCGGCTCCATTGCTGGGGCACGTACGATGAGCTCGCCGTGCCGCAGGATGGGGGATTCGTCCAGGTCGACGTCACGGGCTCGGACAGCGGCTGTGGCCTGCGCGACGACGGCCGGGTCACCTGCTGGGGGCAGGTCTACGAGGTCGTGCCAGACACTCCGCTCACGGCGATGGCCATCGGCAGCGACTTCGGGTGCGGACTGGACGACAGCGGCGCCGTGTCCTGCTGGGGGGAGAAGATGGAGACGCCCCCGCCGGCCGGCCAGTTCGTGCAGATCAGCGCCGCGGCCTGCAGGGCCTGTGCGGTGTCCGCGGAAGGGGAGGTGGCGTGCTGGGGGGACAGCTTCGGCTGGGGGCAGGACGGCCCGGAGGGGGGCGGCCAGTGTCTGTAGCCAGGACCCTGTCGATCCTGGTGATCGCCGTGCCCTTGCTGGCCTGCGATACGTCGCAGGAGGAGCGGGTCTGGGAGCAGGTCGAGTGCAGCGACGAGGACCGGTCCCTGATCGAGAGAGGCATCGCCGAGGCCCTGGCCGTGGATGCCCACGTGAGCGAGGGCCTGGCCGATCGATACACCGGCGACGTGCCCACCTATTCCGAGTTGACCGACTTCGTGATCGATGCGCACGCCCGCGGCGCCATCGTCTGTACCCGCGCCAGGGGAGACGAGGAGTTGACCTGGGCTGCTCGGGCCGTTCTTGAGGGGGAGCTGATCCTGATCCATGTCGAGAGCAGCTCCTGGCTCCACGCACGGGCTGCGTGGGTGGACGGTCAGCGGTACGGGAGCCTGACGGCCGCCGAGGTGGCCGTCGAGGTGGCCGAACTCGACGCGGAGGGGTTCTGGGAATTCCGCGAACGGGCGTACGACTACCTGGGCAGCCCCGCATATGCGGCCCGGTTGCTGGTGCACGAGGCGGCTCATCACGCTCGCCCCGGGTGCTGCCCCCACGGGGACGAGCAGGTCTACGAGCGTGGCTGCGACTACGTGGACACCATGGGCTGGCTCACCGTGCGGTGTGTGCTGTGGAACCGCTGGGTCACGGAGAGCCAGTGGCTGGAACAGGTGTACTACCAGACGCGCCCCGAGGACGAGTAGGCGTCACCGGAACCGGTCGCCGCCGTAGAAGAGGTAGGCGCCGCCGCCCATCTCGTGGTCCGTGGGATCGAACATCGCCCCGAACCAGAAGTCGTCGATGCCGTCCCCGTCCACGTCGCCACCGGCCGCCACCGTGACGTCGCTGGCCCAGTAGTCCTGCAGGGCCAGGCGCACGCCGGCCTCGGTGAGGTCGATATCCGCGTCCAGGGGGCCTGTGAGCAGCCACCCGGCCCTCCAGCCCCCGATCAGGATGTCCGGCACGCCGTCGCCGTCCACGTCCCCGGCCATGGCGACCGATGTCCCGACCTGGGCGTCCATGTCCTCGCCACCGACGATCCTGACATCCGCATCGGCCAGTGCGAGCGTACCCAGGGGGGGTGAGATCACCACGTACACGATGCCGCCTCCCTCGATGCCGTCGGGATTCCCGGTCTTCGCTCCCACCAGCACGTCGGGGAGGCCATCGCCGTCGAGGTCGCTGCCGCCAGCTACGGCGTACCCGCACCAGTCTGCCGGGGATTCGCCCTCCAGGATCGTGTCCGCGGAGCCCAGGCCGTGGGTGCCCGACACCGGTCCGCGGATCACGTAGGCGCGGCCCGGACGGTATTCCTCGGTGTGGGAGCGTGGCGCACCCACGATGAAGTCTCCGTATCCATCGTCGTCCACATCGCCGGCCGAGGCCAGAGCGGAGCCGGCGACGTCGCCTTCGAGTTCGCCGATGAACTTCGCGTCCGCGTCAGCGAGGTTCCGGCTCTCGACCACCGGTCCCATGAGCACGTACGCGGCGCCGGCCATCTCCCCCCCGCCCGGATCCGCCGAGTCGCCCACCAGCAGGTCGCCCTCGCCGTCCCCGTCCACGTCCCCACCGGGGGAGATTCCCTTGCCGGCGTGGCCGTGCTCGTGTTCGCCGTCCAGTAGGAGACCGTGGGAGCCGAGGTCCACGTCTCCGGCATGGTCCGAGCCCAGGATGTAGGCTCGGCCGCCGTGTTCGTCGATGCCTCCCCACACCGGCGCGCCTACCAGCACCTCGTCGAGTCCGTCGGCATCGATGTCTCCTGCGCCGGCGACGTCGTACCCCGCGATGTTGTTCTCTCCCTCGCCCGTGTACCGGGCGTGGGCGTCGGCGACCTCCACCTCCCCGTGGAGAGGACCCAGCAACAGGTACGCTGCACCGGCACGGTACCCGGCTTCTCGGCGGCTGTACGCCCCCACGACAACGTCGCCATACCCGTCGCCGTTCACGTCCCCGGCCGAGTCCAGGTCGCATCCCAGGTAGTCGTAGGCCATCTCCGAGACCAGGCGGGCGTCTGCGATCGCACCGCCGAGGTCGAACGGGTCGGGCGGAGGCGGCAGGTCGGTCCAGTCCGGCTCGCGGTCGGATCGGTCCTCGGCGGTGAACACCGTATCCGGCGTACACGCCGGACTCAACAGCGCGACCAGGACCACGATTGCTGGCGAACGAGCCCCCACGGGGTGACTCTACCGCAGGCGGCTCCGCAAGGGCGGCCCTTGTTGCGGGTTCCGGGTTGCGAGCCGTCCCGTCGCGGTATGATCCGAGGGTATGGGGGACGAAATCCGATCGCTGGTGGCTGCGCACAACCCACGCGCAGTGATCGCCATGAGCCTCGTGCTCGCCGCGATCGGCGGCTGCGCGGATCCCGAGGGGGCCATCGAGCCGGCTGAACGTACCTGGGTTTCGATCGAGGTCGGTGTGTATCGCTACTGTGCGATTGCGAGCGACGGGGAGTTGCGGTGCTGGGGGTGTGTGGACGACGAGGTCGAGGACCTGCCCGACGAGTGGGACTGTGCTCCGCCTCCAGGTCGGTACCTGGACGTGGCCATCGGACGGACCCACACCTGCGGTCTCCGCGAGGACGGAGAGGTCGTGTGCTGGGGCAGGTGCCTGGAGGGCCAGTGCACGGCTGCACCCGGACCGTTCGTCGAGCTCGCGGCGGGCTGGTATCACAGCTGCGGATTGCGGCCGGACGGGTCGGTCACGTGCTGGGGGTGTGGCGTCAACGGTGTGGGCGGGCCAGTACTCCCCGAGGCCTGCGAGGTTCCCGACGCCACGCTGCACCGGATCGTGGGCGCAACCAAGCACACGTGTGGCCTGGATGATGACGGCGGGATCGTCTGCTGGAGCGCGGGCGTGCAGAACGGCGTGCCTTCCGGCCAGGGCTTCGTCGACCTCGCCCTGGGGGAGGTCGACCTGGGGTGTGCGCTGGACGGGGGTGGAGCGGGCGTGTGCTGGGGCAGCTACCCGATCGACGATCCGCCTCGGGCCTATACCCGGGTGGCGGTGGGCTTCTACTTCGCGTGCGGACTCGAACCCGACGGTGCGGTCTCCTGCTGGGGAACCCGGATGGAGACGCCACCGCCTGCGGGCGAGTACGTGGACGTGAGTGCTGCCGGGGACGGAGCGTGTGCGCTGGCCGCGGACGGCTCGGTCGCCTGCTGGGGGGGCGACTACGGACAGCGGCTGTCCGGACCGGAGGGGACGACGGAATGCTGGTGAGGTGCACAGGGGGAGGCGAGCCACTGCTCGGCCGGGGCCGGGCACCCGCACCTGTGATCGCGCGGGCGGTGGTGTTGTTGCTCGTCGGCGCTGGATCCTCCTGCTCGTGCTCGTCCGACGGGGAGAACGACTGGGAACTCGTCGACTGCAGTGCTCCCGACCGGGACCTGGTGGAGAGTGGGATCGCCGAGGCCGCGGCCGTGGAGGCGTACGTGAGCCAGGTCGTCGCCGACCGGCACGTCGGCGATGTCGCGGACTTCGGCGGTCTACTCGACCTCCTCGTCGATATCCACGCCCGAGATGCCATCCGCTGTGTGCGACCTCTGGGTGTGGAGGAGGTGTCGTGGGATGCGCTCGCCGCCCGACGGGACAGCAGCATCCTGATCAATGTCGAGTCCGAGGACTGGAGCGATGCGCTGTCCCACTGGGAAGCAGGTCAGGCCTACGGCACCCTCTCCGGCGATGAGGTGGTTGGCGAGGTGGCAGCCCTCGACGAGGAGGGCTACCTGGCCTTTCGACAGACGGCGCTGTACTACCTCGTCACACCGGCCACCGCAGCAGAGATGTTGATGCACGAGGCCGCCCACCTCGCAACACCGCATTGCTGTTTCCACGAAGAAGACCAGATAGGCAAGCGGGACTGTGATTACGTGGACACCGTGGGCTGGGCCACGAAGCGAGGTGTGGTCTGGAATCGCTGGGTTCCGGAGAGCCAGTGGCTGGATCAGGTCTACTTCCAACTCCACGAGGAGGAATAGGTGGGTGTAACTGCGCCGAGGTATCGCTGGCGCGAAAGGGACGTTCGGTAGGGGGACGCCCATTCGTTCTCGACCTGTCGAACACTCGGTCATCTGGCGGGTATGGTGAACGGGATGAGGATGTGGGGGACCAGGGCGAGGCGCATCACCCTGACAGCCGTGCTGGTGTGCTCGGTCCTGACGCGGCAGAGGTATCCTTGGGTGGGAGAATCTTCGTGATGAGATTGCTGGCAGCCCTGGTCCTGGCGTGTGTCGCATACGCTCCCGCCGCCTGGGCCGAACCCATCGTCTTCGACGGTACGTTCGTGCCCACCGACTCGCCCGGCTACCACCTGTACGAGTTCGACGTGCCCGAGGGCACGACCCGGATCTCGGTCGTCTACAGCTACACCACCGAAGGCGACCAGTCCCCGGTGATGGGCAACGTTGTGGACATCGCCATCTACGACCCGGACGGGTTCCGCGGCTCGTCCGGCGGGGCGCGGTCCGAGTTCACCGTGGCGCTGACCGCCGAGGAGACCACGGACGCGTACATCCCCGGAGCCATCCCGGCGGGCACCTGGGTCATCGAGCTGGGCACAGGCTACATCGCCAGTGGGTCCACCGTCGGCTTCGAGCTGACCATCGCCCTGGCCGACGTGGACGAAGGCGTCGACCCGTTCGAGTGGCCCGAGTGGAATCCGCCGGTCCTCGGCGGGCCGGGCTGGTACGCCGGCGACCTGCACAGCCACTCCCTGCACTCGGACGGCAGCCACCCGCTCGAGGACGTGTTCGCCTACGCCCATACCGTCGGCATGGACTTCATGGCCTCCAGCGAGCACTTCACCCACAGCGCCCATCACGAGCTGCCCGCGCTGCAGGAGCAATACGACGACCTGGTGCTGATCCGCGGCATCGAGATGACGTCCTACCGCGGTCACGCCAACGTCTTCGCCGTCACCGGGTACGTGGACTACCACGCGTCCGAACCGGACTACGACATCGGCGCGGTGATCGACGCGGTGCACAGCGAGGGAGGCCTGTTCTCGGTCAACCACCCGGGCCACTTCGAGGCCGCCACCGAGGGCGGCACGGTCAGCCTGGGCTGGACCGTGCCGGACACGGACTGGGCGGACGTGGACTGCATGGAGGTGGTCAACGGCGCCAGCACCTGGCTGGGCGACATCGTCAACCCCCTCAACGAGAACGCCATCGCCCTGTGGGACGAGGTGCTGCTCGCGGGCCACCGGGTGACCGCCGTGGGCGGCAGCGACGACCACAAGGCGGGCACGGGCGACGCGGACGAGAACTTCTACTACGCGCCCATCGGCACGCCGACGACGGTGGTGTACGCCGAGGAGCTGAGCGAAGCGGGGATCCTCGACGCGTTCGCCGCGGGACACGCCTTTCTCAAGGCCGACGGTCCGGACGGCCCGGAGCTCTACCTGACCGCGGCCTGCGGGGACGACGAGGGCATGATGGGGGACGTGGTCGCCGGTCCGGAGTGCGTGGTCAGCGCGCGGGTCGTGGGCGGGGACGGGCTGACGTTGCGCGTGATCCAGGACGGCGAGATCGTCGACGATCCGACCGTGTCCGGCGACGACTCCTGGGCCTACCTGGATGCGGACCCCCAGGTCGTGTCCTACGTGCGCGTCGAGCTGCGCGACGGCGAGCTGCTGAAGGCGCTGTCCAACCCGGTCTACCTGGAGTTCGCCGAGGACGAGGAGATCATGCCGTACCCCCCGGAGGACGACTGCTCGTGTACCAGCGGTCCGGCGTCACCGTCGACGCTGCTGTCCGGGGTGGTGTTGCTGGGATTGCTGGCGGTACGCAGGATGCGGTGATCGGCCGTCAGAACCGGAACCCCACCGACGTCACCGGTCCCACGACCACGGACACCTCGCGGCGCTCGGGCAGGGCCAGGGCCAGCACGCCGGACACGGCAACGCCGATGCCGGTGCAGCCCACCACGAGCCCGGCGATGCCCGCGTTGCGGTCGGCCAGGAAGGGATCGCGTTCGGTCTGCTCCAGGCCGTGCTGGTAGGCGGCGATGTTGACCGCGAACCCGGCCGCGGTCATGACGCCGCCGGAGATCAGCAGGGCCGTACCCGCCTGCTCGCGTGGCGTCATGCGGACCGTCGTCCGCGTCGTGGTCTGTTCGAGCGCGGTCGTCAGGTGGCGGATGCGGCGGTCCGCGTCGGCCACCATGCCGCCGAGCTCCTCGTCGTGCACACCCTGGGCCCCGCCCACTATGTTCTGCCGGGCGGCCTGGGCTTTCCCCTGCGGCCCCCGGCACGGGGCCCCCACGCCGCGCCAGTACAGCAGGTTGGAGCTGCCGGTCTCGTCGTAGCCGTCGTTGACCGCCTCCCACGCGCCCGCCACCTCCTGGTAGCCGCGGGCGACCAGGGCGATGTCCGATGTGTAGATCTCCGCGCAGTGCTCGACGATGACGTCGTTGGCCAGCACGGCCAGGTCGGCCACGTCCGCGGACTGGGCGCTCCCGACGGTCGGGGCGCCGAGCAGGCTGACGAGCAGCAGCACGGGGAGGGGGCGGATCCGCAGCATGGAAGCGAGGGTATCACGGCTGTCGATCCGCGAGGTCCTCCCCATGCTCCGCGCGCGGAGCGGGGCGCGATGGGTGATAGGATGGATGTGGGAGGGCTTCCCCATGAGCCGCGAGATCGTGTTCCTGGTACTGGTCCTGTTCGCCCTGGTGCACCTCGGATGTCCCGCGCCGGTGGGCGACGACGACGACGACGGCGACGACGACGTGGACGTGCTCGACGACGACGACAGCGCGTCGGACGACGACGACGCCACGCCGCCGGACGACGACGACACCACCCCGCCGGACGACGACGACGCCACGCCGCCGGACGACGACGACGACGGCACGCCCCAGTACACGGGCGAGATCGACATGGCCAACGCCCTGATGTACGGCGAGTGCACGGCCACCGTGCCCGAGGATCCGACGGATCCCTCGGTCGTCGCCGAGGGCTGGTACGAGTTCGACATCGGCGTGGGGGGCTGGGCCTGGACCTGCTGGATCGAGCTGTGGGACCTCACGAGTCCCTATTGCGAGGGCTACGATCCGGCCACCGGCGACCCCTGTGAGACCGGATCCTACGTCCGTCCGGGCTGGGAGATGGACAACGACTCCTACGGCTGGAATCCGGCGGGCGGGTTCTGGGACCGTTGGGACCTGCACCTGGAGTACATCGCCGACCTGCAGCAGGCCGATGCCCAGGGCAGCTCGATCTTCATCTGCGAGGACGCCGGCAATTCCTTCGAGACCTGGTTCTGCTGCTGCGACGACTACACGGAGCTGTGCTACTGCACGGAGTTCAATTGGTAGGGACCGCGGTTCGACCCAGGCCGAGGGTGCCTGCAGCCGCCCTGCTGCTGGTCGCGGCGCTGGTCGCCTCGTGGGCCGCAGTTCCGGACTCCAGGGCTGCAACGCAGGACACCTCGGAGCCCACGCACCGTTCGCCGGGCACGGAGGACAGGACCGCTCGCGGGCACGTCGCCGTGTTCGGGTTCGTAGGCTGGTTCGACGTGTCGATGTACGTGCTGTTCGGCGGCGGCTTCGAGGCGGGCATCCGGCTCGGCCGTGCGGCCGGTCCCGGGCCGGTGCACACGGAGGTCCATCTGGACTTGAAGACCTACGCCGGCTTCCATCCGGGCATTCGCCCGATGGGGGGTGTCCGGTTGCTGGCCCGGAGCGCGCGCATCTCGCCGTACCTGTTCGGGCGCTTCGGTCCGGTCATCTCCATGTACCCGAACCACCCGGTGTTCCTCGAGCCGTACGGGGTCGTCGGCTACGGGCTGGAAATCCCCGGCGACAACGTAGCCGCGTTCTACTTCGAGCACGGCCTGACCCTGTTCCAGGGCGTGTTCGATTCCGGGTGTCCCGAGGTCGACTGCGGCCTGGTGACCCCGTTCGAATTCACCTTCGGCGCGCGATTCAGCTTCGGCCGGGACGTGGGGACCTCGCCGTAGCCCGGTGGGCCGAAGGCGGCCAGGACTCGGAGGGTGGGGTGTCACCCCTTCAGTTGTGGCCGGGGCGGGATGTCGGGTCCGTCGTGGGCCGGATCGAAGGGTAACTTTTGTTCCGCGCGGGCCCCTCTTTGACCGGACGGTCGGGGGCGGGGCGGTCAGCCGCCCAGCTCGGTGATCCCCAGCGCCTCGAGCAGCGTGCCGCGTACGATCTCGAGATCCACGCGCGAGGACAGGGCGTTGATGCGGGCGCGGATCTCGGCGAGCTGGGCGTCGCGCAGGGACTGCTGGACCTCGAGCACCTCGCGGGTGGTGGACTTGCCGGCCGCGTAGCGGGCCTGCTCGGCCTCCACGTTCTGCGCGGCGAGGCGGACCCGGGTGCCGGACACCCGCACCTGCTCCTCGTAGCTGAGGACCTGGGTGTAGGCGTTCTCCACCTCGGCCAGGGCGGTCTCCTGCAGGGACTTCAGCGTCAGCAGCGAGGCCTCCACCTCGGCCTTGCGCTGGCGGTAGGCGGTCTCGGACGTGCGGTTGGTCAGCGGGACCGTCAGCGAGATGCCGAAGGTCCAGTACGGGTGGTTGCCGCTGAACACGTCCTCCATCCCGATGGGCGAGGTCTCGCCCACGCCGTTGAGCGCCAGCGAGCCGGTGAAGTCCAGGGTCGGCAGCAGGTCCTGGCGCGCCATGCGGTAGCCGATCTGGCGGGACTCGAGGTCCAGCTCCTGGCGGCGAACGTCGGCGTTGCGCACCAGCGCGGTCTCGTAGCTGGCGTCCAGGGAGCGGTGGGGGATGGGGCTGTCGGGCAGCTCGCCCGCCAGGTACAGGGTGCCGGGCACGCCCGCGTCGTACGGACCGACCAGCAGCGCGCGCAGGGTGGTCTGGGCGCGACGCAGGGCCATCTGCGCGTCGAGCAGCTCGCCGTGACGGGTGGCCACGGTCTCGTCGAGCTTCATCAGCTCCACCGGGGCGAGGTCGCCGGCCTCGATGCGGGCGGAGGTGACCTCCCGCTGGGCCATGGCGAGGTCCACGCTGTGCTGGGCGATGCGCTCGGCCTGCTGGGCGTAGGCCAGCTCATAATAGGCCTTGATCACGCTGGCGATGGTGTCCGCGACCTGGGCGTCGTAGGCCACCTCCTCGGCGTTCTCGGCGAGCTCGGCCTGGCGCACGGAGCCGAGGTTGTACCACCAGCCCAGCCCCTTGAGCAGGTTCTGCCGCAGCTGGATCGCGCCGCTGGCGGCGAAGCTGGTGGTGATCGGATCGGTGACCCCGGAGAAGCTCTCCAGCAGCTCCTGGAACTCGTCCTTGATCCGCTCGTTGCGGCTGGACAGGTGGTACCAGGTCAACGTCAGCTCGGTGCCGGTGACGAAGCGGTTGGTGACCGAGCTCGAGGCCTCCAGCGAGTAGTTGCGGTACAGGGACTCCACCAGGGAACCGGCCACCCGCTGCAGGGAGTGGTCCATGCCGGGCGAGTACGACACGTCGAGGTTGAACGTCGGGTGGTAGGCGGCCCAGGCCGCGCGCCGCGTCTCGCGGGCCACGTCCAGGGTGGTGGCCTGGATCTGGATGCCCAGGTTGGAGGCCACGGCCTGGTCGATGGCCTCGTTGAGGGTGATGTCGTGGGTCTCGGCGCGGACCGGGGCCGGCGCGGCGAGCAGTCCGAGCAACACCAGGGAGGGGATCATCCGGACCATTCGGTCGTCTCCTTCCTGCCGAGGGCATAACCCCAGATGCGCTTCAGCCAGGCGCGGAAGTCGTCCACCATCGTGTACAGCAGCGGGACCCACAGCAGTGTCATCACCGACGAGGTGACCAGGCCGCCGATGACGACCCTGCCCAGAGCCTTGTAGGGGATGCCGGCCAGGGACGCGTCGCCCACGGCCATCGGGATCAGCCCCACGATGGTGGTGCCAGCGGTCATCAGGATCGGGCGGAAGCGCTGGGAGCCTGCGCTCAGCAGCGCCTCGCGGCGGTCCATGCCGCTGGCGCGGTTGAGCTGCACCAGGTCCACCAGCACGATCGCGTTGTTGACCACGATCCCGACCATGATCACGATGCCGATGCCCGCCATCATGTCGAAGGTGGTGCCCGTGAGGAACAGCAGCCAGTACGCGCCGAACATGGCGAACGGCACGGCCACGATCACGCACAAGGGCAGGCTGACGGACTCGAACAGCATGCCCATCAGCAGGAACACCAGCACGATCGCCAGCAGGAAGGCGAACTGCTGCTGCTGCTGGTCCTCCAGCATCTCGGCCCAGCGGTCGCCGCGCGACCAGGTGTAGCCGCGGGGCAGCTGGAGCGAGCCCAGCGCGCCGTCGATCTGCGCGTACGAGGCGCCGAGATCGTCGCCCTCGAGGTTGACCACGATGGCGAGGTGGGTGCGGCGGTCGCGGCGGCGGATCTCGCCGAAGCCGCGGGTCTCTTCGATGTCGGCGACCGCGGTCAGCGGGATGGTCTCGCCGGTGGCCGTCCAGATGCGGAAGTCGGCCATGTCCTCGATGTCGCTGCGGTCCTCCAGCCGGAAGCCGGCGACCACGTCGATCTCCTTGTCGCCGTCGAGGTAGTCGGGCAGTCGCGAGCCGCGCCAGGCGAACTGCACGGTGCGGGCCACTGCGAACGGATCCACGCCATAGCGGGCCGCGGCCTCGCGGTCGATGTGCAGGCGCAGCTCCTCGGTGGCGTCATCCTCCACCTCGTACTCCACGGACACCACGTTGGGCACGCCGTTGAGCCGCCGCTTCACCTCGCTGCCGAGCTCGGCCAGGATCTCGGTGTCCTCCCCGAAGATCTCCAGCGCGACCGAGTTGGCCTCGCCCATGCCCCCCTCGCGGTGCCAGCCGATCCAGCCCTCCACGCCCGGCTGGTCGGGCAGCATCTCGGTGGCCTCCTCGACGATGTCGTCGCGGTTCAGATCGCCCCGCTCGCGGGGCTCGAGGAAGACGCGCACCCGGGCACGGGTCGAGCTGGAGCGGTAGCGGGTGCGGACCGCGTCGATCTGCCAGGCGTCCTTGCGCCCCAGCACCCGGTCCTCGAGGCCGAGCAGCACCTCCTCCTTCTCGTTGAAGGTCATGTTCTCGGCGAACTGCAGCCGCATCACGATGTCGTCGATGTTGCTCTCGGAGCGGTCGGTCTGCGGCACCTTGCCCTTGGCGACGCAGGTGGTGGCCATCAGCATCAGCGCGATGGCGGTGGCGTCGATGCGGTGGTCGAGGACCCACGCGAGGATGCGCTCGTAACTGGCGCGGCACCACACCAGGACGCGGCCCGGTTCCACCGGCTTGCCCGCGCTGAGCTTCGTGGTGGCCAGCGGGATGAACAGCAGCGCCACCACCAGCGACGCGAGCAGCGCGTAGCACACGGGCAGCCCGAGGCGGGAGATGAAGAAGCTGAACATGCCGCTGCCGGTCATGAACATGATCGGCACGAACACCGCGATGGTGGTCAGCGTGGCCATGGTCACGGCCAGGCTGACCTCGCTGGTGCCCTGCAGCGCGGCCTTCAGCGGGGGCACGCCGGCCTGGCGCAGGCGGTAGATGTTCTCCACCACCACGATCGAGTTGTCGACCACCATGCCCACCGCCAGCATCAGCCCGGTCATGGACAGCAGGTTGATCGTCTCGCCGTTGAAGTACATCACGGTGACGGTGATCAGGATGCACACCGGGATGGCCGCGGCCACGACCAGGGTCATGCGCAGCCGCCGCAGGAACACCAGCAGCACGATGAACGCCAGCGAGCCGCCGATCAGGGCCGCCTGCTGCAGGTTCTCGATGCTGTCGCCGATCAGCTCGCCCTGGCTGAACAGCACGAAGAACTCGAACCCTGCCAGGGCCGGGTCCTGGCCCAGTTCCTCCAGCACGATCCGCTCGACCTCGGCGGTCATCTCCAGGGTGTTGGCCGTGGACTCCTTGTAGATGCCCATCGACACGCCCGGATCGCCGTTGATCCGGTTGATGAAGGTGGCCGCGGGCGCGGCGTGCACCACGTCGGCCACGTCGTCGATCTCCAGGCCCGGCCGGATCGGCCAGTGCCGGATCTCGTCGATCGACTCGTAGCGGGTCAGGCTGCGCAGGTAGACCACCCGGCCCGGCTCGCGCACCTTGCCGCCGGGCATGGTGAAGTTGTCGCGCATCATCGACGGCACCACGCGGTAGAGGCTGACGCCCATGGCGTCCACGTCGTCGTGGCGGAAGTCCACGTAGATGTTGCGGCGGTCCGCGCCCCACAGGTCGACCGCGCCCACGCCCGGAACCCGCTCCAGCACCTGCTCGACACGGGTGTGCAGCACGTGGGCCGGGTCCTCCACCCCCTCGGGTACGGAGATGCCGGCCCAGATCACGGGTTCGTCGTTGGGATCGTAGCGGTAGATGTAGAACTGCTCCAGATCGTCGGGCAGCTCGGCGTAGGCGCGCTCGATGCGGTCCAGGGCCTGGTTGTAGGCCTCGGCCATGTCCGTGCCCTCCTCGAACTCCAGTTCGAAGAAGGCCGAGTCCGAGCGCGACTCGGACTCCATGTGCGCGAGGTTGCTCAGGGTGCCGAAGTGCTCCTCGACCGGCCGGACGATCTGCTCCTCGATCTCCCGCGGGGTGGCGTTGGGGTAGCCGGCCCAGATCCACAGGTAGGGGTGATCGTAGCCGGTGGGCATCATCTGCAGCGGGATCAGGGTCCAGGCGATCACGCCCACCAGGATCACGGCCGAGAACAGGGTCAGCGCGGCCACGGGCCGCTGCAGCGCCAGCCGGGGGAGCAGCCGTCCCCAGGCGTGGCCCGCGCCCGTGATCGTGTCAGACGGCATCGCCGTCCCCGGCTTCGGGGGCCACGGGCACGCGGCCCGCGAGCAGGGAGTACACCACCGGGACCACCACCAGCGTCAGCAGCGTCGAGGCGAGCAGGCCGGCGATCACGGTCACGGCCAGGGCCTGGCGGATCTCGTAGCCGCGGCCCACGCCAACCGCCATCGGCAGCAGGCCCAGGGCCGTGGTCATGGTCGTGATCAGGATCGGCCGCAGGCGGGCCCGGCCCGCGGTGCGCAGGGCCTCGACCAGGCTCAGGCCGCGCCGTCGCAGCTGGTTGACGTAGTCCACCAGCACGATGGCGTTGTTGACCACGATGCCAGCCAGCACGATACCGCCGATCAGCACCAGCACCGAGATGGGGATGCCGAACACGCCCAGCACCGGGATCACGCCCACGATGGCCAGCGGGATGGAGAACAGGATCACGAACGGGTGGCGGAAGCTCTCGAAGGTGGCCGCCATGATCACGTA
>CAZXHG010000185.1:0-20202 GCA_964639985.1 uncultured Rickettsiales bacterium
GACGGCCACACCACCTGCGACGACCCCGCGGATTGCGACGACGCCGACGACACCCTGCACCCGGGCGACCTCGACGGCGACGGCAGCTCCACTTGCGACGATCCGCCCGACTGCGACGACGGCAAGCCCGAGCTCAACGCCCTGGACGGCGACGAGGACGGCTACTCCACGTGCGACGGGGACTGCGACGACGAGGACGAGCTGGTCAGCCCGGGCGCCGCCGAGGTCTGCGACGACGGCATCGACAACGACTGCGACGACCTGGTCGACGACGAGGACACCGACGACTGTCCGTGATCCGTCTCGGCGCCATGCCACGAACCGCATCGGCTGGGGTCAGTTCGCTACCTTGCTGAAGGCGACCTCCTGGCTTCGACGCACCCCGGCTGCATTCGAAGGAGCCTGAAGCAAGTCGCGGCCTGACCCCGCACCGCCTCCAACCACCGGTCGGACCCTGACGGTCCCGACCTGATCACCGATGTTCACCTCCCCTCCAAGATCCAAGAGCGGTTCCTGCGCCGCATACCGGCACAAGAGCCGTTCTTGGCCGGCCAAGGTTGCTCTGCGTGCCGGATCTTGGCGCAGAAGACGCTCTTGGATGGGAGATGGTGGTGGAGGGGGCGATGAGGAGGGGCGGGGTGGATCGGAGCCTGGTGTCGCCCGAACAGGACGCAGCCCGTCGCCTGCTCCGCAGGCTCAGGGGATCCCACCGGTGGTTGGTGGCGGCACGGGGACACGCACAAGTAACTCCGGTAGGAAGGGGCCGGTCGAAACGTCGGGGTGAGTTACGTGTGCATGTCCCCAGCCGATGCGGTTCGTGGCTTGGGTTGGGGGCGATCAGCGGGGGATGCGGCCCATGCACTCGGCGGCGAGGTCGCGGAGGCCCTTCTCGCCGAAGCGGCGCATGCTCGTGCTGCCGAAGGTGATGAACCTGCCGCCCCGGCGCTCGATCGCCTCGGGCAGATCGTGCAGGCGGCAGCTGGGATCGCCGACGGTGACCGCGAGCAGGGCCACGTTGACGCCGTCGAGGCCGCGCAGGTCGTCGATGAGCTTGCGCACACCGCCGCCCGGGATGGGGAAGCGCGGGATGCGGAACACGGGGAACACGACCACGACCAGCCGGTAGTCCGCCACGTCGCGGCCGTTGGCCGCATCCGCGGCCTCCACCTCGGGCTCGAATCCTCGCCAGTGCAGCTCGCCCGACAGCTGGGACGCCTTGTCCCTCAGCCCGCCCGTGGCCGGTGTGTACAGGATCAGCGTTCGCACGACCTTCTCCCGGAAAGGGGTCAACATAGCCCTGGCTCGACCCGTCGACAAGGGTGCTCGGTCGCGTGGGGGCCGCGAGCGCGTCGGTGGACAGGCCCGGGGGGCTGGTGTAAACAGCTCCGCTGGAGCGACGTGGCACGATGACCGACGCATTGACGGACCTGGACAGCCTGCGAAGCGGCATCCTCGAGGCGATCGAGGCCGCCGTCCGCCGGGAGGCTCCCGACGCCGAGCTGCCCCCCCTGCAGACCAAGACCCCGGACCGCCAGGGATTCGGCGACCTCTCCGTCCCCTGCCACCCGCTGGCCCGGATCCTGCGGCGCGCACCCAAGCTGATCGCCGAGCAGCTCGTCGACGCCGTGGCCGCGCTGCCCGCGGTCGCCCGCGCCGACGCGGTCAACGGGTTCCTCAACCTGCACCTGGACACCGGCGCCTACTTCGACGCCGCCCTGCGGCCGGTCCTCGCCGACCCGGACGGCTACGGACGCGCCGCCGCACCCACTGGCCAGCGGGTGATGGTCGAGTTCAGCTCGCCCAACACCAACAAGCCCCTGCACCTGGGCCACATCCGCAACAACCTGCTGGGCATGACCGCGGCCAACCTGCTGGAGGCCGCCGGCGACGAGGTGCTGCGCGCCAACCTGGTCAACGACCGGGGGATCCACATCTGCAAGTCGATGCTGGCCTACCAGCGGTTCGGCGAGGACAGCACCCCGCAGAGCGCCGGCGTCAAGGGCGACCTGTTCGTGGGGCACTGGTACGTGCGCTTCGACCGGGAGCACACCGAAGAGCGCAGGCGACTCTCAGCGGAGGTACGCGCCGAGGGGATCACCGAGGACGACGAGGTAGAGCGCCTCGTGGACGAGCGCAGCGAGCTGCTGGCCGCGGCGCGGGAGATGCTGCGCCGCTGGGAGGCGCGCGATCCCGGGGTACGCGGCCTGTGGGAGCGGATGAACCGCTGGGTCTACGACGGCTTCGACCACACGTACGAGCGCCTCGGCATCCGCTTCGACCGCATCTACCACGAGAGCGAGACCTACGAGTTCGGCCGCGACACCGTGCTCGGCGCGCTGGCGCGAGGTGTGTGCGAGCAGGGGGACGACGGGGCGGTGTTCATCGACCTGGCCGACGACGGCCTGGACCGCAAGATGCTGCTTCGCAGCGACGGCACCAGCCTGTACATCACCCAGGACATCGGCACTACACAGCTGAAGCACACCGACTACGGCCTCGACCGGCAGGTATTCGTGGTCGGCAGCGAGCAGGACTACCACTTCAAGGTGCTGTTCAAGACCCTGGAGCGGATGGGCTTCGACTGGGCCCGCGGATGCCAGCACCTCAGCTACGGCATGGTGTTCCTGCCCGAGGGCAAGATGAAGTCCCGCGAGGGCAAGGTGGTGGACGCCGACGACCTGATGGCCGAGGTGGTCGGCTCGGTGCGGACGCGCATGGTGGAGCGGGACGAGGAGCTGCGCAACACCGATCGCGAGTGTGCCACGTCCGTGGCGGCCCACTCGGAGCGGGCACTGACCGAGATCGACGCCATCAGCGAGGCCGTGGGCATGGGGGCGCTGAAGTTCTACATGCTCAGGTTCGGGGCGCGGAAGGACTTCACGTTCAACCCCGAGGAGTCGATCTCGCTGCAGGGCGACACCGGACCATACGTGCAGTTCGCCTTCACCCGCATCGTGGGCATCCTGCGCAAGGCCGGGCTCGACGGCGTGGACGCGACCACCGCCCCCCTCGACGACGCCGATCTGGCGTCGCTGGGCAACCCCGAGGAGCGGACGCTGGCCCGCCTGCTCGGCCGCTTCCCCCGGGAGGTGGAGCTGGCGGCCCGCAGCCTCAACCCGGCCGCGGTCTGCGCGCACCTGCTGGCCGTGGCCCAGGCGTTCCACCGCTTCGTGCACGACCACAAGGTGCTCCACGCCGGTGACGACGGGCTGGTCGCGGCGCGGCTGTGCCTGTGCATCGCCACCGGCGTCGTGCTGCGCAGCGGGCTGGCCCTGCTGGGCGTCGAGGCGCCACCGCGCATGTGAGAGACCTCGGGGCCATGCTCGAGCCTGGCCCCCTGGGGAGGAATCGATGAGCGACGACATGGATCTCAAGGCGACCAAGGTCCTGGAAAAGACCACCGCGGACCTCGGGGAGAAGCTCCAGGAGCGACTCAAGGAGAAGTGGCCGGAGTACCGGGAGACCGAGAGCGCCGGCGACCAGCGCGAGATCCTGATCAGCCACTATCGTCGCATGGCCACTCGGGCCGCGCGCGCGTGGCTGCCCCCCACGGGCGACCAGGAGCTCCGGGCCGTGGAGTCCCTGCTGCTGCACTACATCGACGCCGCCGTCCAGCCGGGCGGGGTCGCCGCGGACATGGACGGAGACACCGGGCACCGGGTGATCACCCAGGGCCTGACCAACCTCGGCAACGCCCTGTCCAACGTGCTGTTCGCCGTGCAGGGCGGCAACCAGCCCGCCCGCCTCGCGGCCATCGAGTGGGTCTCACAGTCCCTGGAGAGGGACGAGGACAGCGTGCACATCCTGGAGGCGTCGGCCGACTACCAGGGCGCGGGCGGGGTCGCCGACGATCCGTCCGAGGGGGTGTGACAGGCTTGTGACCCAGCCGCGAAACGGCTAGAGTCCAGGCACTCCAGACCGTGAGGAACCGGCGACCGAGATGACCAACAACACCACCATGATCGACCAGGCCCTGCTGCCGCGGAACATGAGCCCCGTTCCCGACAGCGTGCTGGCCATGATCCGCGCGGTGCAAGGCACGGCCGCCGGGACCGAGTGCCGCCTGACCAAGAGCATCACCGGCATCGGCCGGGACGATCAGAACGACCTGGTGATCGACGACGGGCGCGTGTCCAACTTCCACCTCGCCGTGTTCCACGCCAACGGCGAGTTCCGCATCCGCGACCTCGGCTCCACCAACGGCACCTTCCTCAACGGCTCATCGGTCACCGAGTACGCCCTGCGGCACGGCGACTGGATCCAGGTGGGTGGCTGCGTGATGCGCTTCGAGGTCGAACGCGTCGCTGCGACGACGAGCCGGTAGGTCTCAGAACACGTAGCCGAGTCGGAACCCCGGCCAGGGGAAGACGGGGCGGTTCGGATCGCCGGTGATCACCAGGTTCAGGTCGAACGCGCCGGTGAATCCCATCTTCGACATGACCACCACACCCAGGTGCACGTACGGGTTCACCTGGTTGAGGTAGTAGTCCACGTCTCCGCCGGGCAGGAACGCCTGGTAGTGGAAGTCCAGCCCGATGGTGCCCAGCGCACCCACCCCCACCGAGGGTGACAGGGTCTTGTTCAGCGGCACGGCCGCCACGTGGCCCCACCAGAAATAGGTGTGGGTGTCGCCCAGGCCGATGCCGGCCTCCACGGACAGAAACGGCACCGGGTAGACGTCCACGTGCATGCCCAGCGACAGGGCATTGCCCGCCAGGGTCAGGCCCAGGGCCAGGTGCTTGCCCGAGCGGGGGCCGCCACAGCAGCTGCCGCACGCACCCTTCTCGTCACCACCGCACCCGCCGCCGCCGCCGTGCTCGTGGTGCTCGGCCTCCTCGTCGTCGGTCTCGACCTCGGTCTGCTCCACCACGACCTCGACCTCGGCCTCCACCTCCACCTCGCGCAAGGCGGTGGCCGCCGCCTCGTCGCCCACCTGGCGATAGCACTCGCCCAGGTAGGCCCGCACGGTCGGATCGTCGGGCTCCAGATCCAGGGCCCGACGCAGGTACGGGACCGCCTCGTCGAAGCGCCCCTCGCGGTACATCGCGAACCCGCTGTCCCAGGCCTTCTCCCAGGTCAACGTCGAGACGTCGACCTCCTCGCCGACGGCCTCCGCGGCCTCGGCGGCGTCTCCAGCCTCTTCAGCATCCCCGGCGTCCCCGGCCTCTTCGGCCGGCTCCGCAGCCTCGTCCCCCTCGTCGGCCTCCTGGGCCATCACGGGAACACACAGCACGAGGCTCATCCAGACGGTCAACCACCACCGCACCATCGCGTCCTCCACGGGTCCTGAGCACACCCCTGCGAACTCTGAACATGTATACCACTGTCGTGCTACGATGTCCGGCCGGATGAGAGGCGGAGCGGGAACAGACAGTCGGGGACCCCGTGAAGATCCAGGCGACCCACGACCTGCCTTGCTCGGTGGAGACCTTCTGGGAGCTCTTCTTCGACGAGGCCTACAACGCGGCCGTCGACCGGGAGCTGGACCTGGCCGAGAACCAGGTCCTGGCCCGAGAGGACGACGGCGACATCGTGCGCATGACCGTGCGCGTCGCACCTCGGCGCGAGATCCCCGCGGCCGTGCGCAAGGTCCTGCGCAGCGCCACGCTGGCCTACACCGAGCACCGTGAGATCGACCTCGCCGCCTCCCGCCTGGCGTGGCGGGTGACCCACGAGGCGGTCGGACCCCGGAGGCTGATCTGCGACGGCGACCTGCGCGTGGAGCCCCTGGGTCCGGATCACTGTCGGCGCATCCTCGGCGGCGCGATCCAGGTGCGCATCCCGGTGGTCGGCCGGTTCATCGAGAAGGCGATCGCCTCGGACGTGGTGCGCTGCTACGACGTGGCCGCGGCCTTCCTGCCCCGCTGGCTGGAGTCCCGATGACGGCCCGCGCGGCGCTGACCTGCCTGGGCATGGTCGCGGGCCTCGCGGCCACGACCCACGCCCACGGCTATGGCGAGAAGATCGACACCTACCCATCGGTGGAGGAGCGCCAGATCCACCTGTTCACCGACATCCTCCGCGTGGACCCGATGGTGTTCTGGGACGGCGAGGGGGAGTACAGCCCCAAGCGACCGCTGATCTACAACTACGATCTCAATCGCGCCGCGTTCGCCCACGCCTTCGACATGCACACCAACGGCTGCTTCCAGCACGAGAGCTGTGACGGCACGACCATGGAGGAGCGGGTCAGCGGGTTCTACAGCGGCTACTCCAACATCGGCGAGAACATCGCCATGGGCTACAGCAGCTCCTGGGACGCGGTGTTCAACGGCTGGCTGTACAGCGACGGCCACCGGGCCAACATGCTGCACGCGGTGTGGAACGAGCTGGGCACCGGCTACGAGGACGACGGCGGCTCGGGCCGCTGGTACGTGCAGGACTTCGGCTCCCGCGGCGACGCCGAGGAGCCGTACCTCACGTCCGGCACCCACTGGCCCGAGCATCCCGGGACCGGTGACGCGGTCACCTTCTACACCGCCTGGTACGACCCCGCCGGCATCGCGCCCCAGCGCGTGCGCCTGGCCATGGACGACGCCTGCCACGAGATGGAGCTCGAGTACGGCGAGCCCGAGATGGGGGTCTACTCCGTGGACCTGGAGGTCGAGCAGGAGAACTGCCCGCCCTACGTGTTCCTCGCCACGCTGCCCAGCGGCGACGAGATCACCCTGCCCACCGAGGGGTCGCTGGTCATGCTGGCCGGCGACGCCGTGTGCGACGACTACCGCGACCAGCGCCCCAGCAGCCCGTGCGGCGAATGGGGCGACGACCTCGACGCCGGGGGGTGCGAGCCCCGCGCCTGCAGCACCGGCACGGGCGAGGACGTGATCAGCGAGACCGACGTCGGAACCACCGAGTACGGCACCTGCGCCCAGGTCCGCTCACGCCCGCGGGCGACCCCCTTCGTGGTCACCCTCGCGGGCGCGGGCCTTTTGCTGGCGTGGCGCCGTCTGGTATGGTCCCGGCGTTCCTGAGGAGGATCGACCCATGACCCGACGTCACCTGACCTGCCTCTCCCTGCTGGCGCTGGCCGCCGGCATCCTGCTCGGCGGCTGCAAGAGCCGCGAGGAGCTGATGCTGGAGAAGCTGCACAGCCCCTTCGACATCGATCACGAGGAAGCCATCTGGTACTTCGGCAGCGAGATGGGCGTGGGGTCCCTCGGCTTCCTCAAGGAGGAGATGAAGAACAAGGACCTGCGGCCCGACATCCGCCGCATCTGCGAGGGTATCGGTCCCGAGGCCATCGACCCGCTGCTGGGCATCATCGCCGAGGACACCGCGGCCACGGCCCACCCGTACACGGCCGAGGAGATGTTCCTCAACGCACCCCAGGACATCATCGAGTTCGGTGACCACGCCGGCCTGATCCGGGCCGGCACCGCCACCGAGTGCCTGTGGTCGATCACCGGCCCGGACGAGATCGACATCTTCGTCGACATCTTCCTGCAGAAGCCGACGCCACCGGAGCGCACGTTCGCCTACTCGGTGCTGCGCAACAAGCACAACCTGGCCTGGAAGAGCATCGCCAAGAAGGTCAAGTCCGGCCTGGCCGCGGAGAAGAGCCACCTGCTCATCCGCTACCTGATGACCGCCATCCTGACCCAGGAGGGCGCACAGGCAATCGACGAGATGACCGGGGACATGACCCCCGAGGCCCTCGAGGGCCTGCTGGCGTTCCGTGACCCGGCGAGCCGCGCCTTCTACCTCAACGGCATGGCCTACGAGCACAACGATCCCCTGATCGAGCCTGCCATGGAGCAGTTCAAGAAGGAGGCCAAGGAGAACCCCGACGACCCGATCCCGCCCTTCTGCATCGGCGCGCTGATGGTCGTGCAGAACGCGGGCGTGGACCGCAAGCGCATCGCCGAGCGCTGGCTGGACAAGTCCCGCGAGGCGTTCAAGGAGCACGAGGACGACCTCGGCTGGACCCCCTTCGACAAGGTCATCTACATGGAGGCCATGGCCCACTACTACGGCGGCGTCCTCCAGTGGTGGGCCGTGACCATGCAGAACTACGACATGGTCGACAGCCTCGCCGAGCGCCAGCGCGAGATGCTCCACCCGGCCGAGGATCTCAAGGACGCGGTCAAGCCCAAGGTCATCTTCGCCGCCGAGGCCGGCGACACGGCCAACGACCCCGGCGCCCAGTAGCCGCCCGCCGCTCCCCGCCCCGCCCCCTCGGGCCCATGCTCGAGCATGGGCTCTTCCTCCCGCCCCCAACCCAAGCACCGAACCGCATCGGCCAGGGTCAGGCCGCGACTGGGGGCGTGGCGGACGTTGTTGGGACGCATCGGAGATGGTTGGACGCCCCGAGTCGCGAGCTGACCCCAGCGGAGGCGGTTCAGACGAGACGGCCGTCCGCTCGCTGCGCTCGTGGGGTGGGGGCTTCTTGACGAAGACTTGACCGGTCGACCGGAATCCGTGCGCGCGTTCGCGCGTTCGATCGGTTGCGTCCTGCAAAACCTGGTTCGGGAGCCACTCATGTCGTCGACCCTGCGGTCGTTCTTGATCGTGTTCTGTCTGCTCGCCTCGACCCACGCCCACGCCGAGGCCGACGCGGCCCGGGAGGCCATGGTGGCGGGGTCGTACCGCCAGGCCGCGTCGCTGCTGGGCGCGGAGGCGGCGCGCGCGGACGACCAGACCGAGCCACACCTGCGCTACCTGCAGGGCCGGGCCCAGCAGCTGGCCGGTGATCACCGGGGGGCGATCCGCACGTTCGACCGGCTCGCCGACGATTTCCCCGAGTCCCCATGGGCCCACAAGGCCCGCTTCTGTCGCGCGGACAGCCAGGCGGAGACCGGACGGGTCGTCGAGGCGGCCACCACCTACCGGGAGGAGGCAGACCGCCTGCTCGGCCAGGAGCGTCGCGACGAGATCGCACAGCTGTTCCTCACATATGCCCATGCTGCCTTCGACCCGGACGGTGACGGCGACGAGACCACCTGGGAGACGGACGCGCCTCCGGACCACGCCACGGCCCGCGTGCTGTTCACCACTGCGCTGGAGCTCGAGCCGTCCGATGCCATGCGACACGACGCCGAGCACCACCTCGCCCGCTGCCTGCTGCAGCTCGGAGACGCCCGCGAGGCACGGCGCATCCTCGCCGACCGGCTCGACGACCCGGACGATCCCCAGGCGGCCCTCGATCGCTTCCACCTCGCGCGCGCGGCCGGACGCCTCCAGTCCACGGACGGGGTGAGGCAATACCACCTCCTGCTGACCCTGCACCCGGACCACGACCTCGCCGCGACCGCGCTGTGGGAGGCTGCGCTGCTGCAGGCGCCAGACGGTCCTGGCCGTGCCGTGGACCTCGAAGGTGCGGTCGCCGACCTCCGCGCGCTGCTGGACCGCTGGCCCGACGCCGAGGCGGCCCCGGACGCCCACCTGCGCCTGCCACGCGTGCTGGCCTGGAACGGCCGCCTGGAACGCGCGGCCGACGCCTACCGGGAGTTCATCGACGCGCCCCACCGGGCAGGCCACGACGAGCGCGCCGCGGCCATGGTCGAGCTGGCGCGACTGCTCGAACGCCTCGACAGGGCCGACGACGCGGTGGCCGTGTACCGCCGGTACTCCGCCGACTACCCCACCCACGAGGCCTGGGCCGAGGTCCAGGTCCACCTGTCCGACGCCGACCTGCGGGAGGGGCTGCGGCTGGTCCATGCCGGTGACCTCGACCTCGCCGTCGAGGCCCTGACCCGCCACGCCGATGCCCACCCGGCCGAGGACGGCCAGGCCCGCTACCTCGTCGGACTGCTGCGCTACCGGCAGGCCCGGATCGACGAGGCCGAGCGCGCCCTGTCCTCGGTGGCCTCCAAGTACCCGCACCAGGCGTGGGGCTCCCGCGCGGAATACGCCCTGGCCCGCATCGGCCTGGAGGAGCGGAGTGACGTGGATGCGGCGCGGGAGCACCTCGAGTCGTGTCTGCAGCACGGCGGCGTGCGCTACGCCGAATGCAGCAGCCTGCTGGCTGAGCTGGGCACCGAGGGCCTGGACCTCTACGTGGACCGGCCGCTGCACACCGGCGAATCCGCCCGGGTCTGGTTGCGGGCGCGCAATCTCGAGCAGGTGGAGCTGACCCTGCACCGCGTGGATCCCGAGATCCTGATGCGCAAGGAGGGGTCGGTCGAGGCCATGGACAGCCTGGACGTGGAGCTGATCGAGCCGGATCGGCGCTGGCGCCTGGACCTGGACGGTGCCACCGACGGCCTCACCTTCACCGGGCCGGTGGACCTGCCCATACGCCAGGCCGGCGTGTACGTGGTCGGCGTGACCGGCAAGACGCGCCGGGCACAGATCCAGGTGGTGGTCAGCGACATCACCATCGCCACCCACCGCCAGGGTAACGACGTGCTCGTCTACGTGCAGGATCGGCGCCGTGGCACACCGGTACGAGGGGCGCAGGTGCTGCTCTCCGACGGGTACGCCGTGTTCACCGAGGGCACCACCGGGGCCGACGGCGTGATGGTCCACCGCCCCGGACCGGGAGGCGAGATCACGCCCCCGACGGTCGTGGCCCTCGCGATGAAGGGCCGGCAGATGGCGACCTCCGCCGTGTCCGGGTCGGGATCGCCGCCACCCGAGACGCTGCCGCTGGTGCACTACCTGTACACCGACCGCTCCGCCTACCGCCCGGGGGACACCGTGGGGTACCGGGTGCTGATGCGGCGGGTGCACGACCGCCGCGCCGACACCCTCGTCGGGCGACCGGTGCGCGTTCGCCTGCAGTCGCCCCGGGGCTGGTCCCTGCAGGCCGCGGAGGCGACGCTGGACCGCTATGGCGCGGCCGGTGGCACCCTCGACCTCGACCCGGAGTTCGGCCCCGGCCAGTACCGCCTCGAGGTCGACCTGCTCGACGGCGACGGGCTCGTCGAGGCGACCCTGCGCGCGGGCGTCCAGGTCACGGACACCCCGCCATCCCGCCGCCAGCTCGACATCGCCTTCGATCGCGAGGTGTACGTGCTGGGCGACGAGGTGGTGGCCACGGTGCGCGCCTCGACCTGGACCGGTGAACCGGTGCCCGGGATCCGCCTGTCCGCGCACTGGTCCCACGAGCACGAACCGGTGCAGACCAATCCCACCGACGCCGACGGCGTGGTCCAGCTGCGCGCCTCCACCCTCAACCACGGCGGGCTGGCCCGCCTCCAGCTCACCGTGAGCTTCCCGGGCGACCCGCTGCAGGTCCGTGAGGCTGCCATGATACGGGACGCGGAGTTCACCCTCGCCCTGGCGCCGGACCGCTCGCGGCTCACGGTGGGCGAGGTGCTGCACGCGGACGTACTGGCGCAAGCGGTCAGCGGTGACGGCGTGCAGACCGACGTCGACCTGGCGCTGTACCACGTGCCCGTGCCTGCCGCGGTCGAGCCGTGGTCCGGCAACCCGTTCGCCGTGCCCCTGTGGGAGGAGGAGGCCTCCTTGCTGGGCAGCGAGTCCGTGTTCGCCGATCCCACCCGTGAGCTGAGCATCCGCACCGACCCGGAGGGGCAGGGCCGCACCGAGTGGGAGCTGCGCACGCCGGGCACCTGGCGGCTCGCCGCCATCGGCCGCGACGACCGCGGACACGCCGTGCACGCCGAGACCCGCGTGGAGGTCCTGACCGGCCCGGGCGACAGCCGCGGGCTGGCCCTGCTCGCCGACCGGACCACCCTGGGCGTGGACGAGCGAGCGCGGGTCCGCGTCCTCGGCGCCGGCGACGGCCCGGTGCTCGCGGTGGTGGACGCCGACGGCATCGCCTCGGTGCGCGTGGTCACCCTCGGCGAAGGGGGCTCGCTCGAGGTACCGATGATGCCCGGGCTCGCCCCTCACGCCCGGCTGAGCGTGTTCGCCCTGCGGGGCGACGACCTGCTCAGCGGCCAGGTGGACTTCGAGGTACGCGCCCGCCTGCAGGTGGACCTGCAGGTCCCGGCCGAGGCCAGCCCCGGCGAGCAGGTTCGAGCCGTCCTCGAGGTGCTGGACGAGGCCGGGCAGCCCGTGGACGCCCAGCTCTCGGTGGCCGTGGTCGACGCGTCCCTGCTAGCCCAGTTCCCGGAGCTCCGCGGCGCGGTGGAGGGCATCTTCCTGGCCCGGGACCACGCGCTCGAGGCGACGACCGCGGGTCCTACGGCGCTGCGTTCGGTCGGACCGGGCGTGGAGATCGATGCGGACATCCTCGCGGAGATGGAGCGGCTGGCCGCGGACCACGGCCCGGTCACCCCGATCCGCCCGGAGGACATCGGCCTGTACGACGAGGCCGACGCCGGCTACTGGCTGGACGCACAGTTCGGCGCCGGCGGCCTGGGAGCCCGCGGGACCGGCCTGGGTGGCGGCGGCTACGGGGAGGGGCTCGGCAGCCTGGGCACCCGCGGCAGGGGCGCGGGCGCCAGCGGCTACGGCGGAGGGGTCGCTCAGATCCGGCGCTTCCGCGCCGAATCCGCCCTGTGGCTACCGGACCTGCGGACCGACGCCGACGGCGCGGTCGAGGTCACGATCCCGCTGCCCGACCATGCGGCCGCGTGGCGTGTGATCGTGGTGGCCTGCGACACGGGCCAGCGCACGGGCGAGGCCGCCGCCGACCTGGTGGCCCGCGCCCCGCTGGCGGTCACCCTGGCCGCGCCGACCTTCGCCCGACCGGGCGACGCGCCGTCCCTGGTCGCCGACGTGCTGGCCGACGACGGCGGCCCGTACGCGCTGCAGGGGCGGCTGGGAACGCACGAGCTGCTGGCCGAGGCCCGGGACCTAGTCCCCGGCACACCCGACGTGGTGCGGCTGGCCGGGGCGCCGCTGACCGCGGCCGACGCGGTCCGCGCGGAGGACGGGACACTGCTCGTGCCCGTGGAGCTCTCGGCCCGGGGCGCGCTGGGCGAGGTCCGTGACCACCGGGGCGTGCTCATGGTCCTGGACGACCCGCCGCTGGAGCGGTGGCTGTCGGGCCGCGCTGCTCGCAGCACCGAGCTGACCCTGCCCTGGCCCGAGGGGGTGCAGGGTGACGCCACCCTGGTGGTGGAGGTCGCCCCCGGGGATCTGCCCGGCGCCCTGGCCCTGGCCCTGGCGCGCCCGTCGTGCAGCGCCCTGTCTCCCTACACCAGCGCGCACGTGGCCTTTGCCACCACCTCCCTGCTCGACGGCCCACGACGCATGCCCGAGGCCTCGGCCGAGCTGCTACGCTCCCTCGCTCGCTCCCGGGTGCTGGACCTCATGGAGGACCATGCCGGCGCCCGCGTACGCTGGTCCAGTCCCGGACGCGGCAACGACGGCACCCTGACCGCGCACGGGTACGTGGCCCTGGTGCAGGGACTGCGCGCGGACCTGGTCCCGGTGGGGGCGCGACCCCAGGCTGAGACTGCGGCGGCCGCGGCCCGCGCCGAGCTGCTGTCGATGCTGCGTGACGGCTCGTCCCGCGGCGCGCCCTGGCAGGCCCGCCTGCTGAACGCGCTCAGCGTCGAGAGCGGCGACGAGGCCGCCTGGTCCGCGGCGCTCACACGCCTCGCCCGCACCGTGGACGCGAACGATCCCGTGGCCCTGGGCCGGCTGGTCAGCGCGGGGGTGCGCTTCGGCGCCCGCGAGGAGGTCGCCGGACTCGCCGGCGAGCTCCGCGAGGCCCTGACCGCGGCCATCGCCGGGGACGACCCCGCGGCCCTGGCCGCGACCACCGAGGGCATGGCCGCGCTGCACCCCGGCGACCCGCTGCTCACGGAGGCCGAGGTGGCGATCGGCCGTCAGCTCGATCGCCCGTGGCTCCCGATCCACCAGGTGGCCGAGCTGAGCGCCGCCCTCGCCCAGGTGCAGGGCGCGGCTGGCCTGCCCGCCGCCGTGGAGGTCACCCTGCCCGACGGCACGCGCCACGCGCTGGACTTCAGCCGGGATGCGACCGCGGTCCGCCTCACCGCCCCGCTCCCCCGGGGGGAGGCCCGGCTCCTGCTGGAGCCCACCGGCCGCGGCACCGTGCACTACCGCGCCGGCGTGCTCGGCCGCCCCACCGAGGATGGCCCCCTGCCCGACGACCCACGCCTCGACCTCGAGCGGCGGTCGCGCCGCCAGGACCTGGTCTTCCGCGGCATCCCCCTGGACCAGGGGTTCGCCAGCCTGACCGGCACCTTCGAGACGTGGTTCGACGAGCTGATCCAGCTCCCGGTCGGCCGGGAGACCGAGGTGGAGGTCACGGTGCACTACGGCCGCGACCAGCACACCGATCCCCGGGGCACGATCTGGGTCCTGGAGGAGCGACTGCCCGGCGGGGCGACCGTGGTCCCCGGCTCGCTACGGGGTCCCCTGCACGCCGAGGTGCGGGACGACCGCATCGTGGCCTGGCTCGACGGCTCGTCCATGGCAGCCGCCGTGCGCTACCGCCTGCGCGCGGCCTCACCGGGCACCTGGACCGTGCCCGCGCCGACCCTCCGCCGCCTCGACGACGGCCAGGTGTTCGAGGTCGGCGGGGACAGCACCCTGTCCGTCGTGCCGGCGGGCTCGGTGCCGCCGAGCACCATCGCCGGGCTCGAGGTCCCGCCCGAAGTGTTCCACGCGACCCCCGACGAGCTGGCCGAGCTCGGACGCCGCCTGGCCGAGGAGGAACGCTGGGGGGAGGCCGCCGAGGTCCTCGATCAGCTGCTGGTCCTGGGCACCCCTGCACGGGGCCGTGGCGAGCAGGTCGCCGCCACCCTGCTGACCGCCTCGGTCGCGCTGGAGGACCAGCAGGGCACGCTCGCCGCCTTCGAGATGCTCAAGGAGCGCAACCCAGGCCACCAGATCCCGTTCGACGAGGTCGTGGCCGTGGCCCGCGCCTACGAGGGTCTGGGCGAACACCGGCGCGCCCTGCGCGCCTACCGCACCACCCTGGACGCACGGTTCCTCACCGAGGCGCGCCTGGGCCGCACCCTGGAGCGGGAGAACCTGGTGCTGCCGTCCCTGCGATTCGTCTACGACCTGACCACCGCCTACCCGGACCTGCCCGCGGTGCAGGCGTCGCTGTTCCACCTCCCCCAGATCTGGGCCGACCGGGCGGCCACCGCGTCCACGGATCCCGCCATGCGCTCCCGCGGCTACTCCCGGGACACCCTGCTGGCCACGTCCGCGGACTGGATGCTGGAGTTCGCCGCCCGCCACCCCGACTCCCCCCTGGCCGAGGAGGCGGGCTTCCACCTGGCCAGCACGTACCTCGAGTTCGGGGACGACGAACGGACCATCGCCACCTGCCGGGCCCACGGCCGCCGTCACGCCGGCGGCTCGTACCACGACGACTTCCTCTACATGGAGGGGCTGGCGCGACTGGCGCAGCGCAACGACGCTGCGGCGCTGGCGCTGCTGCGGCGGGTCGCAGAGGGCCGATTCGCACCCCCCGGGGGCGGAACGGCCGCTCCCTCGGAGCAGCGACCCCTCGCCCTGTACTCCATCGCTCGCATCCACGACGCGGCCGGGCGCTTCGACGCCGCCCGCGACGCCTACCGCGAGGTCACCGGCCGGTTCCGCGACGCGGCCGAGGCCGTGGCCCGCATGGAGCAGGTGGTGCTCACCACCGAGCCGGTCACCACCGTGCCCCTGTCCGAGGCACCCCGCCTCGAGGTCCACAGCCGCAACGTGCCCACCGCCGACCTGCTGCTGTACCGCGTGGACCTGATGCGGCTGTACCTGCGGGAGAAGGATCTCTCCGGCGTCACCGACATCCGCCTTGCCGGCATCGAACCGGCCCACCAGCGCAAGGTCCGGCTCGACCGGGGTGGATGGCGCGACGCGATCACGACCCTCCCCCTGCCCCTGGACGCCCCCGGCGCGTGGCTTGTGGTGCTCAAGGGCGACCGCGCCGACGTGTCCGCCATGGTGCTGCGCACCGACCTGGACCTGCAGGTACAGGAGGATCGCAACGCCGGCCGCGTGCGCATCACCATCACCGATCCCGACGGCCGGCCCGTGCACGGTGCCCACGTCAAGGTGCTGGGCACCTCGGGCGGAGCCATCGTGTCCGGCGACACCGACCTGCGCGGCGTGTTCACCGCGGACGGCGTGCACGGCGTGCCCACCGTGATCGCACGCCAGGACGAACACTACGCATTCTGGCGCGGTCCGCAGCAGGCGCCGCCGCCCCTGCTCCCCGCTGCGGCGGCCCCGGTGGACGTGGACCTGATGGAGCAGCTGCGCGCCCTGGGCTACGTGCAACGCCAGTCCAATCGCGCCGCGTTCGACGAGGCCTACTACGAGTCCGCGGTCGAGGGCGTGTCCATCGATACCCTCGAATGAACGCGCAAATGATGTATCCTCGCTGGTCGAACCGGCTTCCGAGGGAGTGGAACCATGGACCTCCGATCCGCCTTGGCCTGCCTGCTGGCGCTACTGTTTCCCCTGTGCGTCGGCTGCCCCACCGGCGACGACGACGACGACTCGACCCCGGTCGATGACGACGACGACAGCGCCGCGGACGACGACGACACCGGGGACGACGACACCTTCGACCCCAACGACCAGGACGGGGACGGCTCGTCGGTGCTCGACGACCCCCCGGACTGCGACGACAACGACCCCTACGTGCACCCTGACGCGTGGGAGCTGTGGGACTACAACGACAACGACTGCGACAACGACATCGACGAGGAGATGCCCCTGCACCGCCAGTGCATGCTGCAGGGCGACTCCTACGACGGTCTCAGCATCACCCTCGGCGCCCCCGGCGACATCACGGGCGACGGCCTGGCCGACCTGCTGATCGGCACGGACATCCGCGGCGTGCTGCTGTTCGAGGGCAGCGAGACCCGCTGCGAGTACGGCGACCCGACCACCAGCCTGCCCGGCTGGACCGACCCGGGCGCGGGTGAGGGCGGCTTCGCCACCGTGCTTGCCACCGGCGACGTCAACAACGACGGCGTGCAGGAGATCTTCATCGGCGCGCCCCTCGAGAACGGCGCCGAGACCGGCATCGGCGCGGTGTACATGTACGACACCGCCGACGGCGACCTGTACGACGTGGACGCCACGTTCAACGGCGTGGCCGCGTCCGAGAACCTCGGCGTGACCGTGGTCGCGGGCAGCGACATCAACGCCGACGGCGTCGGAGACCTGCTCCTCGCCGGCCGCCTGCAGCCCGACACCTGGCAGATCAACCTGTTCTTCGGCTCGCTGGGCGGCTTCTCCGGCACGCTCACCAGCGCCGACGCCGACGCTGTGGTCGAGGGCGAGATGGAGGAGGCGGACGACCGCATCGCCCTGGGCTTCGCGCCCGACCTCAACGGCGACGGCTCCAACGAGCTGCTCGTGGGCCTGCCGGACGACGGCTCCCTGGACGAGGGCATGGGTTACCTGCTGCTCAGCGCCCTGGTGTGGGAGGACCGCCTGCTGGGCATGGCCGACGTCAAGTTCATGCCCGACGGTACGGAGGACGAGAACCTGGGCGCCCAGGTGGGCACGCTGGGCAACATGGTCGGCAACGAGACCGCAGACTTCTTCGTCGCCGCGCCGGGTGCGTCGGGCACAGGCGCGGGCGTGGGCCGCGTGCACGTGTATGGAGGCGACGAGCACTCCTGGCTGGGCACGCTCACCGGCGCCGACGCCGAGTCGTCGGTCCGCCTGTCCAACTCCGAGAACTTCGGCATCGCCACGGTCGACGTGGGCAACATCGACCTCGACGGCCACGACGACATGGTGGTGCTGACCACCGACTACCAGGTGGACGGCTTCGGCTGGGGCGGCCTGTTCCTGGTCCGCGGCAAGGCCTCGGGTCTGCCCGAGGACCACGGCCTGTACGAGCGCTCCAGCCACTACCTCGCCGAGGCCAACGACTACGTGGGCCCGGCGCTGGTGTACGTGGGCGACATGGACGGCGACGGCTATGGCGAGATCGCCCTGGGTGATTACCTGAGTGGCTGGGGTGACGGCCGGACCTACGTGCTGTACCCGCCGGAGTCACCACTGGCGCCATAAAACCGCGCCCCGATCGTAGGAACACCGGGGACAGGCTCCCCGCGGAGGAAACACAAGCATGGGAATCACCGACTTCCTCAAGTCCCAGTTCATCGAGGTCATCGAGTGGACCGACGCTTCGCGCGACACCCTGGTCTACCGCTTCCCGGTGCAGGGGCACGAGATCAAGATGGGTGCGTCGCTGACGGTGCGCGAGGGCCAGATGGCGGTCTTCATCAACGAGGGCCGCTGCGCGGACGTGTTCACGCCCGGGCGCTACAAGCTCAACACCCAGAACATGCCGATCCTGACCAAGGTCATGAACTGGCACCACGGGTTCAACAGCCCGTTCAAGGCCGAGGTCTACTTCGTCAGCTCCCGGCAGCACACGGACCGCAAGTGGGGCACGCAGCACCCGATCATGATGCGGGACGCGGACTTCGGCGTGGTGCGGCTGCGGGCCTTCGGCTCGTACAACTTCCGCGTGTCCGACCCCAAGACCTTCATCCAGGAGATCGTGGGAACGGACGGCCACTTCACCTCCGACGAGATCGAAGGCCAGCTGCGCCGCCACGTGGTCTCCGGGTTCTCCGACGCCCTGGGCGAGGCCAAGATCCCGGCGCTCGACCTGGCCGCCAACTACATGGAGCTCGGCGACACCATCCGGGGCAACATCGACGAGTCGTTCGTGCAGTACGGCCTCGACATCACGGTGTTCCTGATCGAGAACATCAACCTCCCTGAAGAGGTCACCAAGTACATGGACAAGCGGGCCGCCATGGGCGCCATCGGCGACATGGGCCGCTACCAGCAGTTCCAGGCGGCCGAGGCCATGGAGGCCGCGGCCAGCCAGCCCGGCGGCGGCGGCATGGCCGGCATGGGCGTGGGCATGGGCGCGGGCGTGGGCCTGGGCCAGGCCATGGCGGGCGCATTCGTCGGCGCGCAGCCCGGTGTGGCGGCGCCTCCCGCGCAGGGCGCCGCCCCGGCAGCCGCGACCGTCGCCTGTGCGGAGTGCAACCAGCCCGTGCCCGAGGCCAGCAAGTTCTGCCCCAGCTGCGGCAACAAGATGGGGCCGAAGATGGACAGCTGCGTCAAGTGCGAGGCCGACATCGCGCCCGGCTCCAAGTTCTGTCCGGAGTGTGGCTCCAAGCAGTCCCTCGAGTGCGCCAAGTGCGGCAACGCGCTCGGACCGGGCGCCAAGTTCTGCCCCGAGTGCGGCGAGCGCACCTGATCCCGCGACGCTTCCTTCCCTGACGCTTCCCACCGTTTGCTAGACTGGCTCCCAGCGCCTCGCCGGAGGGAGTCCTCATGCGTCCCGTCACCCACCTCGTCCTGCTGATCTGCCTGTTCGCCCTGCCCACCGTGGCCGCCGCCCAGGGCGCCTGGATGTCCATCGAGCAGGACGTGCTCGACCCGGGCCAGAAGGTCACCTTCATCATGGTGCCGGACGACGACCTGTGGCGCGCCGAGATCCACGTCACCCGCGACGACGGCCGCAAGCAGAGCTTCGCTGCCGGACGCACCGCGGCCGGCACCCGCCTCACCTACCAGTGGGCCCAGGCCGAGGGGGAACACGACTACGACGTCACCGTGCTGCTGGTGTACCCCGACGCCCGCAAGGCCACGCTGGACGACAGCTACCACGTGGTCGTGGCCGGCCCCCTGACCGGCTCCATCCCGGCCGACCAGGTGGATCTCGAGGCCCACACCTTCGTGCTTCGCTCCAACCGCGCCGTGGAGGCGGTGCAGATCGAGATCCTCGACGAGGACCTCGACACCGTGACCAAGGAGACCGTGCACATCGAGCCCGCGGACCAGGGCACGTCGACCACCATCCCCTGGACCCCCGGGGAGTCGGACAAGGCCATCTTCCGCATCTGGGTGCGGGCCTACGACCAGTGGAACTTCTGGGTCGACAACGAGATCATCCCGTGGTCCCTGTCCATCCCCCACGAGGAGGTCACCTTCGCCACCAACGCCTACGAGATCACCGACGACGAGGCCCCCAAGCTGGACCGCGCCTACAAGGAGATCCGCAAGGCCGTGGACAAGTACGGCGAGTTCGTCCAGTGCAAGCTGTACATCTCGGGCTACACCGACACGGTTGGCGACCCGGGCTCGAACCAGACCCTGAGCAACAACCGCGCCCGCTCCATCGCCCGCTACTTCCAGTCCCAGGGCTTCGAGTTCCCCATCTACTACCAGGGGTTCGGCGAGAGCGTGCTGGCCGTACCCACTGGCGACTCCGTCGACGAGCTCGCCAACCGCCGCGCCCTCTACGTCATCGCCGCGGAGGGCGGGGGGGGGGGGGGGGGGGGGGGGGGGGGGGGGGGGGGGGGGGGGGGG
>CAZXHG010000186.1:0-20168 GCA_964639985.1 uncultured Rickettsiales bacterium
GGGCCAGGTCCGCCGGAACCCCGGTTCATGTCGCTGCAACTGTCAAACTGGGGTTCCGGAAAAGGGGACGCTCACAAGTTAACAAGTTCCGCGTGCGGAACTTGTTAACTTGTGAGCGTCCCCTTTCTTCCCGATCCGACACGCGGTGAACAGGAACGCCACGAGGTTCGTTGTGTAGGTAGAGCCCTGGACAGGAAGACAAATGACCGACCGTCGAATCCTCCTCGGCCTCGCACTGATCGGCCTCGCGGCAATGGCCATCGCCGCCTACGGCTTTCTCAGCGATCTCGCCCACGACCGCGAAGTACTCGCCGCAGCCCAGGCTGCCACGGACGGGCGCCTGGGGGATGCGTGGGAGGAGTTCGAGGCCCACCACGGGTCCATGGCCGACGGCCGCTTCAGTTCGATCGACTGCAAGCGCACCGAGCGGGGCGACTACGTGCTGGTCGAGGACGGGGCGGTCAAGATGGTCGCGATCGATTTCCATTACGGCGGGATCATCGAGGACGGCACGTCGCGCGAGCACGCCCTGGACCTCGCCCGCCAGTACCTGCCCACGGACGCGGTCCACGTCGAGGACAGGACCCTGCACTCGAGGCGCGACCCGAGGTACGAGACCCTCCTGTCCGTCTACCGGGTGGAATCCCTCACCGCGCTGTTCCCGGAGACCCACTGGGGAGGCGGTGAACCCGGGATCGTCACGATCACGATGTCGCGCCTGGGCCCGGAGAGCCTCAACCCGGATTACATTGGAGCCGTCTTCCTGCAGTTCCGTCTCACGGACGGCCGCCATCCGTCGAGGACGGGGCGCCTGCGCTCGAGCGGAACCTATCTCCAGCAGCCCGATCTCTTCCGCTGGCCCTGGGAGATGCACGAAGGCGAATCCGATGGGTGACACGAAACGCTCGAGCGCGTGGTCGGCTCATGACTTGACCGCTACTGCCCGTTCCCCGGAAAGAAGTACACCGCGCCGGCCCTCCACGCGGCCTGGCTGTCGTCCTGCGCGCCGATGATCAGGTCGTCCCCGCCGTCACCGTCGAGGTCGCCCAGCACGCTGTTGATGGCCAGCTGGCCCCCGTAGGTTCCGACGACGATGGCGTCGGCATCGTCCATGTCGACCAGCCCCTGGACCGGCCCGTACAGCAGGCGGGTCGCCCCGGCGTAGGGATCCGGATCGTCGTGCTCGAGTTCGACGAACAGGTAGTCGACCACCCCGTCCGCGTTCATGTCGCCGACACCCCGGCACTCCAGCCTGTGCCCGGGCTGGTCGGTGGTGAACGTGGTCACGGCCACGTCCTCGATGTCCGCGTCTGCCTGTGTGGCGCCAGAGACCAGCCAGCAGTCGTCGCCCCACTCCAGGCAGATGACGAGGTCGTCCAGGCCGTCGCCGTCGGGATCGCCCACGGGCCGCAGCGCGGAGAAGAACGTGGTGTGAGGGCCCCAGATCGTGACGTCGTCCAGGTCCAGACCGAACTCCCCCGGGGTCACGGGGCCGTACACGATGTGCAACGCCCCTCCCCGATCCCCGGCGGCCGTGTTGTCCTTGGATGTCAACACCAGGTCGTCCAGGCCGTCGCCGTCCAGGTCGCCGGCGATGGCCACATCGAGCCCGGCCTGGTCGTTCTCCGCGATGCCCAGCAGCTTGCTGTCGGCCGTGGACATCGAGTGCGTACCCTCTGGCGGCGGCCCGTGGATCACATAGGCCGCGCCTGCGCTCTGTCCGTTCGTCTCCTCGCCGCCCGCGCCGATCACGAAGTCGTCGTGGCCGTCGCCGTCCAGGTCGCCGTTGCCGGTCTGCACGCGGAACGCGTCATCCAGGACATGCTCCGCCGTCCACGTCGTGTACGCATCGGCGACCGTGGAGTCACCCGCGGGTACGGGCCCGTAGAACAGGTAGACCTCGGCTCCGCCCGACGGACCGCCCGTGGAGGCCACCAGGAAGTCGCCGGCCCCGTCGTCGTCGAGGTCGCCGAGCGAGCTGAGGAACTCCAGGTGCCCGTACCCGTCCAGACCGCCGATCCGGGCGTGGGAGGAGTCAAGGCCATAGGTGCCCGGCGCAGGCGGCCCGCTGACCACGTACAGGCTGCCCGCGTCCTGCCACCCCTGGTCGGCCCAGGATGCGAGGACCAGCAGGTCGGGGTGGCCTTCGCCGTCCAGATCCTCGACCACGGCCACCTCCGAACCGGCGGAGTCCTCCTCGGCCATGCCCAGCAGGACCGTGTCCGCGTCGTCCACGTCGAAATCGCCCTCGAACACGCAGTCGTTGGTCGTGCCGTCGCAGTCGTTGTCCAGGCCGTCGTTGCAGTGCTCGTCCTCGCCCGGGCTGACCCCGGGCAGCCCGTCCTCGCAGTCGCCCTCGCAGGGACTCCAGCCGTCGCCGTCCGCGTCGACCTCGTCGTCGGGGATCACCTCGTCGCAGTCGTTGTCCAGGCCGTCGCAGATCTCGGGTGCACCCGGGTAGACGTCCGCGTTCCCGTCGTCGCAGTCGCCGTCGTCCACGGTCCAGCCATCGCCGTCGGCATCTGCAGGTCCATCGGTATCGTCGTCCGCGGTCGCATCGTCGTCGCCGACGTCGTCGTCTGCAGGATCCAGGACCGTGTCCTCTTCCGGACACCCCAGGACGATCGCAGCAGTCAGGACCAGGATCAGCGTCTTGCCGTGGGTCATGCGATACCCCTCCGAGAAGTTCTCCTCGGTACACCATGACGTGAAACGGACCGGACAGGGGACATCGTCGGTGTGCGTCGTGTGGTGCTATCATCCCACCGAGGGAGGGACTCCACATGACACGTCTGTACTCGCTTGCCCTGGCCATCGCCCTGCTGACCTTCTTCGCCGGTTGCCCCTGCGAGGAATGCGAAGACAACCCCTGCGACGACGACGACGTGGCCGACGACGACACGGCCGACGACGACGCGGGGGACGACGACACCTCGTCCTGGACCGGGCTGCCCCTGGTCAGCGCGGGCACGTTCCACAGCTGCGTGGTGTGGACGGACAACTCCGCGGAGTGCTGGGGCTACAACACCGACGGCGCGACGAATGTGCCGGACATGGACTTCCGCCAGTTGGCGGCTGGCGGGTATGTCACTTGCGGCATCACCACGGACGACACCATCGAGTGCTTCGGCGACAACGAGAACGGCGTGGTGGACGCGCCCGAGGGCACGTTCACGCAGCTGGACATGGGCAACTACCACGCCTGCGCGGTGGCCACCGACGGCACCGTAGCCTGCTGGGGGCTGGATGAGGTGGGCGAGACCGAGCCTCCGGGCGACGACACGTTCGTGCAGGTGTCTTGTGGCTACGACCACTCGTGCGGGTTGCACGAGGACGGCGACGTGAGCTGCTGGGGCGAGGATCTGGGCGGCAACACCATCGCCCCGAACATCGACTTCGAGAAGATCTCGATCGGTTTCAGTTCGTCGTGCGGCCTGACCGCCGAGGGCGAGGTGGTCTGCTGGGACATCTTCCTCGGCGCCACCAACCACACGATGCTGGACTTCGACCTTGGAATGCAGCACGGCTGCGGGGCTCGGCTGGACGACGGCGGGATCGAGTGTTGGGGCAACAACGCCGATGGCCAGGCCGACGAACCCGACGGTTCGTTCGTGCAAGTGGCGTCCGGCTCCTATCACACCTGCGCGGTGGCCACCGACGGCACGATCTCGTGCTGGGGCTGCGAGGGCGACTGGAGTGACAACGGCCAGTGTGATCCGCCGATGCTCTGAGCGAAACTCCCGACCGTCTCACTCCCCACCACCACCCCTCACCGCACGTGCTACCTTCCACGCGCACGAAAAACCGGCATGAACGGGAGACCCATGCTCAGGCACACCTGGATCGCCCTCCTGACCGGCCTAGCCCTGCTCGGCTGCGCCGAGGGCAACAGCGCGGCGAGCTGCACGGACGGCAAGGACAACGACGGGGACGGCAAGACCGACTGCCAGGACCCGGACTGCGATTCGTACTGCAGCGAGGAGCCCGAAGGCGACTGCAGCATCGGCGACTGCGACGGAGACGGCTGGACCGTGGACGACGGGGACTGCGACGACGAGGACTACGACGTCAACCCGGACCAGGACGAGGCGTGCGACGGCGTGGACAACGACTGCGACGGGGACGTGGACGAGGACTTCGACCTCGACGCCGACGGGTTCCCCGACGGCGCCAACGACGAGTGCGCGAACGCCCTCCCCGCAGACCAGCTCGACTGCAACGACGCGGACGTGACCGTCTACCCCGGCGCATTCGAGGAGTGCGGCGACGGCATCGACAACGACTGCGACGGACTGGTGGACGAGGACGTGGACGAGGACGGGGACGGGATCACCAACTGCGACGGCGACTGCGACGACAGCGATCCCACGGTCCACCCCGGCGCGACCGAGGAATGCAACGACGTGGACGACAACTGCGACGGGGACGTGGACGAGGGCCTGCCCACGTACCCGTACTACGTGGACGGGGACGGGGACGGGTACGGTGACGCCGATGCCACCCCGGTCGAGGACTGCGGCCCGCCCGACGGCCACGCGGACAACGCCGAGGACTGCGACGACACCGACGCGTCGGTCAACCCGGGCGCGGACGAGGACCCCTGCGACGGCGTGGACAACGACTGCAGCGCAGCCACCTCGGACACGCCCGACCACGACGGGGACGGGTTCTCCATCTGCGACGAGTGCGACGACAGCGACGCCTCGGTCAACCCGGACGCCGACGAAGTCCTGTGCGATGGCGTGGACAACGACTGCGACGCGGGCACACCGGACGCGCCCGACGCGGACAACGACGGGATCGACGCGTGCAGCGGCGACTGCGACGACGACGACGCCGGCGTGGGCACGGGTACGTGGGTGCCCCACGACGTGGCCACCATCCAGGCCGCGATCGCGGCGGCCAGCAACGGGGACGACGTCTGCGTGGACGCGGGCACCTACACCGGGTTCGTGGACTTCCTGGGCAAGGACGTACACCTGATCGGCGTGTTCGGGCCGGATCAGACCACGCTGGAGGCCCCGGGACCGGGGTCGGTCGTGACGTTCTCCGGGGGGGAGAGCGCCGCCGCGGTGCTGCAGGGGTTCACCATCACCGGGGGGACGGCCATGTTCGGCGGCGGGATCCGCGTGCTGAATGCATCACCCACCCTGACCGAGCTGGTGGTGACCGGCAACGTGGCCAACGACTCCGGAGGTGGGATCAGCGCCGAGTGCACCAGCGGGGCCATGGCCCCGGAGTTCTCCCGGATGGTGGTCAGCGACAACATCACCAGCGGCTCGGGCGGCGGGATCGACCTGTGGAGTGACGGTGCCAGCTGCACCCTGAACGCGCGGCTCGAGAACGTGATCATCCGCGACAACTCCAGCGGAAGCTCCGGGGGCGGACTGCTGTGGTACCTGTCCGACGGAGGCGGCTCGCTGGAGATGAGCCACTGCCTGGTGGCCGGCAACCACGCGGGGTACTACGCCGGCGGGATCACGGCCGGCAGCAACGACGATCCGGCCACCGCGACGCTCGACCACGTGGTGATCGCGAACAACCAGGCCGACCAGTGGGCGGGAGGCGTCTACTTCACCGGCCCGAGCAACGCGTTCGCGGCGACCATGTCGCACTGCGCAGTGCTACGGAACGACGCGATGCGCGCCGGTGGGGGGATCCACAACTACTGGAACGCCCACCTGGAGCTGTTCGACGTGGTGGTGACCGAGAACACGGCCAACGAGTACGGCGGCGGGGTGAACACCGAGTACGGCGGCGTACTCGTGGACGCGCACAACTGCGACGTTTGGGGCAACGCACCCAACGACTGGGCCGGCTCCCAGGACTACACCGGGACCAACGGCAACATCTCCATGGATCCCGGCTACCTGAGCCTGTCAGGGGCCGACGCCACGGCCTGGGACCTGCACCTGTCCACCACCTCGCCGCTGGTGAATGCGGGCTCGGACACGGACCCGGACGGGTCGAACGCGGACATGGGCGTGTACGGTGGCCCCGACGCGGACGGCTGGGACCTGGACTGGGACGGGTACTTCGAGTGGTGGAAGCCCGGCGCCTACGACGCGGCCACCTCCCCGGGCATGGACTGCGACGACCGCGACGAGCAGGTGTACCCGGGCCAGGGCTGCTGAACCTGTCGGTCGGACAGCGGTCTAGGACGCCCGCCTGACGACAGCGCCCGGCACGGTGGGATCGATGGGCTTGTCGACGAGCCAGGCGTCGATCCGATCCTCGATCGCGGCGTCGTCCAGTTCGGGGTGCGCCCGCTTGAGCTGCTGGCGCTTCATGTCCACGCCGAGGTCGAACATCTCCAGGGCCATGCGGAGGTTGTGGGCGCAGTGCTCTCGTTCCTGCTCGGTCACGAACTCACGGTATCCCATCGCAGGTGACCTGTCATCGGTCGGACCCGCACCCGTATGACCACCATACGCCCTCCGTATGCCCCTCATACGACCCGATGGAAGGCCGGGCGCGCACGTCTCCCCACACGCCCCCTGGCACGCCCTTTGCTCTACCTGGGACCGAGCCATCCACCAGCGATGGAGAAAGGCGGGTCCCATGCGTTTCCATCCGATCCCGAAGGTCCTCTCGACCGCCGCGCTGGCCTCGGCCCTGCTGGCCCCCTCGGCCGCGTCCGCGGCCAACGAGCGGGTCGAGGTGTGTCACGTCACCGGCCAGGGCGATTTCCAGCGGCTCGAGATCAACGCCAACGCGCTGGACGCCCACCTCGGCCACGGCGACCACCTGCCGTTCACCACCTACGCGGACGCGGACGGCGACGGGTTCGGGGATCCGGACACGCCGAGCGAGGAGTGCGAGCTGGCCGAGGGCCAGGTGGCCAACGGCGACGACTGCAATGACGGCGACAGCGCCATCCACCCCGACGGCGTGGACACGATCCTCGACGGGATCGACTCCGACTGCGACGGTGCGGATGCGTTCGCCGCGGTCGAGTGCGGCGAAGAGTCGTTCGTGCTCGCCGCCAGCCCCGGCTTCGTGGACGGCAACGAGACCACCTGCACGGTCACCCTGGCCGGGGACGCCACCTTCACGGTGGACGGGCCCGCGCACGTGGTGCGCCTGGACGCGTTCTACTACCTGGTCCCGGGCCACGGCACCTCGTTCCACTACGAGCACCATCCCCTGGGCGAGCCCGCGGACGCCACGCACGTCACCCTGTGCGACGCAGACTGCGCCACCGGGATCCACATCGTGCCCGTGGGCACGACCCTGGACGGCGCGGCCGAGGGCATGGGCGAGTGGGACGTGGCGTTCACCGAGGGCGGTTTCGAGGTGGACGGGTTCACCGAGGGCGATCCCCTGGGCAGCGGGGACGCGGGCGACACCGAGCCCCTGGGGGACAAGGTCGCGGGCGAGTCCATGAGCGTGGCCACGGCCGGGGACGACCCGGAGGTGGACTGGGACGGGGACGGCTACTTCCCGCCCGAGGACTGCGACGACACCCACGCCGACACCTACCCCGGCGCGCCCGAGCTGCAGGACGGCCGGGACAACAACTGCGACGGCGTGGGCGACGCGGACTTGACCGCGCCAATGATCCACGCGGTGACCGTGACCCCGGATCCGGTGACCGCCGGTGCGACCGTCACGATCACGGTGGACGTGACCGACGACGAGTCCGCGCTCGGCAGCGTGGCCGTGTGGGGCTCGGGCCCGGGCGGCGCCGGCAGCTTCGGGGCCAACATCTGGGGCCAGGACGAGCAGGGTCGCTGGTACGGCTCGGTCACGATCCCCGAGAACGCCGAGGGCGGGACCTGGTCCGTGGACGTGGGCGCCTGGGACGAGGTGGGCAACTCGGTGTACGAGTACGACGTGGCCGTGTTCGAGGTCGAGGCGGTGGAGGTGGACGACACGCCGCCGGTGGTGGGCCTGGTGCAGGCGGATCCCGAGGTGGTGGAGGCGGGCCAGACCTTCGTGCTGACCGTGGACGTGACCGACGACCTGTCCGGGATCAGCAGCGTGTCCGTGCACGGATCCAGCCCCAGCGGCGCCAGCGGATTCGGCGCCAACATCTGGGGCGTGGACGAGCGGGGCCGCTGGTACGGCACCATCGGCATCGCGGCCGGGGCCGAGGCAGGCGTGTGGACCATCGACGTGTACGCCCACGACGACGCCGGCAACAGCGTGTACCTGACCGACGCGGGCACGGTGACGGTGGACTCGCCGTTCCAGGACACGGAGCCACCCGTGATCGAGGCGGTGTGGGCGGACCGCGACTGCCAGGGCTCGGCCATGACCGTGTACGTGCAGACCACGGACGAGGCCTCGGCCATCAGCAGCGTGACCGTGTGGGGCCGCAGCCCGTCCGGGATCCACTCGTTCGGCGCCAACATCTGGGGCGTGGCCGGCGACGTGTGGTACGGGTCGGTGACCATCCCCGAGGGCAGCGAGGCCGGGTGGTGGACGATCGACGCGATGGTCCACGACGAGGCGGGCAACTCGGTGTACGCCGACGACGTGGCCACCGTGCTGAGCGCGGTCGCGTCCACGGACGAGGACGGTGACGGCTGGGCCGTGTGCTGCACGGACGAGGAGACGGAGTGCGACTGCGACGACGCCGACCCGGACACGCACCCGGGCGCGATAGAGGTCTGCGACGGCGTGGACAGCGACTGCGACGGGGACGCGGACGGCACATGCTGGCGGGACGTGAGTGCGGGCCGCGACCACGCGTGCGCCACCCGCTACAACGGCACCCTGGACTGCTGGGGCTCGGACGGTGGCCACGGCCGCGTGAACGACATGCCCGCCACCGGCAGCTTCGTGCAGGTGTCCGCGGGCCGGTACCACAGCTGCGCGCTGGCCGACGACGGCACGGTCGACTGCTGGGGGTGTGCGATCTCGGACAAGGGCCAGTGCAACGCGCCGTCGGGCACCTTCGTACAGGTCTCCGCAGGTTCACAGCACAGCTGCGGCCTGCGCGAGGACGGCAGCATCGACTGCTGGGGCCACAACACCTGGCACCAGGCCGACGACCGCACGGACGAGTTCCTGCAGGTGTCGGCAGGTGAGGACGTCACCTGCGCGATCACGGCCCTGGAGGAGCCGGTGTGCTGGGGGAACGGCAACTACGGACGGCTGAACGTCCCGGCCGGGGCCGGTGGCTTCCAGGTGGAAGCCGGCGTCTCCGACGTGTGCTCGGTGGCAGACGGCGGCGACGTCACCTGCTGGGGGTACTACTTCGGAGCGCAGTACGTCGTGACCGGCGCCTTCGAGCACGTCACCGTGGGCTCGAACCACGCCTGCGCCATCCAGACCGACGGCGCCCTGCAGTGCTGGGGCAACGACTACTACGGCGAGACCGACGAACGGGCGGGGTACACCTTCGACCGCGTCGACGCGGGCTACCGGTTCACCTGCGGCGTGACCACCGACGGTGATCTGGCGTGCTGGGGCCGCTCGTTCTAGGGCGGTGAGGTCCCGGGGCCGACGTCAGCCCGGGCGCCGGTGCCCCAGCAGCCACTCCCAGAATCCCTCGTCCTCGTACGTGCGGGTCCAGCAGTCGTGCTCCAGGTCCTCGTAGATGGTCAGCTTCGGCTCGCCCCCCGCCTCCTCCAGCCGCCGCACCATGTGCACGGACTCGCCCACGGCCACGGCCGTGTCCATGGCGCCGTGGAAGACCCAGGTGGGCAGCTTCGCGAGCTCGCCGTAGGCGGCCCACAGCGCGGGTGCGCAGATGGGCGCGATGGCCGCGAAGCGGTCGGGGTGGGCCGCGGCCAGGGCCCAGGTGCCGAGCCCGCCCATGGAGAAGCCGGTCAGGGTTATCCGGTCCGGGTCGATGCGCACGCCGCTGGCCACCTCCTCGAGCAGGGCAGCGAGGGTGTCGGTGTCCCAGTGCTCGTCCTCCGGGCACTGGGGCGCCACGACCACGCACGGGAAGGAGGCCCCCTCGTCGATCCGCCGCGGCGGGCCGTGCAGCTTGACCAGGTTCATGTCCTCACCCCGCTCGCCCGCGCCGTGCAGGAACAGCACCAGGGGCCACTTCTTCGAGGTGTCCGCGTCGTAGCCCTCGGGCAGGTACCTCAGGTACCTCGCCTTGACCTGCTTGCGCACGATGCCGTGGAACCGCCGCTCGTCGCCTGCCATCTCGCCTCCGCTCATCGACGCCGGGAAGCGTACCGCAACGCGGGCTCGTACGTGGCCTCCACGCGCAGCGGGATCACGTTGGCCGGCATCACCACCGGCGCCTGTGGTTCAACGCGAACCCAGGAACCCACAGCACCGTGGCGCAGCCCGAACACGCCCGCGACCCCGACCGAGATGCCGATCAGCGTGGCCAGGGCCGGCGATGGCCACGGCGATGCCCCGTCCCGTACTATTAGGTTTGCCTAATTCCTGATCTGGACTCGGGCAACCCGGGGTTCGTTGCGCGGGGATCGATCAGCCGTGCGCGATCAGGTTGCCCAGGCGCTCGGTGAGGTCGAAGTTGGCGATGTGGTCGACCGGCACGACCACCAGCGACGGGCGGTCGGTCTGGGCGAAGGCCTGCTGCATGGCCCTGGGGAAGTGGTCCGGGGACTCCACCCGCACGCCGAAGGCGCCGAAGGACTCGGCGAGCTTCACGAAGTCGGGGTTGGGGAACTCCACGTGAGACGAGCGGCCGAAGGCGTTGACCTGCTTCCACTCGATCAGGCCATAGCGGCCGTCCTCGAACACCAGGTTGACGCTGGGCACGCGGTACTGCACCGCGGTGCTCAGCTCCTGCATGTTCATCATGAACCCGCCGTCCCCCATCAGGCCGACCACACGACGATCCCGGTGCACCATCTTCGCGGCGATGGCCCCGGGCAGCGCGATCCCCATGGAGCAGAACCCGTTGGAGATGATGCAGGTGCCGGGCTTGAACGTGGACCAGTGGCGGGCCACCCACAGCTTGTGCGCGCCCACGTCGCTGATCAGGATGTCGTCGTCGTCCATCAGCGTACGCAGGTCCGACAGGATCTTCTGCGGCTTCATCGGGAACGACGGGTCGGTGTCGAACTCGCACAGCTCGGCCAGCATGTGCAGCCGCTCCTCGGCCGCCACCGCGAACTGCCGCCGCTCGACCTCCCCCAGCGCGTCGTTGATGCCTCGCAGGCCCGCGGCGATGTCGCCCACCAGCTCCACCTCGGCGCGGTAGTGGCTGTCCACCTCGGCGGGCTCGAAGTCCACGTGCACCAGCCGCTTGGGCCGGCCGGTGTTCCACTTCTCGGGCAGCCACTCGACCATGTCGTAGCCCACGGCCAGCACCAGGTCGGCCTTGTCGAACACGGTGTTGACGTGGTCGCGGCTTCCCAGCCCGACGGTGAACAGGGAGCGGCCGTGGCGATCGTCCAGCGCGCCCTTGCCCATGAAGGTGTGGGCCACGTAGATGCCCGTGCGGTCCACCAGCTCCCGCAGCTCGGCCGAGACCCGGGTGCGCACGCAGCCGTTGCCCGCCAGGATCACGGGGAAGCGGGCCTCGCAGATCAGGTCCGCGGCCGCGCGGATCGAGCGGGCGGCCGGGGCCGGCCGGCGGTGGGCGTACTGCCGGGGGATGGGCGCGAGGTCCACGTCCATCTTGGCGATGTCCTCGGGCAGCTCGATGTGGGTCGCGCCCGGGCTCTCCATGCGGGCCACCTTGAACGCCTTGCGCACCACCTCGGCGATGTTCTCGGGCCGGCGGATGGAGTGGGCCCACTGGGTGAACGGCCGGAACATGGCCACCACGTCCATGGCCTGGTGGGACTCCTTGTGCAGCCTGTGGGTGGAGCCCTGGCCGGTGAGCGCGACCACCGGGGAGCGGTCCATGTTGGCGTTGGCCACGCCGGTGACCAGGTTGGTGGCGCCCGGGCCGAGGGTGGCCAGGCACACCCCGGGGTAGCCGGTGAGCCGGCCGTACACGTCCGCCATGAACGCCGCGCCCTGCTCGTGGCGGCAGATCACGAACCGGATGTCCGAGTCGAGCAGGGACATCATCAGGTCGGCGTTCTCCTCGCCGGGCACGCCGAAGATCAGCTCGACGCCCTCTTCCTCGAGGCACTGGATGACGTGATCGGAGGCCTTCATGCGAATCACCGCCCTTCGCTGGATGGGACCGTCCGGAGGGTGCGGGTGTTACGCTGTCCTGCCCGAGTTCTTCGGGGCGGAGGCGCCCATGGCACGGCTCGTGATCGCGACACTGCTGCTCACCCTGGCCTGCATGGCGCTGGCCGGGCCGACGCGCGCCGAGGTGGTGCACGCGTCCTCCGATCAGACGGTGGACGGGGACGAACTGCTGGACCACGGCTACGACTTCCGCATCCAGGCCCCGGGGCCTGGCTGGACCCTGATGCCCGAGGCGGAGATCCGGGCGATGGCGCCGGACGCGGTCGCGGGCGTGCTCGGCCCCGGGCCCGTGTTCGGCATGATCATCGTGGAGAAGGCGCCCGCCCTGGACGTGCACCTGTTCGCCGAGACCGTGCACGACGCGCTGGAGCTCGAGCAGGTCGAGGAACTGGGCCAGGAGGACACCCTGTTTCGCGGAGAGGCCGCGGTGCGCTTCCGCCTGCGCGGCTTGCAGCAGGGGTTCCTCTGCCAGGTGGACTACACGGTGTTCGTGCACCAGGGCCACGCCTACCAGCTGGTGCTGTTCGGCGCGCCCGACGCCATGGCCGACACCGAGGCTGTGCATGCCTGGCGCGCCTCGTTCTCCTTCCTCGGCGGCCCGGTGCGCGGCCGCGCCACGGTGCGCGCGGTGCCGGACTTCCGCGGCGTGGGCTGGCGCGTGCGGGACGGCAGGTTCGCGTCCGCGGCCTACGGCATCGCCGTGGACCCCGAGGAGCCGTGGCACGTGGCCGTGGGCACGGAGCTGACCCAGATGAACGCCGACGCCGAGGTGGGGCTGGTGGCGTCCGATCCCGAGGCGTTCATCGTGCTGATCCCGGAACAGGCCGCGGGCGTGGACCGCGAGCCGTTCGCGGCCATGCTGCTGCAGCAGACCCTGGACGGGCTGACCGGCACGCGGCTGGCCGAGGACCGGGTGATGACCGTGGACGGCCGGGAGCTGACGTTCGCCGTGATCGACGTGACCTGGCCCTTCCCCTCGGAGATGATGCACGCGGTGCACTTCGAGGGGGACACCTGCATCCAGGTGCTGGGCTGGTTCTACCCCACCGAGCGGGAGGCGGCCCTGCCCGAGCTCCAGCGCGGCTTCGAGATGATCCGGTTGCTGACGGTCACGGAGCGCGCCGCGCTGAAGAAGGACCTGCGCTCCAGCCCCGAGCCGGCCCAGGAGATCGGCCTGGGCTGGTCGCTGAGGGACGGCACCTACCGCGACTTCCTGTACGGGTTCGGCTGGCGGGCGCCAGGGGCGGACCTGTGGCGAGTGCGGGCCGGCCAGGACGCGCGAGCGGCCAACCCTGACGCCCAGCTGTACATCGAGGAGCCGTCCTACGGACTGTTCGGCGTGGTCATCGGAGAGGAGGCGCTGGGTCGCAACGGCGCGGCCTTCCACCAGGAGGTGCTGGACCACATGGGCGGCACGGCCCGGGCGCGGCCCAGGAAGGTGCGCGTCTCCGGAGGCAAGGGCCTGACCACGCGCATGGATCTGACCTACGACGAGCTCGCCCTGGGCTACCGGATCACCACGTTCGTGGTCGACGGGCGCGGACTGCAGCTGGTGCTGTGGGGCCTGCCCGCCAACGTGGACGCGGCCACGGACGCCATCGAAGCGGCCATCGACGGCGTGACCCTGTACCCCGACGGCCTCGAGCCGGTGCAGGTGGAGCGGGACCGCTACACCGACCTGCGCTGCGGCTGGTCCCTGGCCCTGCCCGATCGCACCTGGAGCTGCACGGAGGTGGGCGATCAGCGCATGGCCGCGCTGGGCACGCAGGTCACCTGCACCGACGGTGAGGCCGAGGCCATGGTGCTGGCCGTACAGGCGGCGCACGTGGGCCAGGACGAGGAGTGGATGCAGGGCTACGCCGAGCAGCTGTTCGCCCAGCTCGCGGCCACCACCGCGAGCGGACAGGTGCAGCACGAGGAGGGCACGCTGGGCGGGCAGCCCAGCCGGCTGCTGCACATGGGCGGCGCGGCCGACGGGCTGACGTTCGAGCACACGGTGCACCGCCAGACCCTGTACGGCCTGCTGCTGATGGGCGCGCCCGCCCACGCAGCGGATCTTCGCGCGTTGCGCGACGGCTTCGAGCTGCTACCGTGAGGCTCGGGGCAACAAAAGCCGAACGTCTGCGTTGTCCCGGATAGGAACATGCTCGACGACGCCGCCCTGATCGACGCACATCGCCACGGGGACACCCGCGCGCTGGCCGACCTGATGGCCCGCCACCGCCACTGCCTGATGGGTTTCTTCGTGCGGCGTGTGGGCGACGACGCCGAGGAGCTGTACCAGGAGCTGTGGACCCGGGTGGAGCGCAGCTTCGGCCGCTACACCGACGACGGGCGGTTCAGGGCCTACCTGTTCTCCGCGGCGCGGCGGCTGACCATCGACCACCACCGCCGCCGGAGCGCGCGACCACACCTCGTACCCTGCGAGGAGCTGCCGCCCGTGGCCAGCGAACCGCTGGACCTGACCGCGTACAACGAACTCGTGGACGTGGTCGAGGAGGTCCTGGCGACCATGAACCCCAACTCGGCGACGGTGATCCGGCTGCGGCTCACCGAGCAACTGACCTTCGCCGAGATCGCGGAGCAGATGCACGCTCCGCTCAACACGGTGCTGTCGTGGATGCACCGGGGATTGAAGCAGCTGCGCGCCGAGTTGACCGAGCGCGGGCTGGCGAGGACGTGACCATGGCCTGTGAACACAGCGAGACCACGGTCCTGCTCCACCTGTTCGGCGAGTCGCCGCCGTGGTACGCCGGCCACCTGGCGACCTGCGTGGACTGCCAGGAAGCGCTGGCCGAACACGCGGTCACGGTGGGGCTGGTGGAGGGCGCGCTGCGCGAGCAGCCCGCGGACCTGGACGGCCCGACCATGGAGCACATCGAGGTGCCCGACACCCGCGCGGACGTGATCCCCCTGAGACCGCCGGGCGCGACCCGCCGCGTGGCGCTGTGGGCTGCGGCCGTGGCCGCGGTGCTGGTGGTCACCGTGAGCGTGGGGGTGATGAACCGGATGGAGGCGCCGAGGTCGGTGGCCGACGCACCGGTGGTGCACGTGGAGCCCTGGGTGGATCCGATCGCCGCCGAGCTCGACCTGCTGGACGCGGAGATCGACGCGCTGGCCCGAGACATGGAGGAGATGTGATGCGACGGACGATCTTGCTGGCGGCAGCCTGCGCGCTGCTGATCGTGGCCTCGACGGCCACGGCCCAGGACGTGCCGATCAACGAACTGGGCGACGAGGCCGTGCTGGCGATGCTGCAGGATGTGGAGCCCGGCCTGTACCGGGAGCTGGTGGCGATGGACGACCGGGACAGCTTCCAGTTCCGGCGGCGCATGAACCAGGCGCGGGGCAGGCTCCAGCTTCGCACGCAGCACCCCGAGTGGGCCGAGGCGGACGAACTGATCAAGGGCGTGGAGGCGGAGATCGACGCCAAGATCGACGAGTACCGCGCCGCGGTCACCGACGAGGAGCAGGCCGCGATCCAGGGCGAGCTGGAAGATCTCGCGACGCAGTTCCACGACCTGAAGCTGGACTCCTACCGCTTCCGCCTGGCCCTGCTCACCCTGCGCATGGAGGAGCTGGAGCAGACCATCCGCGCTCGCGAGGCCAATCGCGACGATTTCATCGAGCAGTGGCTGAGCCACCGGCTCGAAGAACCCTGATCACGTCCTACTCCATCGGCGGCGGCCCGAACGCGTGGGGCCGGCCGTCCGGTCCAGGGAACACCAGCTCCAGATCCTCCACCAGCAGCTGCTGCGGTGCGGTCAGCACCGTGGGCAGCCCCGATGTCTCCATGGGCTTGTCGTCCAGCTCCCGCGGCTCGAGGTAGGCCACGGTCTGCTCGCCGCCACCCGCGGCAGCGATGTCACGCAGCGTGCGGCGCGAGGTCTCGGCGAACGACAGGCTCAGCGCCGGGGTCTCGGTGCCGTCCGCGGCCACCCACACCGCGTCCGTGGGCCGCGGCAGCGCCCCGTGCTTGCCCAGGGCCAGGCCGCGCACGACCAGCACCTGGTCCGCGCCCGTGGCCTTGAGCACCCTGGCCAGGGCCTTGTCGAACGCGCGGCCGGAGAGGTTGCGGTCCGGCTGCACGTGCCACACCGACAGCCGCGCCGACCAGTCGGCCTGCACGAGCCCGCGGGCGTGACCGTTGCTGGATGGCAGCTCCCGCCGCGGCACGCGGGACATGGCCAGGTCGCGCACGTACCCGTCCTCCACCAGGTCCACGGCCCGCGCGGCCACCCCCTGGCGGTCGTACGCGTAGGCGCCCGGCAGACCGGGCAGCGCCCGGGTCGGATCGTCGGTCACGCTCCAGCCCGCGGGCAGCAGCCGCCGGCCGAGGCGTGGTCCGGACCGGGTCAGGGCGTCGTAGTTCTGCTGGGCGTCCGGCGGCGGGGGCGTGCCGCACAGCTGCTCGGTGGCCAGGTAGCGCAGCAGGTCCACGGCCGCGCGGCCCTCGAACACCACCGCGCCCTCGTAGTAGTCCACGGGCTCGGCCTGGGCCCGGGCGACCAGGTTGCGGCCCATGGCCTCCACCTCGTCGGCGATGGCCTTCAGTGGGGGCAGCTCGGCCACGGTGGCGGCCACCCACTGGCGGTGGTCCTTCACCTCCACGCCGTCGTCCCGACGCAGGGCGGCCTCGGCGAACACCACGGCGTAGCCCTCGGGCTGTACCAGGGACGTGCCCTCGGAGGTCACCAGGTAGAAGCGCGCGTCCACGGCCCGCGCGGCCACCTCGCCGTGGTCCAGGCCCAGGCCGCGCAGCCGCGCGGACGCGGTCACCGCGATCTCCTCCAGCAGGGCGCCGTCCACCGGCCGGGGCGCGTCGCCGGTCACGGACTCCACGGCCTCGGCCGGGCTCCAGTCCGGGGGCGGCGGCTCTCCACCCAGGGCAGCCAGGGCCGCGCTCTTGACCATCAGCTGCTTGACCGCTGCCTTGTACGCCTTGTCCGAGACCAGCCACAGGTCCCGCTCCAGGGCGGCGCCCACGTCCTCCACCACCAGGTTGGCCGAGCGCACCACCTTGTCGAGCCGGTCGCGGGTCTTGAAGCGCGAGGAGTTGAGCTGGTCCGAGCCGACCACCACCTCCAGGCGCGCGGGCCTCGAGCGTCGACCGGCCGAGGTCAGCAGCGAGCCGAACTCGGCCACGGCCCTGTGGTGGTAGTGGTCCAGCGTGGCCATCACCGCCCGCTGGGGCGGGGCGCCGTCCTCCAGGGCCAGGTCGGTGGCCGCCCGGTCGACCCAGGTCTGCAGCGAACGCAGTAGCACGTCGTCCTCGGCCGCGGCCGGGACGGGCGCGAGCACGGCCAGCAACATCGAGATGCACAGCAGCCGGGTCATGGCGCCACCTCCTCTCCCTCGACCGGGGGCGGCAGCAATGGTGGGGCGTTCTGGCCCTTCTTCTTGCGCTGGGTCTCCACCTCGGCCACCAGCAGGGGGGGCGAGACCGCGGACACCGGCACCCAGCCGCTCTCCGCGCCGCAGGTGCCGTTGAACACCTCGGGGGCGTCGCCGGCGCGCACGATCTGGCCGAAGGTCACCAGGGGCGTACCGATCAGGTCCACGCCCCGGATCAGCTCGTCGGGCCGGCCGTCCACGTACACCCGCACGCCGGTCACGATCCTGACGTTGAACGCGTTGGGGATGGACCGGCCGGTGAAGGTGAACCCGCCGGAGATGTCCTCGATCTGCAGACCGTACTCCAGGCCCGCGTCGCGGGCGCGCTTGCGCAGTTCGTCGCGCAGCGCGTCCAAGGTGACCGTCTCGGATGCCTCGATCACCAGGTTGCCCTGACGCGTGACCGCGTCCTTGCCGGGCGAGCGCCGGCCGTGGCCGTTGCTGGCCTGGCCCTGCTCCACCGGGGAACGGCTCTGCAGGAAGCCCAGCAGCACCCCGTCCTCGACCAGCGTGACAACCTCGCCGGGCACGCCCTGGTTGTCGTACAGGTAGTGACCCCGCAGGTCCTGATCACCGAACACCGGCAACCCCGGGTCGTCGTACACCGACAGGAACTCCGGCAGGATGGGCTCGCCGACCATGTCGCGGAAGGTCTGGGCGTCGTCCACCCGCTTGAGCCGGTGGCCCTCCATGCGGTGCCCCATGATCTCGTGGAAGAACACGCCGGACGCGCGCCCCGACAGGATGGCCGGGCCGCTGTAGGGCTCCTGCTCGGTGGCCAGGCGCAGCTGAGCGAGCAGTTGCTCCATCTGGGCGACCATGGCCACCACGGTCACGGTGTCGGGCAGCCCGGCCGGGTCGGCCGCGTCCCAGCTGTGGTGCAGGGACAGCTCCTCGCCGTCCTCGGCCACCGTGTCCAGGTTGATCGACAACCGCAGGAAACAACGACCGTGGCGCAGCCGCGTGCCCTCGGAGCTGACGAACCAGCGGTTCTCCGCGCTCGCGCTGAGCTTGACCGATCCATCGAACGCCACCTGGGACGAGGCCAGTACGGCGGACGCGTCCCGCACCAGCTGCTCCCACGCGGGCAGCTGGAACTCCAGCTCGGCCAGGGGGTGGATCGCCTGCACCGGCTCGACCGCGGCCAGGTCCTCGGCCGGGTCCTCCTCCACCAGCACCTGCTTGTCGCTCTCCACCTTGCCCCAGCGCTCCTGGGCCTCCACGAACCGGGTGTCGACCGCCTCCCACATGTCCCGTTGCAGCACGGACACGTCGTCGGACAGCACCAGCTGCCGGCCCTTGCGGCCGAACGAGCGCCGCTCGCGCCCCGACCGCAGCGCGTGGGTCGAGTCCAGCTGCGGGCTGCCGATCCGCACGTCCACGTCCACCCAGCGGGCCATGGCCGGCACGTACCCCTGCAGGGCCCCCTCCTCGCCGGCGATGGTCACCGACCAGCTCTGGGAGGTCTCCAGGGCCAGGAAGTACGGCGGCGGTTCCGCGTCGGCCAGCGCGGTCATGGCACGCGCCACCTCCGCGTCCATGGCCTGCAGCACCGCGTCGGCCGGGTCGTCCGTGGGCGCCGCGTCCTGGGCGCGGGCCGCGCCCGCGAACAGCAACACGGCCGCCAGTGTCGTCGTCATCCATCGAATCATGAGGCCCCCTGCAGCCAGGTCGCGGGGGTGTCCCGCGGGGGATCGACCTTAGCACGCCGTGCCCACGTGAAGTGGTAGGCTGGCCCCCAACGAGGGAGAGCCCATGACGAGTAGATACGGCGCATCGCTGGTGGCCCTCGCCCTCGCCCTGGCCTGGGCCAGCGGCGGGTGCGTGCGGTATGCGTGGACCTCGGCGGCCGAGTCCTACCGGCCGCCCGACGAGGTGGCGGCCGCGGCCGAGGAGGAGGGGGATGGGCCCGGAGGGCCGGTGGTCCTGTTGATCACGGGCAGCACGATCGTCGCCGAGTTCTTCGACGTGATGCGCGACCGGCTACGGGAGCGGGGGTTCCGGGCCGTGGTCTACCAGCCGCCCGAGCTGTTCACCACCACCCTGCGCGACGGCGCCGAGCGGGTGGGCAAGGCCGTGGAGGCCGTGGTCGAGGCCAACGGCGGTGAGCCGATCCACGTGATCGCCGAGTGCAACGGCGGCATCGTGACGCGGTACTACCTGGAGAAGCTCGGCGGCCATACCAACGTGGACCGCTTCATCTCGTTCGTGTCCGCGCACAACGGCACCACCGGGTTCCCGATCTCGTTCTTCCCCGCCCTGGCCGAGATCAAGCCCGACAGCGACCTGATGCACCAGATGGCGTCCAGCCGGATGCCCGAGGATGCCGAGACCACGGTGGTGTCGATCTTCGTGTGCAACGACGAGGTGATGAAGCCCTACACCACGTCCGCGCTGCCCGGCGCGATCAACATCGAGATCTGCGACGAGGCCATGACCCAGCGCGCCCGCAAGCGCAAGGCCGAGCGCGTGGACCACGCCCTGGGCCAGACCATGATCCCGATGTACCGCCAGCACTTCGCCTGCTTCTGGGACGAGGTGGCCTTCGAGCTGTTCGTGTCCGCGCTGACCGACGACGAGGCCACGATCCGGGCCTTCGACCAGCTGGACGTGACCTTGCACGACCGGGACTAGCAGTCTTCGGGGAAACTCGATTCCCAAACGATTAGGATCACTTAGGAATC
>CAZXHG010000187.1:0-20128 GCA_964639985.1 uncultured Rickettsiales bacterium
GGCTCGTCTTCCTCGGTGAAGTTGATGAAGACCTGCAGCTGCTCCTTGAGGATCTTGGCGGCGAAGGCCAGGGCGTCCACCGGGGACACCGAGCCGTCGGTCCAGATCTCCAGGGTGAGCTTGTCGAAGTCCGTCCGGTTGCCCACGCGGGCGTTGCCCACGTTGTAGTTGACCTTCCGGATCGGCGAGAAGATGGCGTCGATCGGGATGGTGTCGATCGGGGCCTCCGGGTCGGCATTCAGCTCAGCTGGGATGAAGCCCTTGCCCTTCTTGAGCGTCAGCTCGGCGCGGAACTTGCCGTCGCGCGCCAGGGTGCAGATGTGGTGGTCCTTGTTGAGGATCTCCAGGTCCGCGACCTCGGTGATGTCGCCGGCCGTGACCGGGCCCTCCCCGGACTTCTCGAGCACCAGCGTCCGGGGCTCGAATTCCTCCATCTTGATCAGCACGCCCTTGAGATTGAGGATGATCTCGGTCACATCCTCGACCACGCCGTCGATCGTGGAGAATTCGTGCAGCACGCCGTCGACCTTGATCGCGGTGATGGCCGTGCCCTGCAGACTGGACAGCAGGATCCGCCGCAGCGCGTTGCCCAGGGTGATCCCGAACCCCTTCTCCAGGGGTCGTGCCACCAGCTTGGCGTACGTCGGCGGCTTCTCGGTGTCGATCTCCACGCCCCGGGGGCGGATCAGTGAACGCCAGTTCTGATACATGGTGTTCTCCCTGCTCGGTGACGGTCCCTAGCGGCTGTAGTACTCGACGATGAGCTGCTCTTCGACCGGCGTGGTCAGCTCTTCTCGAACCGGCAGACCGGTCATCGTGCCTGCATAGTTGTCCTGGTCCATCTCGAACCAGCTCAGCAGGTTGCGGCTCTGGGCCCGCTCGAGGTTGTCCTTGAACCGCTGGATCTTGCGGCTGGACTCCTTCAACGTGATGACCGAGCCCGGCTTCACGGTGAAGCTGGCGATGTTGACGATGTGGCCGTCCACGGTGAGGTGGCGGTGCAGCACCATCTGCCGCGCCTCGGCGCGGGTGGAGCCGAAGCCCAGCCGGTATGCCACGTTGTCGAGGCGTTGCTCGAGCAGGCACAGCAGGTTCTCGCCCGTGACGCCCTTCATCCGGTCGGCCCGGTTGAAGGTCAAGCGGAACTGGCGCTCCTGCAGACCGTACATGCGGCGCACCCGCTGCTTCATGCGCAGCTGCTGGCCGTATTCGCTGAACTTGGACCTCCGCGTGCCGTGCTGGCCGGGGGGGTAGCTGGTGCGCTCGAACGCGCACTTGTCGGTGTAGCAACGATCCGCCTTGAGGAACAGCTTGAGTCCCTCACGACGGCAGAAGCGACAGACCGGACCGATGTAACGTGCCATCTTCTCGTATCCCCTTGCCTAGACGCGACGCCGCTTGGGCGGCCGGCAACCGTTGTGCGGGATCGGGGTGGTGTCCCGGATCATGGTGATCTTGATGCCGGAGTTCGCCAGCGCGCGCAGCGCCGACTCGCGGCCGCTGCCCGGACCGTTGACGTGCACCGCGACCTGGTCCATGCCGTGCTCGCGAGCCCGGCGAGCCGCGTCCTCGGCCGCCAGCTGGGCGGCAAAGGGCGTGGACTTGCGGGAGCCCTTGAAGCCCCGCACGCCGGCGGACGACCACGCGATCACGTTCCCTTGCTGGTCGGTGATGGTGATGATCGTGTTGTTGAACGTCGCCTTGATGTGGGCCACGCCCACGGGCACGTTCTTCTTGATCTTCTTCTTGGTACCGCGCCTTGGATTCGCCATCGATCTTCCTGTCTACCGCTTGCCCTTGCGCTTCACGACCATGCGCCGCGGTCCCTTGCGGGTGCGGGCATTGGTATGGGTCCGCTGTCCCCGCACGGGCAGGGAACGGCGGTGCCGCAGGCCGCGGTAGGTCTGCAGGTCCATCAGCCGCTTGATGTTCATCGCGATCTCCTTGCGGAGATCACCTTCCACCTTGTGCTTCCTGTTGATCACGTCTCGTACGGCAGCCACCTCGGTGTCGGTGAGCTTGTCCGAGCGCGCGTCGTGGTCCACCCCCGCCTCGGCGAGGATCTTCTTGGCCGTGGATCGCCCGATCCCGTAGATGTATGTCAGGGCGATCTCCATCCGCTTGTTCCGCGGAAGGTCGATTCCAGCAATACGTGGCAAGATCCTGTCCCTTTCGCCCGATCAACCCTGGCGCTGCTTGTGCTTGGGGTTGACACAGATCACACGTACGACGCCGCGCCTCTTGATGATCCGGCACTTGTCGCACATCTTCTTCACCGACGCCCTGACCTTCATGGCTCGCTCCTCGCGCCCTCAGGCGCCCTCGACGGCGGTCACGATGGAGGCGAAGATCTCGTCGATCGAGCCCACGCCCGCCACCGGCCGGAGCAGGCCCTTGTCCGCGTAGTACCGGGCCACCGGTGCGGTCTGCTCGTGGTACGTGGCCAGTCGAGCGCGCACCGTGTCGCCGCGGTCGTCGTCGCGGAGGTAGACCTCCTGGCCGCAGTCGTCACAGATCCCGTCCTGCTTGGGCGGGTTGAACACCAGGTGATAGGACGATCCGCACTTGCACACGCGGCGACCGCCGAGCCGGTTGACGATCTCCTCGTCCTCCACCTCGATGGCGACCGTGGCGTCGATGGTGCGGCCGGCCTCGACCAGCATGCCGTCGAACGCCTCGGCCTGCGCGACCGTGCGCGGGAAGCCATCCATGATGAAGCCGTGGGCGCAGTCTTCCGCGCCGATGCGCTCCTGGATCAGCCGGATGATCAGATCGTCGGGCACCAGCTTGCCGGAGTCCATGTAGCCCTTGGCCTCGTCGCCCAGGGGCGTACCGCTCGAACGAGCCGCGCGCAGCATGTCACCGGTGGAGATCTGAGGCACCTCGAAGCGCGCCACCATCCGCTTGGCCTGCGTGCCCTTGCCCGCTCCCGGAGGACCGAAGAGAACCAGATCCAGACCCATTTTCTATCCCTTTGCCCTTTCGACCTCGGGTCTCAGCCTCGTCGGCTGCGACCCCGAATCCTCGTACCGCCAGCCCCCATCAGACCATCGTAGTGACGCGTGAGCAGGTGGCTCTCTATCTGGGCCACCGTATCCAGCGCCACGCCCACCACGATCAGCAGGCTCGTCCCGCCGAAGTTGAACGGCACGTTGTATCTCACGATCAGGATGTTCGGCATCACGCACACGGCCGAGATGTACAGCGATCCGGCGAGCGTGATGCGGGTGAGCACCCGGTCGATGAACTCGGCGGTGCTCTTTCCGGGACGGATGCCCGGGATGAACCCGCCGTGCTTCTTCAGGTTCTCGGCCACGTCGGTCACGTTGAAGGTGACCGCCGTGTAGAAGTAGCAGAAGAAGATCGTCAGCGCGATGTACGTGACGTTGTACAGGTACGTGTTCATCTGCAGGCGCGACGTGATCTCGTTGATGAACCCGCTGCTCCAGAACGTCCCGATGGTCGCGGGGAACATGATGATCGACGAGGCGAAGATCGGCGGGATCACGCCCGCGGTGTTGATCTTCAGCGGCAGGTGCGTCTGTTGCCCACCGTAGACCCGCCGGCCGACCACGCGCTTGGCGTACTGCACCGGGATGCGCCGCTGGCCCCGTTCGCAGAACACGATGAAGGCGATGACCAGCACCATGCCCACCACCAGGATCATCCAGCCGACCGCGGTCAGGTTGGAGGTGGTGCCGGCGCCGTCCACCACGCCTCGCGCGGACTGGTAGATGGCCGCGGGGAAGCGGGCCACGATGCCCGCCATGATGATCAGCGAGATGCCGTTGCCGATGCCGCGCTCGGTGATCTGCTCGCCCAGCCACATGATGAAAGCCGTACCGCAGGTCAGCGTCAGCACGGTCATGAACCAGAAGGCCGGACCGCCGTGTTCCACCACCGGTGTACCGGCCGGGCTCATGCTCTCCAGGCCGTAGGCGATGGCAAAGCCCTGCACGATCGAGATCACCACCGTGCCGTAGCGGGTGTACTGGGTGATCTTGCGCCGACCGGCCTCCCCCTCCTTCTGCAACCGCTCCAGGGCCGGCACGACCACGGTCAGCAGCTGCAGGATGATGGAAGCGCTGATGTACGGCATGATGCCGAGGGTGAAGATGGAGAACTGCTCCAACGCACCGCCGGTGAACATGTCGTAGACGCCGAAGAGGGTGTTGCCCCCCTGCGTCTTGAAGAAGTCGGTGATTGCCTGGCGATTGGCACCCGGGACCGGGATGAACACACCTACCCGGTACACGCCCAACAGCGCGATGGTGAACAGGATCCTCTTGCGGAGCTCGGGGATCTTCCAGATGTTCACGAAGCTGCTGGCCACGGCGCCACTCCTACTCGGCAGATCCCACGATCTCCGCCTTGCCGCCGGCCGCCTCGATCTTGGCGATGGCCGACTTGCTGAAGCGGTGAGCGCGAACGGTCAGGGCCACGGAGATGTCACCATCGCCGAGCACCTTGATGCCGTCGTACAGCTTCTTGACCAGTCCCGCCTGCACGAGCGCGCCGGGGTCGACCACGGCGTCGGCCTCGAAGCGGGCCAGGTCCTTGAGGTTGACCAGGGCGTAGCGCTTGCGGAACGCCCAGTTGGAGAATCCACGCTTGGGCAGGCGCCGGTGCAGCGGCATCTGGCCGCCCTCGAACGAGGCGGGGATGCTGGCGCCACTGCGGGCCTTCTGGCCCTTGTGACCCTTGCCAGCCGTCTTGCCCCAGCCCGAGGCGTTGCCGCGACCCACGCGCTTGCGCGAACGCTTCGCCCCCTTGACGGGAGATAGATTGTTGAGGTCCATCATTCTTCCCAGCGCCACGGCCTGGATGGGTCCGCGACTCGCTTGCGCTCTAGAAAGGTCCGGTCAATCCGAGATCGGCCGACAAGGCCGGGCTCCAGTGGACCGGTCGCGGTAACCTACTCGGCGACCTCCTCGACGTCAACGAGGTTGATCTCCTTTTTCACCATCCCCCGGATCTCGGGCGTATCTTCCAGCTCCACGGTCTTGTGGCGTTTCGTCAGCCCCAGGCCCTTCAGCGTGCGCCGCTGGTCCTGGGGCTTGCCGATACCCGACCGCTTCATCGTCACTCGCAGGATCGCCATGGTCAGGCCTCCTTGGCCGGCGCCACGCCCCGGCGCCGCAGGTAGCGCTCGGGCTCCTGCATGTTCTCGAGGGCGTCCATGGTGGCCTTGAGCACGTTGTGCGGGTTGTTGCTGCCGATGCACTTGGTCAGGATGTTGCGGATGCCCGCCGCCTCCATGACCGCGCGCACCGCGCCGCCGGCGATGACGCCGGTACCCGGGCCGGCCGGCCGCAGCAGCACCCGGCCCGCGCCATAGCGGCCGATGATCTGGTGGGGGACGCTGCCGTCGCTGGTGACCGGCACGCGGACCATCGCCCGCTTGGCCTTCTCACCACCCTTGCGGATCGCCTCGGGGACCTCGTGGGCCTTGCCCGCGCCGATCCCCACGCGCCCCTCGCCGTCGCCGACGACCACCAGGGCGCTGAAGTTGAACCGACGGCCGCCCTTGACGACCTTGGCCACGCGGTTGATGTCGACGACCTTGTCGATCAGCTCGATGTCGTTCTCGGTAAAGCGGGCCATCTCAGAACTCCAGGCCGCCTTCGCGGGCCGCATCGGCCAGGGCCTTGACCCGGCCGTGGTACAGAAAACCGTTGCGATCGAAGACCACGCGGGTCACGCCAGCCTCGGTGGCGCGCTTCGCCACCTCGGCGCCGACCACCTTGGCCGCCGCGACGTTGCCCTTGTGTCCCTCGATGGTGAGCGCCTTGTCCTGCGTGGACGCGGACGCGAGGGTCACGCCGGCCTCGTCGTCGATGACCTGCGCGTAGATGTGAGTGGTGCTGCGGAACACGCACAGGCGCGGCCGCTCCGGAGTCCCCCGGACGGTCTTGCGGATGTGCTTCTTGCGGCGCAGCCGAGCCAGCGCTCGCGGGTTCGTGCGGGCCATCTCTTCCAACTCCCATGGGGCGCGCTAAAGCGCGCCATCCTAGCACACGTTGTCCGTTCTCGAATCCAGCGGGTGGCGAGCGCCGTCGGCGCTGCGCCGGTCCCGATCAGGTCACAGCCGCCTTGCCCGGCTTGAGCTTGATCTGCTCGCCCTTGTACCGGATGCCCTTGCCCTTGTAGGCGTCGGGCTTGCGGAACGAGCGGATGACCGCCGCCACGTGACCCACCAGCTCGCGATCGACACCCTCCACCGTGATCTGGTTGCCCTTCTCCACGGTGACGGTCACGCCGTCGGGGATGTCGTAACGCACCTGGTGGCTGTACCCCAGCCTCAGGTTCATGGTGCTGCCCTCGACGTCGGCGGCATACCCGACGCCCTCGATGCGCAGCTCCTTCTTCCAGCCGGCGGTGACGCCCGTGACCATGTTCTGCAACAGGGCCCGCGTCATCCCGTGGAACGACTTGGTCTGCTTCCAGTTGTTGTCGCGGGACACGCGGATCGAGCCGCCGTCCAGCGCCACCTCGATGTGGGGCGGTACGATCTGCTCGAGCGCACCCTTGGGGCCCTCGACATGGATCGCTCCACCCGCTTCGGAGACCGAGACCCCCTTGGGGATCTCGATCGGCTTGTTACCGACGCGCGACATCTCTTCCTCCTACCAGACCTTGCACAGGACTTCGCCGCCGATGCCGTGCTGGCGGGCCTGCGCGTCGGTCATCACTCCACGGGAGGTGGAGATGACGGCCACGCCGAGGCCGTTGAGCACGCTGGGCAACTCATCCCGCCGGCGATAGACACGCCGGCCCGGCTTGCTCACCCGCTCGATGCCGAGGATGATGGCGCGCTTGTCGGGATCGTAGCGCAGTTGCAGGTGAAGCTTGCCCTGCAGTCCATCTTCCTCGGAGCGGAAGTCCGAGATGAAACCTTCCTGCTTGAGGATCTGCGCGATATCCCGCTTGACGCGGGAGTTGGGCACGGACACCTGAGGGTGTCCGGCCTGCAGCGCATTCCGGATCCTCGTCAGCATGTCCGCGATCGGGTCGGTCATGCTCATGACGACCTCCTACCAGCTGCTCTTGATCACGCCTGGAAGTTTTCCTTCCAGGGCGAGATTCCGGAAACAGATGCGACACATGTCGAACTTGCGCATGTACGCCCGCGGCCGTCCGCACACCGGACACCGGTTGTAGCCCCGTACCTTGAACTTGGGCTTCCGGTTGGCCTTCACTCGCAGCGAAGTCTTGGCCATGTCTCCACTGTCTCCTTCGTCGACCCGCGCCTCACGGCTGCGGGCATTGGCTCAGTCGGCGAACGGCATGCCAAGGTGCTTCAGCAGCGCCTTGCCTTCTGCGTCCGTCTCCGCGTTGGTCACGATGGTGATGTTCATCCCGGTGATCCGGGACACCTTGTCGTAGTCGATCTCCGGGAACACGATCTGCTCCTGGATACCCATGGAATAGTTGCCCCGCCCATCGAAGGACTTGCCGTTGAGGCCGCGGAAGTCGCGTACCCGCGGGATGGCGATGCTGATCAGGCGGTCGAGGAACTCGTACATCCGCTCACGCCGCAGCGTCACCGAGGTCCCGATGGGCATGCCCTCGCGAAGCTTGAAGTTGGCGATGCTGCGCCGTGCCCGACGGATGACCGCCTTCTGTCCGGTCACCTGCGCGATCTCGGACGCCGCGGTGTCCAGCACCTTGATGTCGCGGATCCCCTCCTTGAGGGAGGTGTTCACGACGATCTTGGTGACCTTGGGCACCATCATCACGTTGGCGTACCCGAAATCGCTCATCAGCGACGGGATGACCTCTTGCCTGTAGTAGTCCTTCAGCCTTGCCATGATTGCCTCTCGCCGGCGACCGGGTCCTCGCTTTCACCGAACCCTTGGGGCCGCCCGCCGATCAGTCGATCCGCTCCCCGGTCTTGACGGCGACGCGCGCCTTGGCGCGGCCCTCGCCCTCGTACCGGATGCGGGTTGGCTCCTGCTCCTTGCCGACCACCAGCTGCACGTTGCTGATGTGGATCGGCGCCTCCTTCTCGATGATGCCGCCCTGGCGCATCGTCGCAGTGGGCTTCTGGTGACGTTTCACCATGTTCACCCGCTCGATGATCACGCGGTTGCTCTTGTGCAGCACCTTGAGGATCTGCCCGACCTGGCCCTTCTCCGCACCGGAGATCACGCGCACCGTGTCCCCGCGCTTGAGATAGGTCTTGTGTCGCATGCTGTGCTGACCCATGACTAGATGACCTCCGGCGCGAGCGAGATGATCTTCATGAACCGCTTGTGCCGCAGCTCGCGAGCCACAGGCCCGAAGATCCGGGTCCCGACCGGCTCCTTGTCCGCCTTGATCAACACGGCGGAGTTGTCGTCGAATCGAATGTAGGTGCCGTCTGGCCGCCGGATCTCCTTGGCGGTCCGTACGATCACGGCCTCCATCACGGTCCCCTTCTTCACCTTGGAGTTGGGGATCGCTTCCTTGACCGTGACCTTGACGATGTCACCGATCCGTGCGTAGCGGCGCTTGCTGCCGCCCAGGACCTTGATGCACTGCACCTTCTTGGCACCGCTGTTGTCAGCGACGTCCAGCATCGTCTGCATCTGGATCATGGTGCCTGTCTCCTCCGCTGTTGCCCGGCCGCCGTCCCGTGGAACGCCTGCCGGACCGCGTCAGCCCTGCCGTACCGCCAGTTGCTTGGTGATCACCCACCGCTTGCGCTTGCTCAGGGGGCGGCTCTCGATGATCTCGACCTTGTCGCCCACACCGCAGGTGTTGTCCTCGTCATGTGCGAGGAACCGGCGGCTGCGGGTCACGTACTTGTGGTAGCGGCTGTGGAGCGTCTTGCGGTCCACCCGCACCACGACGGTCTTGTCCATCCCGTCGCTGACCACGGTACCGATGTAGGTACGGCGGTTGCCTTTCGTCTTCTCAGCCATCTTCTGCCTGCCTTTTCAGCCGTTGCGTTGCCGCTGTGGCTCAGGTGCGGTTGCCGAACCGCTCCTGGATCTTGGAGTAGCCCTTGCCCACGTCGTCGGCCAGGGAGCCGACCACCTGGGCCAGGCCGCCCTTGTTCAGGCCCTGCTCGGTCTCCCGCTGGCGCACCAGCGTCTTGATCCGGGCCAGATCGCCCCGCAGCTTGCCCATCTGGGCGGTGTTGTCCAGCTGGCCGGTGGCCTTCTGGAATTTCAACGCGACGATCTCCTGGACCACGTCGTGCTGTCGCAGCATCAGTTCGCGGTCGTCGAGTTCGCGCAGCTCAGCGGTGTTCGCCATGGTCTCAGTCCTCCCTCGCCACGATGCGGCAGGGGATGGCCAGCTTGTTGGCTGCCAGACGCAGCGCGTGCTTGGCCTGCTCCTCGTTCACGCCGTCGATCTCGTAGAGGATCCGTCCCGGCTTGACCACGGCGACCCAGAACTCGGGGTTGCCCTTGCCCTTGCCCATGCGGGTCTCGGCAGGCTTCTTGCTCAGCGGCTTGTCCGGGAAGATCCGGATCCACACCTGGCCGCCACGCTTGACCGACCGGGTGATGGCCACACGAGCCGCCTCGATCTGGCGGGAGCTCAGCCAGCCGGGGCCAGTCGCTTGCAGGCCGTACGTGCCGAAGTCCACGTTGCAGCCTCTGCGGGCCAGTCCCCGCATCTTGCCCTTCTGGCGCTTGCGGTACTTGACTTTCTTGGGAGCCAGCATGACTACCGCTCCTCTTCCTCACCGGGAAGGATCTCACCCTTGAAGATCCAGACCTTGACCCCGATCACCCCGTACGTGGTCCGGGCCACGACCTGGCCGTAGTCGATGTCCGCGCGGATCGTGTGCAGCGGCACGCGGCCCTCGCGGTAGAATTCCCTGCGGCTCATCTCGGCGCCGCCCAGGCGGCCGGAGCACATGATCTTCACGCCCTGCGCGCCGGACCGCATGGTCGACTGCATGGCCTTCTTCATGGCTCGCCGGAAGTTGACCCGCTTGACCAGCTGCTGGGCGATGTTCTCGGCCACCAGCTTGGCGTCCTGCTCGACCTTGCGTACCTCGATGATGTTGAGGAACACGTCGGTCTCGGCGACCTTGCGCAGGTCGGTCTTCAGCGACTCGAGCCCGGCACAACGTTTGCCGATGATCATCCCGGGGCGGGCAGCGTAGACATAGACCTTGGCCTTGTTGGCCGCGCGCTCGATCAGGACCTTGCTGATCTGGGCGCCCGCCAGCTTCTTGTTGAGGAACTCACGGATCTTGAGATCCTCGTGCAGGAACTGCTGGTAGTTCTTCTCCGAGAACCAGCGCGAATCCCAGGTCTTGACCGTTCCCAGCCGGAATCCGATCGGGTGTACCTTCTGACCCACGGCGGCCTCCTAATCCCTCTCGTCCAGCACGATCCTGATGTGGCTCGTACGCTTACGGATGCGTGTAGCGCGCCCGTGAGCCCTGGGCCGCCAGCGCCGTAGCGTGGGGCCTCCGTCCACCAGGATGGTCTTGATGTACAGGCGATCCGGGTCCACGGACGCCTTCATCTCCTTGGCGTTGTTGACTGCCGACCAGATCAGGCGCCCCAGGATCGGGGCCGACTTCTTCGGCATGTACTTGAGCTGCTCGATCGCCTCGCTGACGTCCTTGCCACGCACCGTGTCGGCGACGAGGCGGACCTTTCGCGGGGAGATCCTCGCGAACTTGAGCAGAGCCTGGGCTTCCATCGATCTGCTCCCTCAGCCCCGGCGGCTCTTGCGATCGGCCGCGTGCCCGTAGAAGGTACGCGTCGGCGCGAACTCGCCGAGCCGGTGGCCGACCATGTTCTCGGTGACGTAGATGGGGATGAACTTGCGACCGTTGTGAACCGCGAAGGTCAGCCCGACGAAGTCGGGAGTGATGACCGAGCGGCGCGACCAGGTCTTGATCACCTTGGGGCCCTTGCCCTCGTGGACCGCGTTGATCTTCTCCAGCACGTGCCGGTCGACGAACGGTCCCTTCTTGATACTGCGTGCCACGGTTCAGTCCTTCGGTTACTTCGTACGTCGCTTGACGATGAACTTGTCGCTCCGCTTGTTGCGGCGCGTCTTCTTGCCCTTGGTCGGCACACCCCACGGGGTGACCGGGTGACGACCACCGGCCGTGCGCCCCTCACCACCGCCATGGGGGTGGTCGATGGGATTCATGGCCGTGCCGCGGACCTTGGGTCGCCGGCCGCGCCAGCGGTTGCGGCCCGCCTTGCCCAGCTTGATGTTGGAGTGCATCGGGTTCGAGGACTGCCCGATGGTCGCGTAGCAGCGGTCGAGCACTTGGCGCAGTTCGCCAGACGGCAGCCGCAGCAGTACGTACTTGCCTTCCTTGGCCATCACCTGGGCCTGGGTCCCGGCCGACCGCACCAGCTGACCGCCCTTGCCCAGCTTGAGCTCGACGTTGTAGACGAACGTGCCCAGCGGGATGGCTTGCAGCGGCAGCGAGTTGCCGGTCTTGATCTCGGCCTTGGGGCCGTTGACCACCTCGTCACCCACGGTCAGGCCGTGGGGCGCCACCATGTAGCGCTTGTCCCCGTCCCGGTACACCAGCAGGGCGATGAACGCGCTGCGATTGGGGTCGTACTCGATGGTGGCCACGCGAGCGGGCACGCCCACCTTGTCCCGCCGGAAGTCGATCTGCCGATACCGGCGCTTGTGACCGCCGCCGCGACGCCGCAGCGTCATCCGCCCGGTGTTGTTGCGGCCGCTGATCCGCTTGACCGGCTTGAGCAGACCCTTGTGCGGCTCGTCGGTCGTGACGTCGGCGTAGTCGTTGCCGGTCATGAACCGCCGGCCGGGGCTCGTCGGCTTGTACCTCTTGATGCCCATCGCTTCGTTCCTCGAGCCGTGCCTAGACGTTCTCGTACAGGTTGATGACGTCGCCATCCGACAGGGTGACGTACGCCTTCTTCCAGTTGCTGCGCTTGCCGAAGAAGCGGCCGAACCGCTTGTTCTTGCCGCGCACCCGCGCGGTGCGCACGCCCAGCACCGTCACACCGAACAGGTCCTCGATCGCGCCCTTGATCTGGATCTTGTTGGCGTTGTCACCGACCTTGAACACGTAGATGTTCTCGTCCTGGGCCAGGGCGCCCTTCTCCGTGATCAGGGGGCCATGGATGATGTCGTAGACCTCGCTCATGACAGCCGCTCCTTCACCGCGTCGACCGCCCCGACCGTGATGATCAGGTGGTCGTGGCCCAGCACGTCCATGACGTTCAGGCCCGTGGATGGAAGCACCGTGATCCGCGGGATGTTGCGGGCCGACAGCTTGACCGCCTCGTCGTCGGTGGGGGTGACCACCACCGCGGACTCCACGCCGAAGCGTGCCAGGAAGTCAGCGAAGTGCCGTGTCTTGATCTCCGGCATCACCAGTTCGTCCACCAGCACCAGCTTCTCGTCGGCCACGCACTGGGTCAGCGCGGACTTCAGCGCGTTGCGGCGGACCTTCTTGTTGAGCTTGAACGAGTAGTCTCGCGGTCGCGGCCCGAACACCACACCGCCGCCCCGGAACTGGGGAGCACGGCGAGTACCCTGGCGCGCGCGGCCGGTGCCCTTCTGGCGGTACGGCTTGGCGCCGCCGCCGGAGACATCGGACCGCTCCCTGGTGCAGGCCGTGCCCGAGCGTGCCTTGGCGCGCTGGTAGCGGACGACCTCGTGGAGCAGGTGCGCGTAGCTGTCATCGGCGAAGATCGCGTCAGGCAGCTCGTGCTCGCCCACCTTCTCGCGTTGCATGTTGTACACGGCAACGTTCGGCATCGTTCTTTCCTCTTGCCTCGTGCCTCGCCCTGGCCCGCTTTACCGCTGTCAGTTGAGCTTGATCTCGACGTCGACCCCGGCGCTGAGGTCGAGCTTCATCAGCGCGTCCACCGTGGCCTGGGTCGGCTGGAGGATGTCCAGCAGTCGATTGTGCGTACGGATCTCGAACTGCTCGCGGGACTTCTTGTCCACGTGAGGGGAGCGCAGCACGCAGTACTTGTTGATCTTCGTGGGCAGCGGAATGGGCCCACGCACGGACGCGCCTGTCCGCTTGGCGGTCTCGAGGATCTCGCGTGCGGACTTGTCCAGCAGCTTGTGATCGTACGCCTTGAGGCGAATCCGGATCTTCTGCTTCGCCATCGTCTCCTACCCAATCTGCCCGGGCCGTTTTCCCGAGCCCTGTTCGAGAGCCCGGGGGATATAGCAAGTATCAGGGGCCGCATCAAGCGATATCGGCCACCAGCGGCCTAATAGCCGCGAATCTTCTTCACCACCTCGTCAGCCACCCCCGTGGGAACCTCGTCGAGGTGGTCGTACTGCAGCGTGAACGTGGCCCGCCCCTGGGTCAGCGACCGCAGGGCCGTGGCGTAGCCGAACATGGACGCCAGCGGCACCACCGCGTCCACCACCTGGGCGTTGCCGCGGGCCTCCATCGACGAGACCTTGCCCCGCCGTCCGCTGAGGTCGTTGATCACCGTGCCGAGGTACTCCTCGGGCATGCTGACCTCGAGGCCCATGATCGGCTCGATCAGGATCGGGCGGGCCTTCTCCAGCGCCTCGCCGAATGCCATCGAGGCGGCGATCTTGAACGACATCTCCGAGCTGTCCACCTCGTGGTACGACCCTCCCAGCAGGGTGGCCTTCAGATCGATGATCGGGAAGTCGGCCAGCGCGCCGCGCTCCAGCGCCTCCTCCACGCCCTCGCCCACCGCCGGGATGAACTCCTTGGGGATCGACCCGCCGCTGGTGGCGTCCACGAACTCGAAGCCCGCGCCCCGCTCCATGGGCTCGATCTGCAGCTTGACGTGGCCGTACTGGCCTCGCCCGCCGGTCTGTCGCACGAACTTGACCTCGCCGACGGCCGTGCCGCCGATGGACTCGCGGTAGGCCACCTGGGGCTTGCCCACCGCGGCCTCCACGTTGTACTCGCGCAGCAGCCGCGTGACGATGATCTCCAGGTGCAGCTCGCCCATGCCCGCGATCAGCGTCTGTCCCGTCTCCGGGTCCCGCCGCACCTTGAAGGTGGGGTCCTCCACCGAGATCCGCTGCAGGGCCTCGCCGAGCTTGTCCTGGTCGGCCTTGGTCCGCGGCTCGATCGCGATGGAGATCACCGGGTCGGGGAAGTCCATCGACTCCAGCACCACCACGTTGCGCTTGTGGGACAGCGTGTCGCCCGTGACCGTGTTCTTGAGCCCCACCGCGGCCACGATCTCGCCGGCGGTGATCTCCTTGAGGTCCTCGCGCTTGTTGGCGTGCATGCGCAGGATGCGGCCCAGCCGCTCCCGCTTGCGCCGGGTGGAGTTGAACACCTGGTCGCCGGTCTCGGCCTTGCCCGAGTACACCCGCAGGTAAGTCAGGTTGCCCACGTACGGGTCGAACATGATCTTGAACGCCAGCGCGGCGAATGGCGCCTCGACGTCCGCGGGCCGCTCGATGGCCTCGTCCGGGTCGTCCGGCGACGCGCCCACGATGGCCGGCACCTCCACGGGCGACGGCAGGTAGTCCACCACCGCGTCCAGCAACGGCTGGATCCCCTTGTTCTTGAACGCCGAGCCGCAGAAACACGGCACGAACCGCATCTCGATGCAGCCCTTGCGGGCCGCGGCGCGCAGCTCGTCCTCGCCGATCTCCTCGCCGTCGAGGTAGCGCATGGCCAGCTCGTCGTCGTCCTCGACGATCGCCTCGAGCAGGGTCTCGCGGTACTTCTCGGCCATGTCGGCGTACTCGTCGGGGATCGGCTCCTCGTGGTACTGCGCGCCCAGGGTCGAGTCGTCGTACGCCACCGCCTTCATGCCCAGCAGGTCGATCACGCCGCGGTGGTCGTCCTCGGCCCCCAGGGGCAGCTGGAAGGCGATGGGCCGCGCGCCGAGCTTGCGGACCATGGTGTCGAGCACGTAGGGGAAGTCCGCGCCGATGCGGTCCATCTTGTTGACGAACGCGATGCGCGGGACCTCGTAGCGATCCGCCTGGCGCCACACGGTCTCGGACTGGGGCTCGACCCCGTCCACGGCGCTGAAGATGGCGACCGCGCCGTCGAGCACCCGCAGGGAGCGCTCCACCTCCACGGTGAAGTCCACGTGGCCCGGGGTGTCGATGATGTTGATCTGCCGGTCACGCCAGTAGCAGGTGGTCGCGGCCGAGGTGATCGTTATGCCGCGCTCCTGTTCCTGGTCCATCCAGTCCATGACCGCGGTGCCCTCGTGCACCTCGCCCATCTTGTGACTGACGCCCGTGTAGAACAGGATGCGCTCGGTCGCCGTGGTCTTGCCCGCGTCGATGTGCGCCATGATGCCGATGTTGCGCAGACGTTGCAGGTCGGTGGCCATGCTGCGCTCCCTTCCATCGGCGGTGGTCGTGCAGGGGTTCGGACCTCGCGCGAACGCGCGTGTCTATCGCACGCGCGTTCTTCTTCCATGACTGGAGGATGAGAGAGGTCTCGAACCCGGTTTCGAGCAACTGCCCGACCTGGGCTCGACGTTCTTCCTTCGTTCACCCGGGACCGGGTTTCGGGCCCTCGCCCGACCTGTGTTCCGGAGATTATTCGTTCAGCTGTCGTGCCCCGATGACTATCCCTACCTGCCCTACCAGCGGTAGTGCGCGAACGCCTTGTTGGCCTCCGCCATCTTGTGCACGTCTTCCTTCTTCTTGACGGTCTCGCCGCGGCCCATGGACGCTTCCATCAGCTCGGCAGCGAGCTTCTCGCTCATCGAGTAGCCGTGGCGGCGGCGGGCGTAGTTGCGCAGCCAGCGCATGGCCAGGGCCATCCGCCGCGAGGGGCGGATCTCGATCGGCACCTGGTAGGTCGAACCGCCGACCCGGCGGGACTTGACCTCGATCTGGGGCTGGGCATTGTCCAGCGCCTTCTTGAACACCTTGAGCGGGTCCTCGCGGGTCTTGTCCTGGATGATCTCGAACGCGCCGTACACGATCTGCTCGGCCGTGGACTTCTTGCCGGAGCTCATCATGTTGTTGATGAACTTGGCGACGAGATTGTCGTTGTACTTCGGATCGGGAATGATCGGGCGCTTGGGGACTTCGCGTCTGCGGGGCATGGCCTCGACTCCTACTTCTTGGGCCGCTTGGCGCCGTACTTGGAACGACGCTGGCTGCGCTCGACACCGACCGAGTCCAGCACGCCGCGCACGACGTGGTACCGGACACCGGGCAGGTCCTTGACGCGACCGCCGCGGATCAGGACCACGGAGTGCTCCTGAAGGTTGTGACCCTCACCCGGGATGTAGGTGGTGACCTCCATGCCGTTGGTGAGGCGCACGCGAGCGACCTTGCGCAGGGCCGAGTTCGGCTTCTTGGGCGTGGTCGTGTAGACGCGCGTGCAGACGCCCCGCTTCTGAGGGGACTTCTTGAGCGCAGGCGAGGCGGTCTTGTCCTTCTGGGTCTTTCGGCCTCGCCGCACCAGCTGGTTGATCGTCGGCATCCCGGCGTTCCTTCCGTGCATGCACGCGGGCACAGGTCTCCCGCGAGGCGGGCAAACATAGTCGCGCGATTGGGTGGCTGTCAAGCGGTTCTGGGGATCTCGGGGCAGGAACGCGGGGATCGGGGTGGATCGGGGGGATCGTGGCTGTTTCGCGGGCCCGATCCGGCTCTTCCGCAGCCTCCGCGAGAACGAACCGACCGGATGCTGTCTCATCCCCGAACCTCGTTCCCGTATCAGGATCCCACTCGAACCGGTTCCATGGAACCAAACGAGATCATTGGGAAAATCTCCCCTGTCCCGGTGGAGCGGCTGGGCCGGTGTGCCGTAGGTTGGGTCAAGGAACGCAGCACGGCAAAGCCGTGTGGAGTGACGGACCCAACACCTTGGGCAGAGCCGAGATGTCGGGTCCGTCGTTCCGCCGCTTCGCGGCTTCGCTCCTCGACCCGACTACGTCACTTGAGCTTGCGTCAGATCACGCCGCCCCCATGCGGAAGCATGGGGGCAGGAGCGGGTTGGTGAAGAGTCCCCATGCTGGAGCATGGGGACGAGGGCATGGGGGCTACGCGATGTCCGGTCCCTTGCCGCCCGTCAGCCCGCTGAGGCTGCCGAACAGGGCGGCCGCGTCGGGGCCGCCAGCAGGCGCACCGCCCGCTGCCGCGGTCGGGGTGGACTCGACGTTCTCGTCGTCCTTGATCTTGATCCGGTGGTAGCCCTTGAACCCGGTACCGGCCGGGATCAGGCGACCCATGATCACGTTCTCCTTGAGGCCGCGCAGGTAGTCGACCTTGCCCTTGATCGAGGCCTCGGTCAGCACCCGGGTCGTCTCCTGGAAGCTCGCCGCGGAGATGAACGAGTCCGTGCTCAGGCTGGCCTTGGTGATGCCCAGCAGCAGCGGCTCTGCCACGGCCGGCGCCAGCTTGTCGCCGATCAACCGGTCGTTGACCTCCTCGAGCACCAGCTTGTCCACCTGCTCCTCGACCAGGAAGTCCGAGTCGCCCGGGTCCTTGACCGTGACGCGCCGCAGCATCTGCCGCACGATCACCTCGATGTGCTTGTCGTTGATGCGCACACCCTGCAGCCGGTAGACCTCCTGCACCTCGTCCACCAGGTAGCGCGCCAGGGCCTTCTCGCCCTTGACCTTGAGGATGTCGTGGGGGTTGGCCGCGCCGTCCATCAGCGGCTCGCCAGCGCGCACGAAGTCGCCCTCCTGCACGCTGATGTGCTTGCCCTTGGGGATCAGGTACTCCTCGGCCTTGCCGCCGCCGATGGGCTCGACGATCACGCGGCGCTTGCCCTTGTAGTCCTTGCCCATCGAGACCTCGCCGTCGATCTCGGAGATGACGGCGATCTCGCGGGGCTTGCGCGCCTCGAACAGCTCGGCGACGCGGGGCAGACCGCCGGTGATGTCCTTGGTCTTGGTGGTCTCACGCGGGATCTTGGCCAGCACGTCGCCGGGCAGGATGGCGTCGCCCTCCTGCACACCGATGTTCGCGCCCACGGCCAGGAAGTAGCGCCGCAGGGTCTTGTTGCCCTTGGCCTTGATGCTCACGCGGGGCCGCAGCTCGGCGTCGCGGGACTCGATGATCACCTTGCGGCTCATGCCCGTGACGTCGTCCACCTGCTCCTGCATGGTGTTGCCTTCGATGACGTCGCCGAACTTCACCTTGCCGTCGGCCTCGGCGATGATCGGGATCGAGAAGGGGTCCCACTCGGCGATCATCGTCTTGGGCTTGACCTCCTGGCCGTCCTCCACGCGGATCATCGCGCCGTAGGGGATACCGTACCGCTCGCGCTCGCGCTCTGTGCGGTCCACGACCACGATCTCGCCGTTGCGGTTCATCGACACCCGCTGGCCCTCGCGATTGACCAGCGACTCCAGACCGCGGTACATGGCCCGGCCGGTGAACTTGTTCTCCAGCGAGGACTGGGCCACTCGACCGGAGGCCGCGCCGCCGATGTGGAAGGTCCGCATCGTCAGCTGGGTGCCGGGCTCGCCGATGGACTGGGCCGCGATCACGCCGACCGCCTCGCCCACGTTGACCAGCTCGCCGCGGGCCAGGTCGCGACCGTAGCATGTGGCACAGACGCCGTACTCGGTGTCGCAGGTCAGCACCGAGCGGATGTACACCGACTCGATCCCGGCCTCCTCGATCTTGTGGATCTCGATGTCGCCCAGCAGGGTACCGCGCGGCAGGATCACCTCCTGCGTATGCGGATCGGTCACGTCCTCCTGGGTGATGCGGCCCTTGATGCGCTCCTTGAGCGGCTGGATGATCTCGCCGGCCTCGACCAGGGCCGAGACCTCGATGCCGTCCGTGCAGCCACAGTCGATGTCCGTGACGATGAAGTCCTGCACCACGTCCACCAGGCGCCGGGTGAGGTACCCGGAGTTGGCGGTCTTGAGCGCGGTGTCGGCCAGGCCCTTGCGCGCGCCGTGCGTGGAGGTGAAGTACTCCAGGACGCTCAGGCCCTCGCGGAAGTTGGACGTGATCGGCGTCTCGATGATCTCGCCCGAGGGCTTGGCCATCAGGCCGCGCATGCCGGCCAGCTGCCGGATCTGGGTGGTGGACCCGCGAGCGCCGGAGTCGACCATCATGTACAGCGGGTTGAACGACGTCATGTGCCGCTCGTCGCCGTGGTCGTTGGCCACGATTTCGGTGCTCATCTCCTCGAGCATCTCGTCGGAGACCTGCTCGGTGATGCGGGCCCAGATGTCCACGACCTTGTTGTACTTCTCACCCTGGGTGATCAGCGCGTCCTGGAACTGGGTCTCGGTCTCCTGCACCTCGGCGAACGCGCCGTCGAGCAGCTTCCTCTTCACCACCGGGATGTGCATGTCGTTGATGCAGATCGAGATGCCGGCCTGGGTCGACGAGGAGAACCCCAGCAGCATCAGCCGGTCGGACAGGATGACGGTCGCCTTGGGGCCGGCGTGGCGGAAGCACTGGCCGATCAGGTCGGCGAGGTCGCCCTTCTTCATCACCCGGTTGACCACCGAGAACGGCAGCTCCTTGGGCACGATCTGCCACAGCATGATGCGGCCACAGGTCGTGTCCACCATCACGTGGGCCATGTCGTCGGGCCGCGGCCCCTTGCGGCCGGTCTCGGCCAGGTCGCGGTCCATGCGCACCCGGATGGGAGCGTGCAGGTCGATGGCGCCCTGGTCGTAGGCGACCACCACCTCCTCGGGGCTGCCGTACAGGCCGCGGAAGTAGGGGCGCTTCTCTTTCTTGGCCCGCTGGGCCTCGAAGTCGTCGTACGAGCCCTTGGCGAACGGCCGTTCGCGTGTGAGGAAGTACGACCCCAGCACGATGTCCTGGCTGGGGATGATGATCGGCGTGCCGTGGGCCGGGCTGAGGATGTTGTTGGTGGACATCATCAGCACGCGGGCCTCGATCTGGGCCTCGATGGACAGGGGCACGTGCACCGCCATCTGGTCGCCGTCGAAGTCCGCGTTGAAGGCCATGCAGACCAGGGGGTGCAGCCGGATGGCCTTGCCCTCGATCAGGATCGGCTCGAACGCCTGGATGCCGAGGCGGTGCAGGGTGGGCGCTCGGTTGAGCATCACCGGGTGCTCCCGGGTGACCTCCTCGAGGATGTCCCAGACCTCCTGCTTCTCCTTCTCGACCATCTTCTTGGCGGCCTTGATCGTCGAGACGTGGCCCCGCTCCTCCAGCTTGTTGTAGATGAAGGGCTTGAACAGCTCCAGGGCCATCTTCTTGGGCAGGCCGCACTGGTGCAGGCGCAGGGTCGGGCCGACCA
>CAZXHG010000188.1:0-20073 GCA_964639985.1 uncultured Rickettsiales bacterium
CACTTCCACTACGTGATGTTCGGCGGCACGGCCATCGCCTTCTTCGGCGGCCTGCACCTGTGGTGGCCCAAGATCACGGGCAGGATGTACAGCGAGTTCTGGGGCCGTATCGCCGCGCTGATGGTGTTCGTGGGCTTCAACCTGACGTTCCTGCCCCAGTTCCTGATGGGCAGCCACGGGATGCCGAGGCGGTACTACAACTACCTCGAGCAGTTCACCCCGCTGCACCAGGCGTCCAGCGTGGGTGCCTACATCATGGCCGCGGGGCTGTTCATCATGGCCGGGTACCTGGCGTACTCGCTGTTCAAGGGCCCCAGGGCGCCACGCAATCCCTGGGGCGGCGGGTCGTTCGAGTGGGATACGCCATCGCCGCCGAGGCACGACAACTTCGCCGAGCCGCCGGCCGCGCGCGACCCCTACGACTTCGACGGCCTGGTCCGGGATGAGGCCGAGGGGGGGTATGTGCGACGTGACTAACAAATCTTGACCCGTCTAACAAAAGGACCCAGGCAAGAATCGTGAGCGACCCGCCGCACCTGGCCCACCACTTCGACACGCCCGAACAGCAGTTCGCCTCGGGCAAGCTCGGCATGTGGATCTTCCTGGCCACCGAGATCCTGTTCTTCGGCGGCCTGTTCGTGGCCTACGCGGTGTACCGGGCCAACCACCCGGAGATCTTCGACTTCGCCCACACCCTGCTGGACAAGCGCCTCGGCGGCCTCAACACCGTGGTGCTGATCACGTCGAGCTTCACCATGGCCCTCGGCGTGCGCTACGCGCAGCTGGGTCAGACGAGGAAGCTGGTCACGTCGCTGATCGCGACGCTGGTCCTGGCCGGCGGCTTCCTCGGGGTCAAGGCGGTCGAGTACGAGCACAAGTGGAAGCACGGCCTGCTGTGGGGCGAGCACTACCAGTCCCACGAGGGGCATGACGCCCACGGTGACGGACACGCCGAGGACGCACACACCGAGGGCGCACACGCCGAGGAGCCGGCCGGGGACGAGCGCTCGAACATCGCGCCGTCCGCGACCGGGCCCACCGGCCTGGCGAAACCCGGCCAGCACGACCCGGTCGACGACCACGCCGAGCCGGACAACGTGCACATCTTCTTCGGCATCTACTTCTCGATGACCGGCCTGCACGGGGTGCACGTGATCATCGGAATGGGCCTGATCCTCTGGCTGATCCTGCGCGCACGCCGCAAGGAGTTCGTCGACGGCTACTTCACCCCGGTCGACCTGGTCGGGCTGTACTGGCACCTGGTCGACCTGATCTGGATCTTCCTCTTCCCGCTGCTCTACCTGATCAAGTAGGAGGCACGATGTCTGACGAACACGCGGACACGGCCGGACATGGCAGCGTCGGACACGTGGTCCCGATGCCCTTGCTGGTGGGGGTGTTCGCCTCGCTGCTGGTGTTGACCGTGGTCACGGTGGCCGTGACCTACGTGGACCTGGGCTCGCTCAACCTGCTGGTGGCGATGGGCGTGGCCGTGGTCAAGGGGTCGCTGGTGGTGCTGTTCTTCATGCACCTGGCCTGGGATCGGCCGTTCAACGCGGTGGTGTTCATCACGGCGCTGCTGTTCGTGACCCTGTTCATCACCTTCATCCTGCTGGACACGAAGCAGTACCAGCCCGACATCATCCCCGGGCAGGCGCCGGCCCTGGAACGAAGATGAACGAGCCCCACGACTGGGAGGAGCAGGCGCGCCGCGACCCGCGCACGGGCAAGCTCGGCTTCGCCCTGTTCCTGGCCTCGCTGGGCATGCTGTTCGCCGGGTCCCTGGTGGGCTACCTGGTGATCCGCGTCCGCGCCGACGCCTGGCCGCCGCCGGGCATGCCGCGGCTGCCCTCGGGGCTGTGGATCTCGACCGCCCTGCTGCTGATCTCCAGCGGCACCGTGGAATGGGCCGCCCGCGCGGTCCGCGCCGGGAGGTCGGCTGGCCCCGGCCTGGCCGCGACCTGGGCGCTGGGCGCGATCTTCCTGGTGCTGCAGGTGGTCAACTGGTCGACCCTGATGGCCGCGGACCTCACGGCCAGCTCCAACCTCTACGGGTTCACCTTCTTCATGCTCACGGGCCTGCACGGCGTGCACGTGATCGGCGGGCTGATCCCCATGACCGTGGTCACCCTCGAGGCCTTCCGCGGCGCCTACACCCCGGACGCTCACGGCGGCGTCACCTACTCGGCCATGTACTGGCACTTCCTCGACGGGGTGTGGCTGATCATGTTCGCGGCGATGGTGATCGCGGCGTAGACCAGGGCCAGACGCGACCCGTCGACTCGTACACGACGGACGAGTCGATCCGCCGGGTTCGTCCACTCTCCTTCCCCTCGCGGCCCCGAACCCCTTACATTGGGAGTCGGTGAGCCTGCAGGAGGGGAGATGGCACACCCGACGTACTCCAACGCGGGGATCCTTGCGAGCGCGGCGACGTTGCTGTGCATCGTGGTCGTCGCCGTGGTCCCCCGTCAGGGTCGGGCGCTCGAGCCGGACCGCCCGCTACACGCCTATCACGTCGATCGGTGGACCCGGGAGGACGGGCTCCCCCAGCAGGCGGCCACCGCCCTGTACCAGTCCCGCGACGGCCACCTCTGGATCGGGACCCAGGTCGGGATCGTGCGGTTCGACGGCCTGACCATGGAGGTGCTCGACACGGGGCTGGATCGCGACCACGTCCCTCAGGTCGTGCACGCGATCAGCGAGGACGAGGACGGCACGATCTGGGTCGCCACCGGCCGCGGCGGCATGCTGCAGATCACTGCGGACGGCGTGCAGGCGTTCACCATGGCCCACGGACTGCCGTCGAACCAGGTCACCGCCGTCGTGGCGAGCGCACATGGGCTCATCGTGGGCACGCACCGGGGACTCGCCTGCCTGGGGGGCGACCGGTTCGAGCCCTGCGCCGCCCCCGATGGCGTCACCAGCGCCCTGATGCAGGCCCGTGACGGCGCCCTGTGGGCCGGTACGAGCGATGGACAGGTCGCGAGCTGGAGTCGGGGCGAGCCGGCGACGACGCTGGCCGCTCTCCAGGAGGCAGGAGCGATCACCGCGCTGCTGGAGACGGCCGACGGCGCGGTCCTGGTCGGCTCCGAGCGCCTCGGCGTGCTGCGCTACGACAGCGGTTCACTCACCCCGTGGAGACCGACGTCACACCTGAACTCGTTCGGAGTCACCGGGTTGCTGGAGGGCGACCGCGGCGAGATCTGGATCGGGACGAGCGAACACGGCGTGTGCAGGGCGAACGCCGGCGACCTCGAGTGCAGCGGACACCTGCTGGGAGACGACGGGGTCGAATCCCTGGCACTGGATCACGAGGGTTCGCTGTGGATCGGTGTTCCCGGCCGGGGACTGTCCCGCTTGCGGGACACCACGTTCTCGGCCCTGGGCACACAGCACGGTCTGGCCGACCTCGCCGTTCGCGCGATCCACGAGGGACCGACCGGCGTCTGGATCGGCACGGAGGAGGGACTGTACCGGGTGACCGATGCAGGCGTCATCGCCCTGCCTCCACCACCGGGGCGTGACACGATCACCGTGATGGGCGTGTTCGAGGAGCGAGCGGGCCGGACCTGGGTCGCCACCTTCCGTGACGGCGTGTGGCTGCTGGACCAGGATCGCTGGACACCCCTGCCGCGATCCGACGGCGAGCCGTTCGATCACGCGATCGCGGTCACGCGGACATCGGACGGGGCCATGTGGTTCGGCGGTCGAGCCGGCCTGATGCGGTACCAGGATGGTCGAACGGTCCGGTTCGGGCCGCCGCGGTTGCCGTGGCTCGAGAGAGTCGACAGCCTGTACGAGGACCGGCACGGCGTGCTCTGGATCGGCACGTTACGCAGCGGCGTCGCCCGGTACCACGATGGAGTCCTCGAACGATTCGAACCGTACGGCGTCGGCGAGGCCGAGCCCGCGCCGGTGCTGGCGTTCCTCGAGAGCGGGCACGACTCGTTGTGGGCGGCCACGACCGCGGGTCTGGCGCGGATCACCGAGACCGACGTGCAGGTGTACACGGCCGAGCATGGCCTGCTGGACAGCACCATCTACACGGTCCTCGGGGATGGCTCCGGATACCTGTGGATGAGCTCCAACCGGGGGATCTTCCGCGTGGCCGAGGCCGAGCTGGACGCCTTCGACGCGGGCGCGCTGCGGCGAGTGACCAGCCTGTCCTTCGGCACACGGGACGGGATGCCCTCTCCCGAATGCAATGGCGGGTACCAGCAGGCCGGACACCGCGCGCACGACGGTCGCCTGTGGTTCCCGACCGTGGCTGGCGTGGCCATTGCCGACCCGGCCCGCATCCAGACCAACGACATCCCGCCGCCGGTCGTCATCCACCAGGTGCTGGTGGACGGCCAGCCGGTGCGGATCGAAGACAGCCTGAACCTGGCCCCGGAGGCACGACGCCTGCAGATCGACTACGCAGCGCTCACGTTCATCAACCCCGGGGCCGTACGCCACCGCTACCGGCTGCACGGGTTCGACGAGGACTGGGTCGAGGCGGGCGCGGAGCGGCAGGCGCTGTACACCAACCTGCCGCCCGGCTCGTTCCGCTTCCAGGTGACGGCCTGCAATGCGGACGGCGTCTGGAACGACGTCGGCGCCTCTCTCGTGCTGGAGCGGCAACCAGCCTTCCACCAGACCCGGCTCTTCCACCTGGCGTGTGCCTCGGTCCTCCTGGCGCTGGCCGGCGTGGGCTACCGCTGGCGCATCGGCCGCATGCGACGGCGCCAGGAGGAACTCGAGCGGATGGTGGAGGCGCGGTCCCGCCAGCTGGTGGAGGCCGAGAACCTGCTGGCCGAGGCGCGCCACCTCCCTGTCCGCTTCGGGCCATACATCCTGGTCTCCGTGCTCGGTGACGGAGGCATGGCCCGGGTCTATCGCGCGATCCGCGAGGGACCGATGGGGTTTCGCAAGGAGCTGGCCATCAAGCGCATCCGCACCGACCTCACGCGCGGTGACGAGGCCCTGGTGCGCTCCATGGTCAACGAAGCCCGCCTCGGCGGCCAGCTCAAGCACCCCAACGTGGTGGACACCTACGAGTTCGGGTCCGTGGGCGACCAGTACTACATCGCCATGGAGTACGTCGACGGCTGGACCCTCGACACGCTCCTCGCGGGAGCCGGTCTGCGGGGCGTCCGCCTGCCCCACGGCGCGGTCATCGACCTCGCCATCCAGGTCACGGCCGGGCTGGCCTACGCCCACCAGCTCCGCGGCCCCAGCGGACAGCGGCTGAGGCTGGTGCACCGTGACCTCAAGCCCGCGAACATCATCCTGTCCCGGGAGGGGCAGGCCAAGATCATGGACTTCGGGATCGCCCGCAGCGAGGACGCCGCGTTCCAGACGACCCTGACGTCGCAGATCAAGGGCACACCGCGCTTCATGTCACCCGAGCAGCTGCAGGACGCCCGGAACGTCGATCACCGCTCCGACATCTTCGCCATGGGGAGCATCCTGTTCGAGCTGCTCACCGGCGAGCCCCTGATGACCGCGCCGTCGCTGCAGGCCCTGTTCTTCCAGATCGTGAGCGGCAGCTACGGCGACCGGATACGAGAGATCGACCCGATCCTCCCGGCGGCGCGCCCGTTACTCGACCGGTGTCTGGCGCTGGACCGGGAAGACCGCTACCAAGATGCGAACGAGCTGGGGACCGCGCTCGACGACCTGCAGGGCCGGATCGGGGACGTCCACGGCAGCGTGGTGCTCGCGCGGCTGCTGATCTCCGCGGCACACGGGCATGCCCACGAGGTCGAGGAGTTGACCGCTCGGCTCTCCACCCGCGCATCCCTGTCCGACGACTGGCAGAGCTTCGCCGCGTCGCTCACACGAGCGCCTGGGGACCGACCGGATCCCTACCGGCGCCCGGGCCCCTCGGCTCTCGGTGTGGGCGACGTGGACACGGCCGAGGACGCGGCAGGGGCAACCACCCGGGACTCGATTCCCGATCCCGCTGCCGACGACGACGTGGCCACGGTCATCTGGCGCGGCGACGACCCCTGATCGACGCGAGCTTCCGCTCCCCAGCCCGGAGAGAAAAGGGACGCTTGTAGGTTCATGGGTAACTCGACACGTAACCGCGAGTGACCGGGACCGACGAGAAGCTCAGGTGCACTGGCCGTCGTCGTTCACGATGGCGCAGACGCTACCCTCGCCGAACGTGGCCTCGCACCAATGGTCGCCGCCCTCGCCCGGCACGCAGCACTCCTCGGCCGCGCAGCCCGACGCCTCGATACAGTCGCCGTCGTCGCCGCAGAAGTACATCGCCCCGAAGTCGTCGTTGCACTCGGCGTGTCCGTCGTACGTCTGCTCGCACGAAGCCGTGGTGTCGTCGTCGTCGCCCGGGTCGTCGCCGTAGTTGTCGACGTGGGATGGGGCCGGGCAGCCGGCAAACAGCCAGAGGGTCCAGGTCAGGAAGAACAGGCCGGTCAGTCGAGTCATCGTGGGGTCCTCCGCGCCCGGAGCCGTCGCAACATCCGTGCCGACTCCCCGGGCAAGAACTTATGAACTTATGAGCGTCCCTTTTTCCCACGCCTCCGCGATCGGCGTTCTTCGGCCAGCCGGGTGAGGGCACCCTGCATGGCGGTCTCGACGTGTTCGGCGCACTCGGCGACGTAGGCGTCGTCCTCGGCGGCCTCGGGGCCGGTGCGGTCGAAGTGAATGGGATCGAGGATCTCCGCGAGGATCCGGGTGGGCAGGGGCCAGTAGGCGAACACCGGGCCCAGGGTCAGGCCCCAGGGCACGGACAGGGTCAGGGGCATCACCTTGAGGCGCAGCAGGCGGCTGGCGCCGCTGAGGCGGGCCAGCCACTGGAGGTCGTCCACGATGACGAAGGTGGAGTGGCCGCCTGCGGTCACCACCGGGGAGATGGGCACCCCCTCGCGCAGTGCGAGGCGGATGTAGCCCTTGCGGCCGCCGAACACGATCCGGTGGCGGTGCCGGAACGGGCGCTGGTTGTCCAGGTCGCCGCCCGGGTAGACCATCACCTTGCCGTCACGCTCGAAGATGCGGCGGGCATTCTCGTGGGACGCCCGCACCGCGCCGATGGGCACCACGATCTGGTGGGCCAGGGGCAGCCGGATCGCCACCTCGTGGCCCAGGCCGTAGGGCAGGTCCTCCAGGCCGCGCTCGCGCATCACCTCGCCGAACAGCAGAAAACTGTCCGGGGTCAGGATCCCACCGCTGTGGTTGCCCACGTACAGGGCCGCGCCCTCGGGGATGCGCTCCGTGCCACGCAGCTCGTAGCGGAAGTACGGGCGCAGCGTGCGGCGCACGAAGCGCGCGATCAGATCGGCCTGGCGGGGCGAGCGGTTGTCCAGCGAGTCGATGTCGTAGGTGCGCACGTCCCCTGATCTACCGCTGGTGGGGCCAGCGCGCCAGTCCACGGCGAAACGATCTGCAACGACCTGGACTGATCCGGATCGGATCGATCCAGAACCCGAAATACCATAATTCCAAAAGATTTGATATTCCGCGCACTTAGGGCGTTTTCACTTCAGTGAATCCCCTTCGGCTGCCATGATGCTCACCGGGAGCAGTGGAGTAGCGGCTAGGAGGCTTCATGTCGCGCAGCGCATTCGTCGTCATCGCCTGCATCACCCTCGCCCTCGTGACCACTCCCGCCCACGCCAAGAACAACAAGGTGGACGTGTGCCACGTGGAGGGCAACGGCAGCCACCACATCATCAACGTCAGCGAGAACGCGGTGAACGCCCACCTCGCGCACGGGGACTGGCTGGTGGTGGACGAGGTCTGCGGCGACGGCATCGACAACGACTGCGACGGGTACACGGACTGCTGCCCCTGCTTCACCCGCGAGGACCTGGACTTCTACTGGCCGAACAACGATCCGATCTGGGCGTTCTGCGAGGACCGGTGGTTCGACAACGGCAACTACGAGCACTACCGGCTGTGGGGCTGGGGCTACGAGTTCGAGAACTGCGACCACCAGGGCTTCATCAGCGCGTTCGCCGAGACCTGGGTCTCGGGTGGGCAGGACCACTACTACTGCTACTGGGACGCGTGGTACGACGACCGCACCAACGGCATCGGCGTGGACGTCGAGGACTACGCCAGCATGTACACCAACGCCGACCAGTACGCGGTCTGCGACGCCACCCTCGTCGAGTTCTTCGACGACACCGGCCTCGAGTGCGACGTGGTCAACGAGCCGTAGTCCCCCTCCCCTCCCCGGGCGTCGGGCCGTGACACCTGCGCGATCCCGCCCCCGTCGTATGTGATAGGTGTACGGGCACGGAGGTCCTGCATGGGAACGGTGCTCGTGATCCTCGGCGTCGCCGCGGTGGCGGCCTGGGCCGTGCTCCACCTCTACATCCACCACTACCCTCGCCACGACGTCAGCCCGGCCGCGTACCCCTGGCCCAAGGGCATCGACGACGAGGAGCTCGACACCCTCGTCGACGAGCTGATGGACGAGATGTCCCTGGAGGAGCAGGCACACCAGCTCTCCGGGGACGGGGGGTTCCCCTTGCTGATCCGGCTGGGCGCGATGGTGTACCTGTACGGTCGCTTCCCCAATGCCTACGCCGGCCACGACCCGAATCGCCACATCCCGCCCCTCTCGTTCAGTGACGGCCCCCGCGGCGTGGTGGTGGGCAAGGCCACCTGCTTCCCGGTGGCCATGGCCCGGGGCGCGAGCTGGGACGTGGACCTGGAGCGACGCGTTGGCGACGCCATCGGCCGCGAGGTGCGCGCCGTGGGCGCCAACTACTTCGGCGGTCTGTGCATCAACCTGCTGAGACACCCGGCCTGGGGACGTGCCCAGGAGACCTACGGCGAGGATCCGTACCACCTCGGTGAGATGGGCGTGGCCCTGCTGCAGGGCGTGCAGCAGCACAACGTGATGGCCTGCGCCAAGCACTTCGCGCTCAACAGCATCGAGAACTCCCGCTTCTACGTGGACGTGACCCTGGACGACCGCACCCTGCACGAGGTGTACCTGCCCCACTTCCGCCGGGTGGTGGACGCGGGCGTGGCATCGGTCATGAGTGCCTACAACCGCGTGCGGGGCGAGTGGTGCGGTCACAGCGCATTCCTGCTGCAGGAGGTCCTCCGCGAGCGCTGGGGCTTCACCGGCTTCGTCACCTCGGACTGGGTGTGGGGACTGCACGACACTGCCGCGGGGGCCATCGCCGGCATGGACGTGGAGATGCCGCGCACGAAGCACTACGGCCGCCGGCTGATCACGGCCGTTCGACGCGGCGACGTGCCAGCCGAGGTGGTGGAGCGCAACGCCCGGCGGGTGGTACGCACCAAGCTGCGCACGGTCACCCGCGACGATCCCATGGCCTACCCCCGCAGCCTGATCGCCTGCGACGAGCACCGCGCCCTGGCCCAGGAAGCGGCCGAGAGGAGCATGGTCCTGCTGCGCAACGACAGCGGCGTGCTGCCGTTCGACCCCAGCTCGATCCGCAGGCTCGCCGTGGTCGGCGAGCTGGCACAGCACGCGAACACCGGGGATCGGGGCAGCAGCCGCGTCTCTCCGCCGGACGTGATCACGTTCCTCGACGGCATCCGCCGGACCTGTGCTGACCGGACCGAGGTCGTGTTCGACCACGGCCGCGATCTCGACCGGGCCGCAGCCGCGGCCCAGGGCGCGGACGCGGTGGTGATCGTCGCCGGCTTCCGCCACGACGACGAGGGGGAGAACCTCAACTCGAACCACAGCCCCGGCCGCAACCACCGGGTTGCCCGCGGGGGTGACCGCGAGTCCCTTCGCCTCCGTCCCCGCGAGGAGGCACTGATCCAGCACCTCGCCGCGCGGCACCCGCGCTGCGCCGTGGTGCTGGTCGGGGGCAGCGCGATCGTGGTGGAACCCTGGAAGGACCACGCGCCCGCGATCCTGATGGCCTGGTACGCCGGCATGGCTGGCGGCACGGCCCTGGCCCGGGTCTTGTTCGGCGAGGTCAATCCCGGCGGCAAGCTGCCGTTCACCGTGCCAGCCGACGAGTCCCAGCTGCCCCCGTTCGATGCTCACGCGGCGGACGCGGTGTACGGCTACCACCACGGATACACGAAGGTCGAGAAGGAAGGCCTGGAGCCCACGTTCCGGTTCGGCTTCGGCCTGTCCTACACCCGGTTCACCTACCAGGACCTGGGGATCGACGCGACCACGGTCCCGTCCGACGGCGAGATCGTGGCCCACGTGGTCGTGCGCAACGCCGGCGAGCGCGCCGGCGACGAGGTCGCCCAGTGCTACGTGGGCTTCCCGGCTGCGGCCGTCGACCGCCCCCACAAGCTGCTCCGCGGATTCACCCGGGTGGACCTGCGCCCGGGAGAACGTCGTGAGCTCAGCTTCCGCGTGCCGGCCCGCGACCTGGCCCGGTACGAACCTTCGCACGCGTCGTGGATCGTGGATCCCGGCCGGTACACGATCCACATCGGCCCGTCGTCGGACGACCGTGACCTGCTCGTCGGTGAGTTCCGCGTCCGTTGAGCCGGACACCGGCTCGATTGCCCCGGCCAAGGGATCGCCGGGAAAAGTACAATGTGATCTGAGCACTCCTTCGTTTTTCTGTTCGAAATGTGCAAATTTCTTCCAGAACTAAGGATCTGGCTGATTTACAGCACAGTTTCGATGTGACTAGATCCTCTGTGGGCACGAAGCTGATGGGCATCCATCGACCGGCGGCGTGCCAGGGCACCGGGCCGGAGTGGGACGGCCATGGGCTGACCGCGGAGTGGGGTCTGCGGGGTAACGGGGAGTCCGCCGCGAGGCGGGGCCGGGGTCGAGAGGCGAGTCATCATGGTCGGACACGAACGCAGCGCGAGGAGCGCAAGGGGTGCTTCTGCGCCCGGATCGGACAGGACACCCAGCGGCCGATTCGACGTCCCCCAGGACCTCCGGGTGGAGGGGCTCGCCGAGTGTACGGTCTACTCCATCCCGCTGAAGGACATCGACCTGACGGACGAGACCTACCGGTTCCGCGCAGACCTGCGCATCGGCCCGCTGGCCCGCTCGATCAAGGCCGACGGGATCCAGATCCCCGTCATCCTGCGGACCGTCGAGGGACGGGATGATCGCTACCAGGTCATCTCCGGGTTCCGGCGCCTGACCGCTGCCCTCCATCTCGGCATGGCCGTCGTGCCCGCCATCGTGCGCGAGCTGACGGACGACCAGGCGTTCCGCGTCTGCGTGCTGGAGAACTCCTCGCGCAAGACCTACTCGGACATCGACCGGGCGCTCGCGTTGCGCGCGTTTCGGGAGCGCGGGTTGGGCGACGACGGCGACGCGTTCTCGTTGCTGGGACTGACCCGCCGCCAGCAGCGCAACATCCTGTCGTTGCTCACGCTCTCACGCTCCTTGCAGGCGGCGATCGACGATCCCCAGCAGGCCCTGACCGCCTCGCACGGCCTCGCGCTGCGCCAGGCAGCTGGCAAGTTCGAGGACCTCGTGCCCGAGGCGTGGGTCGGTCGGGTCAACGCCGGGCTGTCGGTCGCCCAGCTCAAGCGCGCGATCAACCGGAAGTACGCCGCGGCCCGGTGCGACGCTGGATTCTCCACGCTGTTCCGCGCACGGGAGACCGACGCCTCCCGTGGCGTGTTCCGGCTCAACCCCGTCCGCATCGACACCGACGAGCTGACGCCCGCGGAGAAGCGCGCTCTCCGCGCCGAACTCGAACAGCTGCTGGCCTCGCTCTGACGCAGCGGAAATCGAATTCCGGACGAATCCAGAGCCCCTGGGCGGGCGTTCCGGCCCCTGTCGGTGGGGGCGAAGGCGTTTCCGTCCTGGACGGCCTCCGCGGGCCCGCGGAACGCACGGTCCCACCCGCCCGCGCTTGGTATGCTCGGACGCCCGGTCGAGGCTCTGCAAGCGGCTGATCGGGCGTCGCGGAGGTACCGTGGACATCGCGGGCGTCGTGCACACGACCGTCATGACGGCCACCGCTTTGTTGCTCCTCGCCGCCCTGTGGCACGACCAGCGACGGGGCATCCTGCTGTCGTGCCTCGGCGCCGCCTGCGTGGCCCCCGTGCTCGCGGTCCTGTTCGCTGGCGACACCGAGGCCGTGCTGGGCTCCGAGGGCATGGTCGAGGCCATCACCGAAGGGATCCTCCTGGCCATCCTGATCCGTGCGATCCCGCTGCGGAGCCCGTGGATGGTCGCCGCTGCGGCCCTGCTGCTGCTCGAGGAGCTCGACTACGGGCAGGTCGTGTTCGGCTTCGAGACCCCGGCGTTCCTCATCCCCCCGGATTCCCGCAGCGAGAAGCTCAACTTCCACAACGCCTGGTTCGCAGGCCTGTGGCGCGCCGTGCCCATCGGGGGCATGCTGCTGCTGGCGCTACCTCGCGAGCGTCTCCCCTCCTGGGTGGACCACCTCCGCCTCCCCCGCTTCCACCGCGCAGCATGGCTCGGCGTGGCCCTGGCCATCCCGCTCGCTCTGGGAGTGAACACCTGGCTGGGCCACCGGGCGGCGGACGAGTCCTTCGAGCTGGCCATGGTCTGCCTGGTGTGCGCCAGCTGGATCATCCCCTCTCGCCGATCCCACGATCCGCGTCCGTGAGCCGGTGCCGAGGCGCACCTACGGCCCGTGCCGGGCCGCGCACGCCTCCCACTCGGCCAGCGCCTGCACCATGGCCGGGTCGTCGCCGAACCTCGCCTCGAACGCGTCGGGATCCTGCAGGTCCAGCAACGACCGGGTCGCGCTGGCCTCGTCCCGCACGGCCTGCACGCAGGCCGCGTCCTCGCAGGCGCACATTCGTGACACCAGCGTCTTGAAGTCCTTCTCGGCGGGGGATTCGCAGCCCGCCCACGCGACGGCCAGCAGCACCATCGGAAACCAGCAAAGGGATCTCATGGCAGCATCGTATCGCACACGCCGGGCGACCGCGCCGGCCTCGACTCCCTGAATTCGCGGAGCGGAGAACGAGATCCCGTCTCGCGTGCGTTCTACCTCATCGAACGACCGGGAGGCCCACCTTGGACGGAGCGAGCAGACGTACGGCAGAGCTGGCAGCAGGGATCGCGCTGGTCATGATCCTGGCGACCGGGTGCGACAGCAACGACGAGGAGGTCGCGCCCATCCCGCCAGCCGAGGAATTCGACATCGACGGGGACGGCTGGACGACCGAGGAGGGGGACTGCGACGATCACGATCCGCTGCGCCACCCCGGGGGAAAGGAGGTCTGCAACGGCCTGGACGACGACTGCGACGGTGCACCGGAGGAGGACGAGATCGACGGCGACGGCGACGGCTACATGGTCTGCGACGACGACTGTGACGACGACGATCCGTCGACCTACCGGGGCGCAGTCGAGCTGTGCGACGGCCAGGACAACAACTGCAACGGCAGCCTCGCAGACGACGAAGAGGACAGTGACGGGGATGGCTGGCTGCTCTGTGACGGGGACTGTCGCGACCACGACCCGGACAGCCACCCAGGCGCGGACGAGATCTGCGACGGGGTCGACACGGACTGTGACGGCGAGCTGCTGGATACGGAGCGGGATCAGGACTACGACGGATTCCTCGAATGCGATGATGACTGCGACGACGACCAGAACACGGTGTACCCCGGCGCGTTCGAGCGTTGCGACGGTCTGGACAACGACTGCGACGGATCGCTGGGCGTCGACGAGGTCGACGAGGATGGCGACGGTCACCTCGCCTGCGGGGGGGATTGCGACGACACGGACGGCGCGGTGCACCCGGGCCAACCCGAGATCTGTGACGGCATCGACAACGACTGTGACGGAACCCTGTCCGAGCACGTCGACATGGACTGGGACGGCTACACCCCTTGCGACGGCGACTGCGACGACAGCGATGCCACGTCCTGCCCGGGCTGCACCGAGCTGTGCGACGGCCAGGACAACGACTGCGACGGAGTCGTGCCCGCGGACGAGACGACCGACGCGGACGCGGACTCGTTCCTCCTGTGCGACGACTGCGACGACACGGCGCCTGCCGCGAATCCGTACGGGATCGAGGTCTGTGCCGATGGGCTGGACAACGACTGCGACGGCACGACCGACGTGGACTGCGTGGTCTGCGACCTGCATGTCCCCGGGGACGCGGGCACCGTCCCGGACGCGCTCGCCATGGCCACGGACGGGGACACGATCTGCGTGCAGCCCGGCACGTACGACGGCGGCTTCGAGTTCGGTGGCGCAGCCGTCACCCTGCTCGGCGTGGCCGGCGTCGCCGGGACCGAGCTGGACGCCAGCGGCGTGGGCAGCGTGGTCGCGTTCGTGCACGGCGAGGGGCCGGACTCGGTGCTGCAGGGCTTCACCTTGCGCAACGGGCACGGCAGCGACGGCGGCGGTGTCCTGGTCGAGTCTGCCTCGCCGACCCTGATCGGTCTCGTGGTCGAGGACAACGTCGCGGATCACGATGGCGGGGGTGTCTACATCTTCGACGGTGACCCGTCTCTGTACGACGTGCACATCCTCGAGAACTACACATCCCTGGATGGCGGTGGTCTGTGCGTGGAGGGCGGCTCGCAACCCACCCTCGCGGCGGTCACGATCCAGGACAACCGCTCGGACTTCAACGCCGGCGGAGTGGGCATCTACGGCGGCTCCCACCCGTACCTCGCCGACGTGCGTGTGATCGGCAACTCCACCTACGACGACGGCGGCGGCTTCGAGATGATGGACTCGTGGCTGACCATGGCGGGAGGCACGATCAGCGACAACAGCGCCGGCGACGACGGCGGTGCCATGTACCCGTCCGCGTCCGAGCTGTGGCTGCAGGGCGTGACCGTGGCCGACAACACGACCAGCGAGAGCTGCGGTGGGATCTACCTGCACACCGGGAGCCACGCGACCCTGACCGACCTGCTCTTCTCCGGCAACGAGGCCGGACAGGACGGCGGCGGCCTGCGGCTCGACGATTCGGCCGTCTCCATCCGCGGCTCGCGGTTCGTGGACCACGTCTCGACCAGCGGCGCGGGCGCCATCTACGCCTACGGCTCCACGATCACCCTCGACGACGTGCTCGTGGCGGACAACCGGGGTCACCAGGCCGGCGGGCTGTACCTCGACCAGGCCAGCGCGTCGCTGACGCACGTGCGCATGGCCGGCAACAGCGGCCACTCGGCCGGTGCGATCCACGTGCAGTCCTCGGAGGCCACGCTGGACGGGGTGATCCTGGTGGGCAACTCGGCGGACACCTTCGGCGGCGGGCTGCGCATCGTGGGATCGTCGCCCTGGATCAACGCCACCGTCATCGCCGGCAACGATGCATCGGACCGGGGCGGCGCGCTGTCCATCACCCTGAATTCGGCTCCCGCCCTGAACAACACCATCATCCACGGCAACCACAGCCCGGGCAGCCTGGCGGTGTTCGCCGAGGCCTCCGCGCCCACGTTCGCCTGGTGCAACGCCTTCGACAACGGCGCCGACCCGTGGGGCAACATCCCGGATCCCACGGGCAGCCACGGGAACCTGTCCGTGGATCCCGACTTCCTGGACACGACCACGACCCCCGACGACTGGGACCTCCACCTCTCGGCCTCGTCGCCGCTGGTCGATGCGGGTGACCCGTCCCTCCTGGATCCGGATGGCTCCCCGTCGGACATGGGCGCCATGGGAAGCCCCCAGGCGGGCTCGTGGGATCTGGACGGCGACGGCTACCCACGCTGGTGGCAGCCGGGCCCCTACGACAGCGCCACCTACCCGGATCTGGGCTGGGACTGCGACGACGCGGACGCCCAGACCTTCCCGGGGAGCGGGTGCTGAGCACGGCGGCTGGAACCGCAGACCGGCCGGTCCGAGGCAGCCGGGGAGAGGTCGGCGAGCCGATCTCCCTGTCCCATCTCCGGTGGACTCACGGCGGATCGCCCTGACCGGTGTCGTCCTCGCCCCAGCACACCAGCGTGCCGTCCGCCATGCGCGCACAGGTGAAGTCCATGCCCGCGCTCAGGGACTCGAAGGCCAGGGGAGGCACCTCGAGCTGACCGGTCTCGTCGTCCCCCCAGCAGGTCACATCGCCGGCCCCGTCCAGGGCGCAGCCGTGGTGGAACTGGACGCCCACGTCCACGAAGGAGCCCGAGGGGGCGTCGCACTGACCGAGGTCGTCCGTCCCGCCGTCACACCCCCAGCACTGCACGTCGCCGTCCACGTGCACGGCGCAGTTGCCGTACATCCCCGTGCTCAGATCGGTGAACTCGCCCTCGGGCGGGTCGAGGTGATGGGCGAGGTCGAAGCCCCAGCAATCGATGTGGCCATCCGCGGCCAGCGCGCAGTTGTGCACGCCCATGCCCGCGCTGACCTGCACGTAGTCGCCGCCGGGCGGATCGCACTGGCCGAAGTCGCGATCACCACCGCAACCCCAGCACTCGAGCGCGCCGTCCGTGGTCAGGCCGCAGGTGTGGTAGCCGCCCGCGCTGACCTGCACGAACGTGCTGTCCGGCGGCGTGCACTGGCCCACGTCCGCCTCGAGGTCGCCCACGTCCCCTTCGCAGCCCCAGCATTCGGCGCGGCCGTCCGCGTCCACGGCGCACCCGTGGGACAGGCCGGCGTCCACGTGCACGAAGGGGCCGTCGGGCACGTCGAGCTGACCCCAGCCGTCGTACCCCCAGCAGGTCACGGTGCCGCTGGTGTGCACGCCGCACGCCACGATCCCGCCCGCGGCCACCTCCACCCACTGGGGATCGGACGACACGTGGGTGTTGCACGCCGAGTCCCACTCGTCGGTGCGGCCGTCGCAGTTGTTGTCCACCCCGTCGTCGCACTCCTCCCGGGCGTCCGGGTGCACGGCTGCGTCCTCGGGCGCGCAGTCCACCGCGTCCTCCCAGCCGTCGCCGTCGAAGTCGTAGCGGTGCTCCCCATCGGGCGTACAGCCGCAGCTCAGGGCGACCAGCACCCAGGCCCACGTGCGCCAAGCCTGCATCGGCTCCACCTCGTGACTGTCCGCAGCTCCCGCCCCTCCCCTACCACGTCGGGTGCAATGCGTGCCACGCGAATCGGTAGCAATGCACGACGCGGGCTCCATCCGGAGCCTGCGTGAACACCGTGGGGGAGGTGCCCGTCTCGAACACCAGGGGCTCGCCACCGAAGGACGCCTCCCAGCGGCCGTCCTCGCCCGCGTGCCCGTAGATCTCGTCCACGGACCAGGCCGCCCGCCGGTCCCCCTGCTCCACGGCCACCACGGAAGCCTTGTTCTCCAGCCCCTGCGGCGGCAGCGGTTCGACCGGAAACCGCAGTCGGTCCGAACCGCGGTAGCTCTCGTACGGCTTGCGCTTGTACAGCTTCTTCTTGAGCAGATCCGGCTTCAGGATCTCCGTGTCCGGGTGCCGCGCCACCCAGTCGCCCCAGCGCACGAGCGCGGCCTGCACCGGGATCAGCGCCTCGCCCACGGCGGGACCGGCCACGACCCTCCCGAGCAGCGGGCTGACCAGGTCCAGGGTCTGGCGATCGTGGATCAGGGAGCTGGACTGGTGCAGCAGCCCGGAGAACCCGTAGCGCTGGTCCGGTCGCCGAGCGAACACCGCGGCCGCGTCGGACAGCGGGTTGTAGGCCACCACGATGGGGTGCCCCGCCACCGTGTCGTTCACCACCTCGTGCCAGTTGAGCACGCTCAGGGGATAGGCGCGCGCGATCCCATCGATCTGCACGCCGATCACCCGCGAGTCGGACACGAGCATCTTCGCGTGCCCGTGGCCGCTCCAACGGATCGCCTCCATCTCGGACACGCTCATCACCGGTGGCTCGTCCAGCGCCCGGAGGAACTCGCGCGGGACGCCGCCACCGATCAGCTGGTCCGCAGGGATCAGCGCGCCGTCGAGGTCGAACCCGTAGGTGGTCGGGTCCTGGCCATCCCCGTGGGCACGCGACTCCAGCCCCTTCAACAGGTACGGCGCGCGCCAGGCCACGGCCGCGGCCATGGCGGCCGCGGTCAGCACCAGCACCCACGTCCCGCTGCGGAACACGCCCCTAGCCGCCCGGCTCCCAGCCGTTCACGGTGTAGCCGAGCCACCATCCCCTCTGTCGTGCCATGTGCGTCACCTCGCAGGACATCATAGGTCCTCGGGCGCACCGTGGCCCGGCTGCAGCGCAGGGTTCCCCTCGATGGCGATGCGCGCGCGCATCGCTGCCCGATCCCTCGACTCCTCCATGGCCCGGGCCAGGCGGATCCGGACATCCTGCTCGTCGAGTCGGCTCATGGGGACCTCGCGGGCCAGTGTAGATCAGGGCGGCCCGACGATCAGTTCCAGGGCTGCGCGGTGGCCAGGTGGGCCGCGCCCGCGACCAGGGCCTGCGTGGCCTGGAGGTGGAAGTCCAGGTTCAGGGTGTCCAGGGTGTCCGACGAGCTGTCCCAGTGGGGGTTCTCCAGCTCGTAGTCCTCGATGATGAACATGGCGTCGTACCCTTCTGACCAGAAGGGGCCCTCGTCACCTCACCCACAGTGGTCGTCGATCTTCAGCACCGTGTCCGTGCCGGTGTAGGCGTCCACCCCCTCGACGAAGCCCGCGGCCAGCCAGGCCATGTCGGTCCTGGTGGCGATGTCCAGGTCCTCGCCCTCGGGCCCGAACGCGATCATGTCCACGGCCATCATGCCCACGATGTCCTCGCCGAGCATGGCCGCGTCCGCGGCGTACGCCTCGGACCCGACCGTACCGATCTCCTCGTTGCTGAAGAACACGAAGTCGATGCGCGTGTCGAGCTCGCACTGCGACAGGATGCGCGCGGTCTCCAGCACGGCCGACACGCCGCTGGCGTTGTCGTCCGCGCCCGGCGCGGTGGGTGCGCCGCCCTCGGACGTGGAGTCCACGTGCGCGCCGATCACGAGGTGGGGCGTGTCGTGGTGCAGCTCGGCCGTCGCCGGGATCTTGGCCACCAGGTTGCGGTGGGTGCGCCCGTCGTAGCTGTACTGGTGGTAGTCCACGGCCGCGCCCCAGTCGATCAGGTCCGCGCCCAGCAGGTCCAGGATCTCGTCCTGGGTGTCGTAGCCGTCCCGCCGGGGATACGCGGTCAGCCAGGTCATGGTCTCCAGCAACCGCTCGGGGTCGACCTGGGCCGCGGCCACGGCGAAGTCCTCGCAGGGATCGCCCGACGTGTCGTCGTCGCCGGTGTCGTCGTCCGCGATGTCGTCGTCGTCCGCGACCGTGTCGTCGTCGTCGTCGAGGTTTTCGTCCGTGGGGCAACCCAGCCAGGTGGCGGCCAGCAGCACCAGGAACCAGCGAAGGTGGGTGGGCGTCTTCATGGAACTCCTCGACCTGTTTCGACAAGCCTGACAACGATCTTCCTATGATGTTCGGGCACACATTGTAACCAGGAAAAACACCCCTGGGTCCGCCCCCCTCTTCCATGTACACTGCGGTCCAGTCGAGGGGTTTCCATGTCACAGATACTACGTCCCGAGCACACGCCCAGACCACCCTGTCGGCGCCTGCGGGCGTACGCCTTCGATCCGGTGTTCAGCCGCCGGATCGACACCCATGACATCAACGAGATCGTGATCCAGCTGCCCTGGGAGGATTCCCTGCAGCCCGGCCCGGTGGACGACTACCTGGAGGTCGTGGACGTGGATCCGGCCAGCCGCCGCATCTACCCGCCGGTGGACCTGGGCGCGGCGCACCTGCTGGCCCAGGACGGCCTGCCCCTGTCCGAGGGCGATCCCCGGTTCCACCAGCAGATGACGTACGCCGTGGCCCGGACCACGATCCAGCACTTCGAGCGGGCCCTGGGCCGCAAGGCGCAGTGGTCGACCCGCAAGATCCGCGACGATCGGGGCCGGGTCATCGACGAGGAGGTGGTGCAGCGCCTGCGCATCTACCCCCACGCGCTGCGCGAGCCGAATGCGTTCTACAGCCCGGACCGCAAGGCCCTGCTGTTCGGGTACTTCCCTGCGTCGAGCGAGAACCCCGGGGACGACATGCCGCACGGCACGGTGTTCACCTGCCTGTCCCACGACATCGTCGCGCACGAGACCTCCCATGCGCTGCTCGATGGGATCCATCCCCGCTTCATCGAACCGAGCAACGTGGACGTGTGGGCCCTGCACGAGGCCTTCGCCGACATCGTCGCGCTGTTCCAGCACTTCACCTACCCCGAGGTCCTGAAGCACCAGATCGCGCGAACGCGAGGGAACCTCGAACGACAGAACCTGTTGA
>CAZXHG010000189.1:0-20038 GCA_964639985.1 uncultured Rickettsiales bacterium
GGCCAGCGCAGTCCTCAGACTGCGTCGAGGCGCCTTTCCCCGAAGACTGCTAGAGCGCCAAACGGGTAACCGCCTCACGCCGCCCATTTCCGTCGCAGGGTATGCAGGTTGACGGTGACGGCGCAAGAACACGAACAGCTTGCCCGTGCGCTTGAGCCGCTTGGCCATGGCGGCCACGTCGAGTTCGCCCCACAGGTGCCAGCAGCGGTTGCGACGCAGCACCGGCCGGCCCGCGCGGCGCAGGATGCGGTAGCGGTAGTGCTTTCCGGTGGCGTCGTACCGGGGGTGGAAGGACGGGGACGCGTCCTGCACCCCCACGGCGGCCACGTCGCGCGGGAGTATCCCGTTGAGGCCGCGCAGGATGCGCCCGGTCGACAGCTCGCTGTCGGTCCGCGCGGTGCACACCTGGGCCAGGGCGTGCACGCCCGCGTCGGTGCGGCCCGCACACATCACCCGGATCGGGTGGCGCAGCAGCACCTCCAGCGCCCGCTCCACCTCCCCCTGCACGGTGCGACGATCCGGCTGGACCTGCCAGCCGTGGAACTGGTGGCCGTCGTACTCCAGGGTGAGGCGGAGGGTGCGCCGGTCGTCGGTCATCGGGGCGGGTGGGCCTCGGCCCAGCGGTTGGCGTACACGTTGACCACCGAACCCTTGAGGCAGGTGTCGCCCTCGTCGTCCACGTTGACCCAAGAGCTCTTGGTACCAACCCAGTCGGTAGCGCCATCTCCATCGACGTCCTGCACTGCCTGGAGAGAGCCATATACCAAACCAGCGGACAGCTCGACACCCTCGAACCCCTCGTTTCCACACTCGCCACCCAAGACAACGTAGTCCGGAAAGCGCGTGCGAAGGGAGGAATCAAAGGCGCCAATACGACCGAGGTAGACCATGAAAACGATGCCCATGTCGTCTTTCGGATACAGATCGCAGAAGTGGTCGTACATCCCGGCCGGCAATGGGCTGTAAGACGTGTACCTGACCACCGCGTCATCCACGCCGTCGCCATCGAGATCCCCCACCGTGACCAATTCTCCGTACTCGGCATCGGTCGTTCCCGTCGGAGAGACCAGGAAGATCGACCGTTCGAGGTTGCCAGTACCCCAGCCGTCCGCGCTTCCTGGGACCACCTGGACGATGCCGCGGACGTCATCCGGTCCGCTCTCGTACGCGCCGTGGTGGTAGGTGTTCTCGTCGGCGACCACGATGTCACGGTATCCATCACCATCCAGATCGCCGGTGGCCACAACGTCCGTGGATCTCGTCGAAAAGTAGTGCCTCGGGACGCAGAGAACGGCATCGGCGTCGGCCAGGGACACGCTGCCTAGCCCGATGGTCGCGCCCGAGAACACTGCGAGCTGCTGGAACGTGGTGAAGAGATCGGTCGTCGCGCAGGTCTCGGGGACCGGATCGGGTAGCGCCCCGAGCGAGGAGGTGACCACGAGCAGGTCGTCCAGGCCATCGCCGGTCAGGTCACCGGCGTCGTCGACCACGGCGGGCATGCTCCCCATGCCCCCGGTACCCGAGACGCGCGCGGCGATGCCGACCTCGGAGAAATGAAGGATCCCGATGTCCTCGGCGCCGTACACGATCCCCACCTCGGACGTGGACGCGGTCCCGCCGACCAGGGCCAGGTCGCCCCGACCATCGCCGTCGAGGTCGCCGAGCCGGTGCACGGTGGCCCGGTTGTAGCTGCCGTTGACCTGGAAGTCCGGACCGCGGGGCATCTGCAGCCCATCGGGATCACCCATCCAGACATGGATCGATGGGGCCGAGTGCCCGGCCGGCTGCGCGGCGACCAAGTCGTCGTGACCGTCGCCGTCGAGGTCGGTGACTGCGTAGGAGCCACGGTAGTAGGGATCCGGCCCGTTGTCGTAGAACTCGTCCTCGGGGATTGTAACGGAGAAGATGGCTGTCTCGTCACCCAGCTGGTGGAGTGGCTGGGCCAGTAGCTGGGCGCCATCCAGGAAGTGGATCTCGACGAGCGGGCCGAGATCCGGCGTGCAGCCTAGCGTGACGTAGTCACTATAGCACTCGATTACGGCGAGCCCGTCCGGAATCCCGTCCCCGTTCATGTCCGCCCAGGGGCCCGTAAGTGAGGTCTGGACATGTCCCTCCCTGTCGTCGCCCTCGACGCCGTACTGCGGGACCATGGCCGCGCCCACCTGGACCTCGGACAAGGTTGACCAGGCGATCTGGCAGACACCTGCCTGCAGACAGTCCGGATCGTCGCACGCCCGGGCGCCGTCGCCGTCCTCGTCGACCAGGGTCGCGCAATTCTCGGCCGGCGCAGGGATCTCGGCGTCGCAGGCCGCGCACCCCGCCAGGGCGAGTGCGATGGGGATCGCTCCCGATCTCATGGCATGCCGGGCGCCCACAGGGGCTGCACGTCCTCGAGTTCGAGGGAGGTCCAGGAATCGTAGTCCCAGTAATCGGGGATGGCACCGTAGCCCTCCGAGTACACCGACGGATCCCAGATCAGCACGTCGTCGGTGAGCCAATCCGCGGGCGGCTCGTCCGACTCGGGCTGGAACAGCAGCCATGCGGCCAGTCCGGTAGATGACCGGTAGGTCAGCTCCTCCTCGTCGATGACCGTGCCGATGTCACGGGTGATGGGCACGTCCACGGCCTCCAGGCTCGCGTGGCTGGTGGCGACCATGGTGTACCCACACTCGAGGGTGTCCGGCAGCTGGCCGCACAGCACGTCGCGCCACAGCACGTCCATGGCGACCCAGCGCGGCTTGATGAGCAGCTCTTCGGGCATCACCTCGAACAGCATGTGGTAGGCGTAGTGATCCAGCGGCTCGCAATCGCCGAGCTCGTCGTTCCAGTTGAGCAGCGACCGCATGGACGGGGCGGGCAGGACGATGGCCTCGGGGTAGTTGTTCGAGGTCATGGGCTCGGCCGGATCGTTCGGATTGCCGTCTCCCCAGTCGACGAGGGCGCGGGCCAGATCGGGTTGTAGTTCCGCCGGATCGTAGTTGGTGATGCCTGACGGGTCATTCTCGTCATCAATGAGCGGCTCCCTGAGAATGTTGACCAGGTGATCCCCCCGATAGTACTGCATCGAAACCGCAGGCAAAGCACCCTGGGCCAGGTCCAGCACGTCCGCGATCTGATCCTCGACCTCGCCGACGAACGTATCGTAGTGGGTCTCCATCAGGTTCTGCACGGCGTCTGCACTGCACCCGAGCAGGGAATCGAACGAGGACAGGTCGAAGTCCACGTCCAGGCTGACGTCGTCGATGGTCATGGTCATGCCGGTGGAGGCGCGCCCCTGTGGATACAGGTCCATCCACAGCGCTGGCAGCGGGATCGCGTTTTCCTGCCAGAAGAACAGACCCCACTGCCAGTTGCGCTCCAACTCCACCGGGAACACGTACTCGAGGGTCGCGTCGACCGTGATGTCGATGTGCAACGTGATCTCGGAGTGGTCACTGCCCTCGACCGCGTCGAACGCGGTCCTCGCGTCCTCCAGCAGCGGCTGCGCGGTGAGGTAGTCGAACACCTCCTCGCCATCCTCGACGATCGGTTCGATGGGGACATGGGTTATCAACCGTGCGCCGTACATCAGCGCCGTGTCCGTGTCGCCGGCGGCCTGGGCCTGCGCCTGCGCGTCGGCCCATTCGTCGTACTCGTGAGCGGGAACCGGCACGTCGGGACAGGCATCCAGCGTCGCGTTGAGGCTGAGGTCGAGCTCCGCGCCGGTGAACACCACCTCGAACGGTACCGGTACGCGCAGCTCCACCTGGCCATCCTCGTCCTGGACCACGTAGGCCGGTGGAGAGTAGGTGATGGGCTCGGTGACCGCCTCGACCGGATCGGGGAGATCGCACCCACAGGTTTGCACGAAGCCCCCACCCGGGACGGGCTCGTTCTCGTAGTGCCAGGTCACGTCCCGCGCCAGGTCCACCACCACGTCGGCGTCCGTGAGTTCGAGGTCCACGTACTCCGCGCAGAGGATGGTGCCGGTGGCCTCGTCCTCGGTGACGAACAGGTAGTCCGGCAACTGGCAGACCTGGTCCCAGTAGGACTCCACGGCATCGTAGTAGGCCGTGCACCCGTTGTAGCACTCGGGCCAGTGCATCACGTAGCCGGCGTCGGACACGTGCTCCACGCAGAACTGGTAGCAGTCGTCCAGATCGCCACACTCGTCCACATCCGCGGGCGCCTCGGGAGTCTGCTGGATCGTACGGTCGAACCACCTCGCCTCGCAGTAGTCGCGGTGGAGGTCCGACACGGCCACGTCCTCCAGGTTGGACAGCAGGGAGAGGAACAGCTCGTCCAGGTGCGCCGCCTCGATCGGATTGATGTCGAACGTCGCTGGCGGCGCCGGGTACAGCTGGCCGTGCGGATCCCGGAACGCCTGGAATCCCTCGGACGCCTCCAGCCGGTCGTTGTCCACGGTTGCCCACCAGGAGTTGCCCTTGTTTTGGGTCGTGTACTGGTCCAGCGCCGGCCAGGACTCGTCGATCCCGTTCATGGTCACCACGATCCCGTTGGTCGCGCTCAGACTCCGGCAGTTGGACGTGTCGTACCAGTCCTCGTCCGCCTCGGACACGCCGAACCCGACCACTCCGAACGTCTCGCTCCAGCCCGGGTACCCGGGGTCGGGCTGCGCCTCGCGGCCGATGCGGTTGTTGATGTCCAGCGCCCACTGGCCGAGGTATGGGCCGACCGCCGTGGACCACTCATCCAGGGTATATCCCACCGTCGGGGCGAGGCTGTCCGCGAGCAGCGGGGTCAGGGCCTCGTCGTACTCGATCGTGTGGACCTGGTGATCCATGCTGTCGTTGAAGTCGGCGATGAACGCCTCGCCGTCGTACGAGCCACCGTTGAGCACCTCGAAGTCGGACGCGGTCGTGAGAGCGCCCTGGTTCTCGAAGAAGCTGCCCCAGATGTCCATCTGCAGGCTGCTCAGGTGGGGATCGACGACCAGGGCCTCGTCGAACGGCAGCGCGGACACGTTGTCGAAGAAGTCCCCCTCCAGGTCGTTGTACACCGGCTCGACGAACGGCGTGACGTGGGCTACCCACTTCGACTTCGGGTACCTGATCTTGAACTTGAAGACCGCCTCCTCCGCGCCTTCCATGTCGTAGACCGTGACCACGAGGTGGTCGTCGTCCGGGGGGAAGACGTAGATCGGGACCTCCAGGGACCACGTTGCTCCGTGGGCAGGCACACAGTGATCGACTAGGTCGTGCACGTCGTCGTCACCCGTCCTGCGGATGCTGCTCTCCACGCCATCCCTGTATCCGATCAGCGGCAGCTCGCCCTGCACGTGGATGTTGATCCCGTCGATGATCGCGGGATCCAGGGCTTCGATGGCTTCCAGCAGCCCGGCGAACTCGCCCACGTACTCGCCCTCGTCGTCGAACAGGTCGTCCTCGTACAGGTAGACGTCGACGCCCGCGTCCATGCCCTGCCACAGGGGGGACAGGCCCGAGTCCTCCGGGCTGGACCAGATGCCGTGCAGCACGTCGCACAGCTCGCTGGTGCCGGGGACCGACTGGGAGCAAGCATGCTCGTCAGTGAACAGGATCCTGGGCGGCTGGTAGGCGTCGGCGATGTCGTTGAATCCGATTAGGGGCGATGGATCGACCGTGCTCGCATCGAGGAACGTGTCGTCCCACCCACCCCATTCCCCGGAGTTCGCCCCGGCCGACAGGTATCCATGGTGGATGGTCGGGTCCGCGCACTCGTTCGCGGTCAACGTGTCGTAGGGGGCGGTCGGCAGGATCCAGGACTCGGTCGAGACCTCGTCGGTCACCGTGCCCACGATGGCCGCGTCGCCGGACGCGTAGATCACCGTATCCAGGCTCTCGTGGTACAGCTCCTCCACGAACGAGCGGAACGGGTAGATCCGGCGCATGTCGACGACGCCGAGGATCACCGTGTACGTGGTGGGCTCGCCCGTGCTGCCGTCCTTGACCTCGTACGTGATCTCGGACACCACGAACACGTCTGCGGGCAGATCGGACAGCCAGCCGTTCACCTCCGCATCCTGCAGCTCCTGCTCGCCGGACACGCCGATCGGAATCGTGCCGCCGACCGGGTCGAACTCCGGGTAGAACTGGACGATGTTCGCCAGGCAGGCCTCGGTGGCCTCGCTCTGATCGCAGGTGACGATCAGCCGCCGCAGCAAGAGCAGCTCAGGAGCGATCCTAGCGAAGGACTCCCCCCCCCTCCCCCACCGCCAGACGCACGCACGAGCTGCCCCAGCAGGCCCATGACCATGATGAAGGAGAACCCGAATACTGCCAGCTTGTAGGTCCGGTTCGTGGACACGTCTTCCCCCCTGGATGCGAGTTGGTCTACCTGGACTTCTTCACCTCGTGGAGACGGTACTACGGCAAACGAAACCCGGACAAGGGAAAAGGATGGCAAGGGGCCCGGACTCAGCTCCGGCGGCGGCCGACCAGCAGCAGCCCCAGGCCGGCGAGCGCGACCGCGGGGCCGGGGCGCGCCGCGGTCTCACCCGGGGGCTCGGGGAACTCGCATTCGCAGATGATCCCCGAGGATTGCTCGGCCTGCACCATGCAGTCGTAGTCGCGGAAGTCCACGTTGCCATCGCAGTCGTTGTCCAGGCCGTCCTCGCACAGCTCGGTCGAGCCGAGGTTGATCGCGGGGTCCTGATCGTTGCAGTCCCCTGCCTGCTCGGTGCGGCCGTCCCCGTCGTCGTCGACGCAGTCGCTCGTCCCGTCCGGGAGGGCGGCCGTCCCGCTGTCGAAGTCCTCGTCGATCTCGCCGTCGCAGTCGTCGTCCCGCCCGTTGCAGCTCTCCGGGATGGCCGGGGACACGCCCGCGTCGGTATCGTCGCAGTCACCCTCCTCCTCGGTGAGGCCGTCGCCGTCGTCGTCGTAGCAGTCTCCGGTCCCGTCGCCGTCGTCGTCGAAGTCCTCGTCGACCAGGCCGTCGCAGTCGTCGTCGATGCCGTTGCACAGCTCCTCGGCGCCCGGGTACACGGCCGGGTCGCAGTCGTCGCAGTCACCGTCCTCGACGGTGTGACCGTCGCCGTCGTTGTCCTCCTGGGCCCACGCGGGCGCGGCCGTCATCGCGGCCGCCAGCATGGCCAGCAGGAAGAACGGGCTGGAGAATCGCGCGTGGTCGGGTAGCATCATCGGGAGTCTATAGGAATCCGCGCGCGCTTTCGCGGGGTAGGCTCTTGCGAGCCTGAAGCGCAGGACGTAGTCTGCAACGGCTCCGCGGATGCTGGTCGTGGGTGCGCTGGACGACGAAGGAGTGATGGGGATGGTGGACATGACCCAGCTGAAGCAGCAGGTCAAGGAGCTGATCGTCGAATCACTGAACCTCGAGGACGTCGATCCGACGTCCATCGAGGACGACCAGGCTCTGTTCGGCACCGGCCTGGAACTGGACTCCCTCGACGCCCTGCAACTCGCCGTGGCGATCGAGGAGCGGTTCGGCGTGCCCATCACCGACAGCGACATGGGCGAGAAGGTGTTCGCCTCGGTGGAGACGCTCGCGAAGTTCGTCCAGGACGCCCGCACCGACGGTTGAGCGCAACGCACGCCCCGCGTGCCAGGAACTCCAGGAACTCGATGAACGTGAAGATCGCACGGTGACGTTCCCCCCCATCGAGCAGATCCTCCCCCACAGGCCGCCGATGCTGTTCGTGCACGAGATCGTGCACGTGGACAGCGAGCACGCCCATTGCCGGTTCGTGCTGCCCCTGGAGGGCGAGTGCTTCTCCGGACGCATGGGTGTGGAACTGTGCATGGTGGAGGCGCTCGCCCAGACCACGGCGGTGATGATGGCGATCACCACCCCGGACAGTGTGGCCGGCGGCATGCTGGGTGGTGTGCACGGTTACCGCGTGCAGGCCAGGCCCCGAGCCGGTGATACGCTGGAGCTGCACGTGAGCGTGCGCAAGCGGCTGGGCCCGGTGGCCATGTTCGAGGTGGAGGCGCGGCGTGGCGCCGACTCCCTGTGCAGCGGGACCCTGACCGTGCGGCTGGGGGTCGAGTCATGAACGCCGTGATCAGTGGGCTCGGCTGCATCTCCCCCATCGGCGTGGGCGTGGAGGCTCACGCCGACGGTCTGAGACGCGGCGACTGCGCGGTGGAGCGGCTGGACCTGTTCGACGTGGCGGGGTTCCGCAGCGGGCTCGGCGCGCGCGTGCGCGCGATCCCGCGTCCGTCGGCCGTGCCCGCGGCCACGTGGCGGCGGCTGGATCGTTGCGACCGGATGGCCCTGACCGCGGCGTACGAGGCCCTGGCGCGGGCGGCCCTGAGCGACCTGTCCGAGGCCGCTCTGTGCTGCGGCCTGAGCACGGCGGGCATGTTCGAGGCGGAGCAGGCCATGAACCGCGCGCCCGAGCACGGCCTGGCCGGGATCGGTCCCCGCCGGCTGCTCGACACGGTGGTCTGCTCCACGGGCGACGTGCTGGCCACCCGGCTGGGTGTTCGCGGTCCAGTACACACGGTCAGCACCGCCTGCTCGTCCGCGGCCAACGCCATCGGCCTGGGGCTGGACCTGATCCGGGCGGGCGAGGCACGGGTGGTGCTCGCGGGCGGCGCGGACGCCCTGTGCCGCCTCACTCTCGCCGGGTTCAACAGCCTGGGCGTGGTCACCGGGGATCGACCTCGCCCTTTCGACGCCCGTCGCAGCGGCATGGTGCTGGGCGAGGGCGCGGCCTTCCTGGTGCTCGAACAGGAAGAACACGCGCTCGCGCGAGGGGCGCGTCCCGTGGCCGAGCTGCGCGGCCACGCCTGCAACGCCGAGGGGCACCACATCGTGCACCCCCTGGACACCGGCGAGGGCGCGCTGCGTACCATGCGCGACGCCCTGTCCGACGCGGGCGGCTCCGCGGACAGCGTGGATCACGTCAACGCCCACGGCACGGCGACCGCCCAGAACGACCGCATGGAGGCGCGCGCCATCCGCACGCTGCTCGGCGACCGCGCCCTGCACGTGCCGGTGACCTCCAACAAGTCGCTGGTCGGCCACTCGCTGGGGGTCAGCGGGGCGCTCGAGGCCGTGGCCTGCTGTCTCACCATCGAGCGGGGATTCGTGGCGCCGGTAGCCGGGTACGGAGAACCGGATCCCGACTGCGCGCTGGACGTCGTGTGCGGCGAGGCGCGCGAAGGATACTTCGACTGCGTGCTCTCCAACTCGTTCGCCTTCGGAGGCAACGACGTGTGCCTGGTGTTCGGCGCGTCGAGGGGGGCCTCGTGAGCGGCGTGGTGATCACCGGCGTCGGCGTCCTGACTCCCCTGGGATGGGACCGGGAGTGCCTGGTCGCGGCGCTGCGTGGCGAGCGCTCGGGGGTCGCGGAACATCGGGACCTGGTGGAGGGGGTGGCCGTGCGCGCGGCGCGCGTGGTCGAGGTGCCAGCGCGTGACGTGGTGGCGAGCAGGCAGCTGCGCCGCATGGACCGCATGGGGCGGATGGCGGCCGTGGCCGGCACGCTCGCGCTGCGGGACGCGGGTGTGCTCGGCGATCTGCCCTGCGCGAGCGAGCGCGTGGCCGTGGGCTGGGGCACGGAGTTCGCCAGCCTCGACGAGACCGGGACCTTCCAGCAGCGGTTGCGCGAGCGGGGTCCACGCCTGGCCAACCCCATGACCTTCCCCAACCTGGTGCCCAGCGCGCTGGCTGGCCACCTGGGCATCATCCACGGCCTGCGAGGCCCGTCGCTCACCTTCTGCCACCACGAGACGTGCGGCTTCGAGGCGCTGGCCTGGGGTCGTCGTCTGCTCGTGACCGGCCGGGCGGACCTGGTCCTGGTCGGGGTCAGCGAGGAGGTGGGCGCGGTCCTGGCCGGTACTCACGTCCTGCTGCGCGCGACCACGCCGCCTGGTGAGGGGGCGGCGGCGCTCGTGCTCGAGCGGGCCGACGACGCAAGGCGTCGGAGCGCGGCGGTCCTGGCGACCGTGGCGTCGACCGCGGCGGGCAACGAGCCGGTGTCGGCCCACGCCTACCCGGACACCAGTGCAGCGATCCGGGTGCTGCGACGAGCGGGATCGGCGGCCGGATCGTGGGACGAGGGGCTGCACCCCACCCTGGGCGCAGGTCACGACCTGGGCCCGGCCTTCGGTCACTCGTCGGTGCTGCCACTGTTGCACGTGGCCGCGTCGATCGCCGGGGGGCAGCTCCCGGTCGGGGTGGTGGCCGCTGCGCGGGGAGGCGCCCTGCGCGCGGTCGTGCTGGGGGAGGTGACCCCGTGACCGACACGGTTTGTGTGACCCTGGACGTGGACTGGGCGGCCGATCCGGTGCTGGCGGACGCGCTCGCCGCGGTGGATGAGCTCGGCGTGCCCTACACCGTGTTCTGCACCCACGCCACTTCCCTGCTGCAGGGGCTCGATCCGGCGCGCGTCGAGCTGGCGTGGCACCCCAACTTCCTCGCCGGCCGTGACGAGGCCGAGGTGCTCGACGAGCTGGCCGGGGCGTTTCCCGGAGCGGTGGGGGTGAGGGCGCATGCCCTGTACTTCCACAGCCGCCTGGTGCCGCTGCTGCTGAGGAGGGGGATCCGCTACGTGGCCCATGACCTGCGGTTCGGTCTGTCCGGCCTGTCCGCCGAGACGCACTGGAGCGGCCTGGTCAACGTGCCGGGGTTCTGGGAGGACGACGTGCACGCGATCGTGTACGACGGTGTGTTCGATCCCGCGCGGGTGGATGTGGACGGATCCGGCCTGAGGGTGTTCGACTTCCACCCCATCCACCTGCACCTCAACACCGACCGCATGCAGCGCTACGAGGACGCCCGCGCCGACATCGAGGCCGGCCGGTCGCTGGCCGCCCACGTCAACCCGGGCCTGGGCTCCCGTTCCTTCCTGCGCTCGGTGATCGGCGCCATGGCTGCGCGACCCGACCGCTATCGCTTCGCGACCGTGGCGACCGTCGCCGACGAGCACGCCCGCCGACACCCCTACCGGGGCGCGTACCGGGCCGATTGACCTGCCGGGTCGGTGCCCCTACGCTGTGCGGCCATGGAACTGACCGTCGAATTCAACTTCTCGGCCGCTCACCACCTCAGCGAGGACCAGGGGCGGTGTCACCGGACGCACGGGCACAACTACAAGCTGTTCGTGACCGTGGAGGGGCCCGTCCGCGAGCCGGACGGCATGGTGGTCGACTTCCACGAGGTGGACCGCATCGTCGAGGAGGAGGTCCTGACCGCGCTCGACGACACGGACCTCAACGACCTGCTGCCGTGCCCCACGGCCGAACGCATCGTGGAGTGGATCTTCGCCCGCCTCGACGGCACGCTGCCCGGTCTGAAGCAGCTGACCCTGTACGAGACCCCGCGGTACCATGTGGTACTGAGGAGGGACGCATGAGCGAACGCAGGTCCGTGACGGCCGGTCACTGGATGGGGATCGCGCCTCGCAACGGCGCCGATCCCGAGCGCATGCGCGCGGCGATCGCGGACTTCCTCGACGCGGCCGGGTTCGATCCCGGGGACCAGCCCCACATCCGCGCCACGCCCGAGCGGGTGGCCTCCACCTGGACCCAGGACATCCTCGCTGGCTACGACCTCGAGCCCGCCGACGCGCTCGGCGAGCCGTTCGACGATCCTTCCCACGAGCTGGTGCTGGTCAAGGGCATCGAGTTCTTCTCGGCCTGCCCGCACCACCTGATGCCCTACCGCGGCACGGCCTACGTGGGATACGTGCCTGCAGGCCAGGCGGTGGGATTCTCCGGCATCGTGCGGCTGCTGGACTGTCTGGCCCACCGGCTGACGCTGCAGGAGTGGCTGACCCGGGGCATCACCTCGGTCCTCGACGAGGTGCTCGAGCCCCAGGGCTCGGCCTGCCTGATCGATGCGGCGCCGATGTGCGTCATCGCCCGGGGCGTGAAGCGACCCTGCGACATCGTGTCCACCAGCTTCACCGGCGTGTTCCGTACGGACGACACCCTGCGACGGGCCATCTTCCAGTCGGCCGAGCGCGGCCACCGCGGCTGAGCTGCCCTCCAGCAACACGCCGTTACAAACACTTTCCATCGTTCACACCGGCAACACGTGCCGGAGACATGACGTGGTCATGCTGATCCTCATGAGTCGTCGTCAGCGCGTGCGGCGGCCGGAGGAGCAAGACGATGAGGACTTTCAGCAATCGATGGATGGTGTTCGGTGGCGTGGCCGTGATGGCGCTGGCGCTGGCCGTGCTGGGGACCGGCATGGCCCTGGCCGAGGAGGAGCCCGAGCCCGGCTTCGTGGCCGCTGAAGACGGCGACGAGCGCGAGGCGCGCTGCAACCGCGGCAAGAAGGGGCGGGGCGGCAAGGGCATGAGACCGCTGGTCAAGGCCGCGGGGCAGCTGGACCTGAGCGCAAACCAGCAGGCGCTGCTGGCCGTGATGGTCGACGCGGACAAGGAGCGCCGCAAGGCCCGTCGTGGCACCCGCGGCAGCGGCGTGCAGGGCGCGCGGGCGTTCTTCGAGGACAGCACCCTGGACGCCGACGCGATGCACGCGAGCATCGACGATCGCTTCGACACCCGGCGGGCCACGGCCCACGAGCGTGCCGACGACGTGCTCGCCTTCCTCGGTAGCCTGGACGCGGACCAGCGCGCGGACCTGAAGATCCTGCTGGAGCAGGGGAGGGAGCGCCGGGTCGAGCGCCGGCAGCAGCGGGGGTCCGAGGGACGCAAGGGACCGTTCGGTGCTGGCGTACCCCAGATCCCCGAGGGCGGCCAGACCTTCTGATCCGATCCCACCCCGACGATGACGAGCATTCCGCGGCATTCCCCGGCGATCGCCGACCCCCTGCGACACAACCCCCCGGCAACACGCCGGACCACGAGAGGACCTGCCTCATGAAGACACAACGTACCTTCTGGATCACGACCATCACCGCCATCGCGCTGGCCGTCACGGCCGTCGGGCTGCAGTCCAGCCGTGCCTCGGCCGAATCCGAACCGCAGCTGGAGGCCGACGAGCCCTGCGAGACCTCGTGCCGTCGTGGCCAGCGCAGCCGCGGCGCGGGCCGTCTCGGGCGCATGACCGAGGGGCTGGACCTGGACGAGGAGCAGCAAGCCCTGTTCGACGCGGCCCGGGAACAGCAAAGGACGTCACGCTCGGAGCGGCGGCACACGCGCCACGGCAGCCTCGGCGAGGTGATGAGCGCGCTGATGGACGGTGATGTCGACGCGGAAGCGGTGCACGCACGTGTGGACGAACGCTTCGACCAGGCACGCGCGGACGCCCACGCCAGCGCCGACGCCATGCTCGCATTCCTCGGCAGCCTCGACGACGAACAGCTGCAGCAGCTCGTCGAGCAGGTGTCCGACGCCCCATGCGCCCGTCGTGGCGAGCGGGGAGACTGTGCGTGCGGCCGTTGCGGTGGCGAGGCGGAGTGCGCGTGCGGGTGCTGCCCACGGGGTCGGTGAGCTGGACCGGCCGTGGCGGCGGGAGACGGGCCAACGCGTCCATCCGACCTGTCTCTCGCCCCACGGTCGTGGCACCATGGAGCCATGACGACCCTGCTGATGATCGATGACGACGAGAAGCTCGTCGAGCTGGTGCGCGACTACCTCGAGCCCAACGGCTACCGCGTGGTCGCGGCACACGAGGGCCACGAGGGCCTGGCCATGGCCCGCACGGCCGCCCCGGAGCTGGTGATCCTCGACATCATGCTGCCCGGCATGGACGGGTTCGAGGTCTGTCGGGGGATCCGCGTCTTCAGCGAGGTGCCGATCCTGATGCTGACCGCCCGCGGCGAGGAGACCGACCGCATCGTCGGCCTGGAGATGGGGGCGGACGACTACCTGCCCAAGCCGTTCAACCCGCGGGAACTGCTGGCGCGCATCCGCGCCATCCTGCGGCGCGCACGACCCACCCCGGCGGCCAGCGATCCGGAGCGCCTGGAGGTGGGGCCGGTCGTGGTCGACGTGGGCGCCCGCACGGTCGTCCTCCGCGATGAGCCCGTCGAGATGACCACCGCGGAGTTCGACCTGCTGCACGTGCTCGTCGCCAGCGCGGGCCGCGTGCTGTCCAGGGACCAGCTCATGCAGCGTCTGCACGGTACGTCCTGGACCGTGTACGACCGCTCGATCGACGTGCTGATCAGCCGCATCCGCGCCAAGATCGAGGTGGACGCCCGCCGCCCGACGTTGCTCAAGACCGTGCGTGGGGTGGGCTACCAGTTCGTCAGGCCTTCGGGAGGCGCCCCTTGAGGACCGCCTGGCTGACCGCGAAGATCGCGGCCTTCGTCACCGTGTTGCTGGTGTTCGTGCTGCTGGCGACCTCCCACCTGTTCGGCAAGGTGGTGGGGCGTGACGTGGTGCAGGAGATCATCTCGGCGCGGGCGGACGCGGGCACGCAGGTGGCCGAGGGCCTGGAGCAGCTGCTGGTCGACCACGACCTGTACGACGACGAGGTGGCCGAGTTCCTGCTGGAGCGCAGCCGCGAGCTGGACATCGAGATGGCGTTGATCGCGGCGGACGGTGGCTGCGTGACCGCCTGTCGTGACGGCATGCCCATCGGCTGTGGCCGACGACGGATGAAGGCCGCCCACGGGGAATGGCGCGACGAGGTGCGGTCACGACGCGGGCGCAGCGTGCGCATGGACCGTCGTCGCCCGTTCGAGCTGGAGGTGCCCATCGAGATCGACGGGATCGAGGTCGCCACGCTGGCCATGAACCACCCGGATCAGCCCCTGCCCGACCGGGGCGTGTTCGTCACCGGTCTGCTCCGGATCGGGGCGGCGGGTCTGCTGGCCGCGATCGCCCTCGCCGTATACCTGACCGCGCCGCTGCGCCGCATGAGCCGGTCCATGAACCGCGTGGCCGATGGCGACCTGGACCACCGGGTGGTGGCACGCGGCCGGGACGAGGTGGCCCGTATGGGCCAGTCGTTCAACACCATGGCCAACCGCATCCAGACCATGATCAACGGCCAGAAGGAGCTGATGGCGGGGGTCTCACACGAGCTGCGCTCCCCCCTGTCGCGGATGAAGCTGTCCCTGGAGCTGCTGCGCGCGCAGGGTGCGGATTCCGGGCGACTGGACCAGATGCAGGGCGAGATTGACGAGCTCGACGGCATGGTCGAGGAGCTGCTGGTGGCGAGCCGGCTGGACCTGGGTTCGGAATCCCTGGACCCGCGCGCCGTGCCCCTCGACTCCCTGCTGGCGGACGCGTGGAACCGCGTGGCCGCGTCAGCAGCCGAGGCGGGCATGGAGCTGGATCCGGACGTTGGCGACGGCGCGGACGCGGTCACCGCGGATCCGGCCCTGGCGGTGCGCGTGCTCGGCAACCTGTTCGAGAACGCGGTCCGCCACGGTGGCGCCGGGCCGATTCGGGTGCGCGCGCGCCGGGCGGGCGACCGGGTGCAGATCCGCGTGGCCGATGGGGGCGACGGCGTGGATCCCGATCACCTGGAGCACCTGTTCGAGCCGTTCTACCGGGCGGACAAGTCCCGCTCTCGCAAGACAGGGGGTACGGGCCTGGGCCTGATGATCGTGCGCCGCGCGGTCGAGGCCCATGGCGGGACGGTGATGGCGGAGTCGACCGAGGCAGGGGGGCTGGCGGTGGTGTTCGATCTGCCGGTGTGACCCACGATGCGCCCATGCTCCCGCATGGGCGCTGTTCACAGCTCGGACTTCAGCAGCTCGATCAGCTGGAAGCGTTCTCCCCAGCGCCCTCCGCTGAGCCCGAACACGAAGCGCACCTCACCGTGCTCGGACGTGTCGAGATAGCCGATGATGGTCTTGGTCACCGACAGGGAGCCGGTCTTGGCCAGGGCGCCGTTGCGATCCCGCATCAGCTCCTTGTGCGGGGCGAACGCGTCGAGCAGCAGCAGCATGGCCGCCGGCGTGGCGCTGTTGTCCCGGGAGATGCCCGAGCCCTCCACCACGGTCAGGCCCTCGGTGATGCCGTGGTTGGCCAGCACCTCTCGTACCACGGCCATGCCCTTGTCCAGGGTCGCGGGGGGGGCAGCGACCTGGACCCCCATCTCGAGCACGAGCTGGTTGGCGATGTAGTTGTTGGAGTAGTACAGCATGCCCGCCACCACCTCGGACAGCGGCCTGGAGTTGCTGTGCACGTACACCGGCTCGAGCCCGTCCGGTACCTGGCCGGGCCGGATCTCGCCACCGACCGCGGCGCCGGCCGCCTCGAGCTTGGCGCGGATCAGTTCACCCGCATAGCGCAGCGAGCGCTCCGGGTCGTCCGTGAGGTTGATCCTGACCTTGCCGCTGCGGCCGCTCTCCTTGGCCACCTCGATGGCCAGCGGCACCAGCGGGGTCTGCTCCTCCGCGGACGTGATCGAGCTACCGGAGATCACCACGTGGATCGTGTTGAAGTTCACTGCCAGGGCCGTGTTGAGCGCATCGTAGGGGTTGTCCGAGCGGGTCACACCCGGGATGGTGATGCTCGGTGCGAAGTACGAGGCGTCCAGCACCATGCCGTTGAACTCGGTGCCTGCCGCAGCAACCAGCGCCGGGGCGAGCAGGTCGAGCTCCTCGGAGATGAGGAAGGGATCACCGTGCCCCTCCACGTACAGCACGCCGTCCTCGTCCACGTAGAACGTGGTGGTGAAGCGGTGCGCGTCACCCAGCACCTCCATGGAGGCCAGCGCGGTCATCACCTTGAGCGTCGACGCCGGGATGAAGGCGCGGTCGGCGTTGAGCGAGACGAGGGCCTCTCCCTCGGCATCGACCACGAGCACGACGCCGTCGCCGGCCAGGGCCTGGACGCGGTCCAGCAGCTCGTCGGCGGCCGCGGTTCGGGGGAGCATCAGCAGGGCGGTACACAGCAGGAGGATCTTGGGCATGGTGTGCACAGTCTGCCGACGTTTGCGCGGCGGGTAAACGGGCGCGCGACGATCGGCCTCATGTGCATGGACGCGCGGGTGCGGTCGTTGCTTCGATCGTCGCCGCTCGCACTCCCGCGTGCGCGCGCTTGCACCGAGGCGGGGGCGGCGGTAGAGTCCGCCCGCGAGGAGTCCCGTGGCACGTTACACCTTTTCCAGCGCGCGGCGAGGCGACACCCTGACCAAGACCCTCGGTGTGTTGCTCTGCCTCTCCGTCCTGTTGAACCTCTACCTGCTGCTGTTCGGTGGCGATGGCGGCGACGACGACGCCGACCCCGAGGCGGCCGAGACGGACGCCGTGGCCGAGGAAGGGGAGACCCCGGCCGCGTCCGCGGCCGAGGACGCCGCCGTGCCTGCCGACCCGGCCGGCGAGCTGGCGCCGCCGGCGGGCACCGGGGGCTTCGAGCAGCTGGAGCTGCTGGACCTCGATGTCAGCGGTTCGCTGTCGGCGCTGTTCGACAAGGCCGTGGCCGGCCGGCGGAGCGTGTGGCTGACCGCGCGTACCAGCCGGATCCTGATGTGGTGCATCGACCTGCACAAGGACATGCGCGCCGGCGATCGGCTCCAGATCCTGTACCAGCCCGAGGGCACCGAGGAGGTGACCATCGCGGCCATGCGCTACGAGAGCTCCAAGATGGACCGCGTCTACCGCGCCTACCACTTCAAGCCCGCGGGGGAGGAGTGGGCGAGCTGGTGGGACGAGAGCGGCCGCGAGGTGCCGGCCAGGCTGGAGAACAGCCCGATCCGTCACTACGAGGAGATCACGGCGGTGCTCGGGGACGGGCGCGACCACCGCGGGTACGACTTCAAGGCACCGGTAGGCACCCCGGTGGTCGCAGTCAAGGACGCCTCCGTGCTGCGCACCACCTGGAACTTCAAGTACAACGGCAACAGCCTCGAGTTGCGCTACTCGGACGGCACCATCGCCCGCTACCTGCACCTCGAGGAGCTCTCTCCCGGGATCCAGGAGGGCGTGTCGGTCAAGGCCGGCCAGCAGGTGGCCACCTCGGGCAACACGGGCCGGACCAACGCGCCGCACCTGCACTACGAGGTGGAGCAGGCCGGGCGCGTGGTCGACCCGGTCGACTACCACGGCGAGACCCACCGCACCCTGGACGGGGACGATCTGGCCGCGTTCCAGGCGCTGTTCGCCCAGTTCGACACATCCTTCGGGGCCACCGCCGCCCCCTGACGGGCTACGCCAGCAGGTCCAGCATCGCCTCGAAAGGGTGGAGCAGTGCGGCTCGGCGCTGGTCCGGCCGCTCCGCACGGTCGAAGGAACGCCCGGGCCGGGCGTTGATCTCCAGCAGCCAGGGGCGCTCTGCGGCCCAGATCACATCGACGCCCACCTCCAGGATGCGGTCGGCCTCGGCGCGTCGGGCCAGGGCCTCGCTGAGCCTCGCCAGGAGCGGTGCCAGCGAGCGGGATTCGGCGGGCGTCAGCGCCTCGGCGGTAGCCCCCCGCGCCAGGCTGGCGACCTCCTCACCCGGGGGGGCCACGCGACGCAGTGAACCAGCCTGGAACCAGGGGCGGGCGCCGGAGCGCTGCAGGAGCACGCGGATCGATTCACCCCTGGTGCGGGGCTCGATCGCCCTCTGCACCACGCCCGGTCCGGGCGTGTCACCACGGATCAACCGCCTCACCCCGGTACCGCCCCTGCCGCGGCGCGGCTTGGCGTAGGGTCGCGACCACCCACGCCAGGTCGGGTCGTCCGCTTCCACGGTCTCGGGGACGGGCAGCCCTGCCCGCCGGGCGAAGCGGTACCAGGCCAGCTTGTCGTCGCACAGGTCGCTGAAGCCCGTGGGGTTGACCACGGGCACACCGCGGGCCTCCCAGTCCCGCTGGACGTGGCGCGAGGCATCGTGGTGGCGGTCGTAGACGGCCCCGACATCCCGGACATCGGCGGCGCGCCACGTGCCGGGTACCGCGCGCCAGCCCCGATCCGCACCTGGCTCGGCGCAGACCACGTCGATACCGCGCGCGGCCATGGCGAGACCTGCCTCGCCGAGGAACCTCGACTGGCCTACGCAGCGGCGGTCCGGCGCGTCCGGATCGATGGCGCACAGGACGAGCAGCGTGGTCAAGGGATCCCTCTCAGAGCCAGCCGCGCTTCTCCAGGTCGTGCTCCTCGAGGCCGAGGTAGTGACCGACCTCGTGGATCAACGTCACCCGGATCTCGGCGGCTAGGTCGTCAGGGTGACCGAACTGGCGCTCGAGGTTGCGCTGGTACAGGTAGATCCTCGACGGCTCGGCGCCCGCCGCCTGGTTGCTCAGCACCTCGGCGTAGACCGGGCCCACGAACAGCCCGAACAGGCGGGGGTCGTAGGGCGGCGCATCGAGGATCCACGCGTCGGGGTAGTCCTCGTGGATCACCACCACGTTGGCCATCGACTGCAGCACCTCCGCCGGGAGTTCGGACACGGCGCCCCGCAGGATCGCCTCGAAATCGGCCGCTTCGATGCGCAGGGGCTGACTCGCCGTGGCCTCGCGGTCCAGGCGCCAGGTCTCCTTGAAGGCCTGCTGCAGTCCCTCCTCGTCGCCCAGCCGCTCGCGAGCCACGCCGAGGTCGTACCAGGCGTCGGCGCTCGCCGGGTCGAGGGTGCACGCGCGCGCCAGGAAGGGGAGGGCGTCCTCGGCGTCCGCCAGCTCCAGCAGGCACCAGCCCGCCGAGTGGCACAGGGCCGGATCGTCGGGGTAGAGCGCCGCCCCGCGCTGCGCCTCGTCCATCGCCAGGTCGAGATCGCCTCTCAGGAAGTGCAGACGCCACTCGAGGTCGATCACCTCGGGTGCGTCCCGAGCGAGCCCACGCAGCCGCGCCAGCGCCGTGCGTAGCCAGCGTTCGCGACCGGCGTGGTAGGCGTCCCAGCCAGCCTGGACCAGGTCGGCCAGCCGCTGGTCGTCGTTCGTGCGGGCGTCTCGTCCCATGGGTGGTCCTCGGGCGGCCGAGGCCGCCCACCGATGTTACCATTGAAGTCGGCGACGAGACGGAGGCGCGCATGCGTTGCGAACGGCTGATGTGGATCGCGGCGGTGACGCTGTTGGGGGTGAGCGGGTGCCCCGGTACGCCGTCTGCGGGCGACATCGACATGGACGGCTTCACCACGGACGAGGGGGACTGCGACGATCTGGACAACGCGATCTATCCCGGGGCCGAGGAGATATGCGACGGCAAGGACAACGACTGCACCGGCGCGGCCGACGACGCCGCCGACGTCGACGGCGACGGGGTCTCCGACTGCGGCGACGACGGCGAGAGCGGCGCGCCCGAC
>CAZXHG010000190.1:0-19962 GCA_964639985.1 uncultured Rickettsiales bacterium
GATCCCGAGTCCGAGTCCGAGCCCGAGTCCCGGGTCTCCTCAGTAGACGTTGTTGTAGGTCTCCATCCACGCGCGCTGGTCGCGGGACGCGCGGTAGATGGACTGCTCCCAGTTCCCGTCCAGGTCGCAGACCGCCGTGGCCTCGAAGTCGGACGTGGCCGCATCGCCGGTGTTGAACGCCACGACCTCGTAGCGGCAGCGCACCATCCCGTCGGGCAGCCAGCCCAGGTTCATCCACTCGTCCGCGCAGGCTCCCGAGAAGTCGACGGCCTCCCGGTCCGGCTCGCTGTCCGGGCAGCGGGGGACCGACAGGTACTCGTCCCACTGGGCGTGGTAGGCCTTCTCTGCGGTCCGGATCGCGTCCAGGTTCGTCGGCGCCTCGGAGCGCTTGGCGCGTAGCTGAATGGCCAGGAAGTTGGGGATCGCGATCGCGGCGAGGATCCCGATGACCGGCACCGCGGTCATCGCCAGCACCGCGGCCACGACCACGGCGATCACGACGTAGACGACCTTGTTCGACGACCGCGGCGGCGGAGCGAACGGCAGTCCGCAGGAGGGGCAAGCCTGCGCCCCCGTGGACACCGGGTGCTGGCATTCGGGACACGTCGTCATCGTCATCGTGGGCCTCCCCGCAGGCGCGTCACCCTATCAGATCCCGCTCACCCCGAACGCCCTCAGCATCCGCGTCAGCTTGAGCAGCGGCAGCCCGACGATGCTCGACTCGTCGCGCCCGTCGAGCTCGTCGACGAGCCAGATGCCCCGGGACTCGAGCTTGTACGAGCCCGCGCAGTCGACCGGGTCGTCCAGCTCCACGTAGCGGGCGATCTCCCCGGCGGCCAGCTCCCGGAACACCAGCCGGAAGTCCTCGTGGTCGACCCGCTCGCGGTCGCCTTGGATCACGGCCACCCCCGTGACCAGCCGGTGGGCACGGCCCGACAGGCGGGCGAGCTGGGCGCGGGCGCGCTCGGGGGTGCCGGGCTTGCCCAGGATCGCGTCGTCGAGGGCCAGCACCTGGTCGGATCCGATGACCAGGGCGTCGGGTCGGTCGGCGGCCACGGCGCGGGCCTTGCGCAGGGAGAGCTCGTGGACGATCTCCACGGGATCGGTGAGGGCACCGACCTCCTCGTCGCACCCCGGTGAGGCCACCTCGAAGGGCAGCCCGAGCCGTTCCAGCAGGGCCCGGCGGTAGGGCGAGGTCGAGGCCAGGATCAGGGGAGGAGTCATCGGGGATCCCCGGAGGCAGGAACGCCCCGCGCCGCGGTGGCGACGCGGGGCGTTCCCTCGGTCCGTTCGCGTCTAGCGCCGCCGCCGGATCAGCGCGGCCAGCGCCAGCAGGGCCAGGGTCGCCGCACCCGCGCCGCCGCGGGAGTCGGCCAGGTCGCTCTGGCACTCGCAGCCGCCGCCGTCACCCGGGTCGCTGCTGTCGTCCTCGTCCTCGGCGCAGGCGTCGTCCTCGTCCACCTCGCCGTCGCAATCCTCGTCGAGCACGCCGTCGCAGAGCTCGTCGCGGCCCGGGGAGACGAAGGGGTTGCCGTCGTTACAGTCGCCCTCGTCCTCGCTGTAGCCATCGCCGTCGTCGTCGTAGGCCATCGTGTTGTCGTCGATCACGCCGTCGCAGTCGTTGTCGATGTCGTCGGCCTCCTCGTCGCCGCCGGGGTGGGTCAGGGCGTCGGTGTCGTCGCAGTCGCCCTCCTGCTCGGTGAAGCCGTCGCCGTCGTCGTCGTAGTAGTCGGTGCCCTCGTCCACCAGGCCGTCGCAGTCGTTGTCCACGTGGTCGGGCGATTCCGGCGCGCCGGGATAGGTGTCGTCGTGGTTGTCGTCGCAGTCCCCCTCGGCGCCGGTGTAGCCGTCCCCGTCCCAGTCCCCGGGATCGCCGTCGTCGTCGTCGTCGCCGAAGTCGTCGTCGTCCCCGCCACCGCCGGGCTCACCGCCGTAGCCGCCGGTGTAGCCGTCCACCCAGCCGCTGAAGGCGTCCGTGCGGGTGGAGGCGCCCATCTGGTTGCAGTTCTGATCGCCCCAGGAGGTGACCGCGGCCACCTTCCAGTCGCCGTCGTGGTTGGTGAACGCGGGCCCGCCCGAGTCGCCGTAGCAGGTCTGGTGCTGGCTGTCGTAGTAGTACAGGAACGAGCCGTCCCACTGGTCCACGCCGATCTCGACCTCCCGCTTGGTGCCCGAGTCGTTGCTCCACCCGGAGGTGACGCCGAAGCCGACGAAGGTGGTCAGGTGGTTGTCCCCCAGCCAGGAGTTGGAGGGCTGGTCGTAGTTGATCGGGATCGGGGTGGTGGGGCCGTTGTTCGGCAACACGACCACGGCGATGTCCGACTCGCAGGTGTAGGCGTTGTAGCTGGGGTGGGTGTGGTAGTCGCTGGACTGGATCCACTCGGAGTGGCCCTGGTTGACGTTGTTGGTCCACACCACGCCGACCTGGCCGTAGTGGCCTTCCAGGCAGTGCGCCGCGGTCAGCACCACGTCCGGCGCCACCAGCGTGCCGGTGCACAGGGAGCCGCCCATGGACAGGTAGACCACCGAGTCCCAGCCCGTGGTGGTCTGACCACCCACGATGGCGCTCTCGGCATTGCGCAGGGGTCCGAGGAGCCCGTCGTCCATGGGCATGCAGCCGGGCACCAGGAGCCACGGGCCGATGAGCAGGGCGACGAGACGGCTTGGATTACGGCGCTCGAGGATCTTCATCCACTACAGCGTAGGGGGCGACCGCGCGCTTGGATGACACGCGGGGTGAAGATCGATCACGCGGGTGTGATTTCACCGTCACCGAACAGGTCGAGATAGGCCTGGAAGGTGCCCACGCAGCGCTTTTGCAGGCCACAACGGTCACACTTCCGGGGCTTCACGAACGGCTGGTCCAGCACGTAGACCTTGAGCACGTCGGCGATGATCGAGGCGGGCGGCACGGCCGGCTGCTGGACCTGCGCGGCCACACACAGGGGGAAGGCCACCAGGCCCGACAGCTCCAGGCCGATCAGGTCACGGTAGCGGGCCACCAGCTCGGCGTAGGGCAGGTTCGCGTCCTTGGGCCGCACGGGCAGCAGGCACAGGGGCAGGCCCAGCTCGTCGGCGACCAGGCGCTGGAGCGCCTCCAGGCCGCCGAGGTTCTGCTGCAGCACGTTGGCGTGCACGAACACGTCCGCGCCCAGCTCGCCGAGCTGGCGCAACGCGCGCAGGGTGATCTCGTGGCTGCCGGGCGAGCGGGTGATCCGGTCGTGGGTGGCCGCGTCCGCGGCCCACAGCGGGATGGCGTACGTGCGCACGCCCGCCTTCACCAGGGCCTCGGCGCGTCCCGGCTCGGCCAGGGGCGCGGCCGTGGTCAGGGTCTCGAAGCGGGTGAACCCGCACTGACGGGCCTCGGCGATCACCGCGTCCACGTCAGGGTGGGCCAGGGGCTCGTTGCCCACCAGGCCCAGCCGGGGCTGCGCGAACTCCCGGTTGTCCGCCAGCCACGCTCGCGCCTCGTCCAGCGGGGTGGGGACCAGCGGCTTGGCCTTGCAGAACAGGCAGTCGTGGGCGCAGGGGTTCTCCAGCATCAGCAGCGGCAGCTTCAGCAGGCCCGGGCGCTCGCGCATGATCGCCACCTGGTCGGCCAGGCTGCGCTTGAGCACACGCTCGACCAGGGGGTTGCGGTCGCGCACGCGCGCTCCGCGAGCCTGGGCCGCGGCCACCGCGTTGTTCAGCCTGTCCACGGTGTGCTGGACCTCGCGCCCCAGGGCCAGCAGCTGCTCCAGGGTCCTGCGCTCGGCCGATCCCTCGGCATAGGTGTCACGCAGGATCCGCAGGTTGCGCTCCGGGGATCGCCGGAGGCCGTCGTAGGAGCGCAGCTCGGACACGTCCCCCACGCGATAGGGGCCACGCAGGTGCGGGAACACGGCCTCGGCGAACAGGGCCGCGTCGCCATACACGGTCCCGTCCACGTCCACCAGCAGGTCGTTGCTCAGCACCGTGGGCTCGGCGTCGCTGTCCAGGTTCTGCAGCCGCAGCGGGCGACCCGCGGCCGTCTGCCGCGAGGCGAACCGCGTGCACTGCACCAGCGCCCGGCAGAACGCCAGCCGCGCGGCCCGGTCCCAGTCCGGGCCGTTGGCGTAGCACAGCTGCAGGGTGCGCACGCCCAGGCCGGCCACGTGGCGGACCCGGCGGGGCAGGTCTCCCACCGCGTCCGGGGTGACCACCAGGTTGACGAAGTGGGGCACGCCCGAGCGCACCAGCCGCGACAGGTTGTCCTCCACCACCGTCCCCGGCGAGCCGCCGCTGGCCAGGGGCCGGTAGCGCGCCATCACGTCCTCGGGTCCGTCCATGGAGAACAGCACGTGGGCGTCGAACCGGCGCAGCCGGTCCAGCCACGCCGCGTCCAGGTGCAGTCCATTGGTGGTCAGGGTGAAGTGCAGCCGCTTGCCCGCCTGCGCGGCCAGCGCCGCCCCCCGGGCCATGGTCCGCTCGACCTCTGCCGGGCGCAGCAGGGGTTCGCCGCCGAAGAAGTGCAGCTCGAGATCGGTCCGGGACGACGCCAGCAGCAGGTCCACGGCCCGGTCCAGCACCTCGGGCGGAGCGTGCTCCGCGCCCAGGTCCACGCCGCAGTAGGTGCAGCGCATGGAGCACGCGCGGGTCGGCGTGACTGCCAGCCGTCCGGGATCCCGCCAGGGAGGACGCACAGAGTCCTCGCCGAACCGCTGCACATACCGCCGCTGCAGCCCCCGGCAGCCCGGCTCGTGCTCGCAGGCCCCGCAGGCCTCGACCTCGACGAAGTTGCCGCCGAACTCGGCGAAGTAAGCCTCGAGGTCGGCCCGCTCCGCGGCCGCGGTGTCGATGTCCTGGAACTCGGGGATCACGCCCGAGCCGCGCAGCGCGCAGGGCGGGAACCCCCGCCAGGTCACGTCGAAGCCCGGGGTCTCGCGTCGGATCTGCGCGGCCAGGGCTGCGACCGCGCCGTGGTCCAGGGGCTCGTCGAAGGCGTCGGACAGCACGGCGTCGGCCACGAGCACGCCGCGCACGCCCCGGCCACGCAGCTGCCGTACCAGCGCGGCCAGCCCGTCCGCGTTGCGCGCACACAGCACGGTGTTGACCCGCACGGACAGGTCGGGCCGCCGGGTCGCGAGGTGGAGCAACACGTCCAGCCCGGCCAGGGTCTGCGCCAGGCTGCCCGAGGTGCGCGTGAGCGCGTCGTGCACCTGTGGCCGCAGGTCGTACACGGTCACGCACACCTCGGTCAGGCCCGCGTCGACCAGGGCCTGCGCCAGCTCCGGATCGGCCAGGGCGCGGCCGTTGGTGATCAGGCCGATGTCGGTGAAGCCCAGGTCGGCGCAGGCGCGCACGAGCTCGGCCGGGTCGTGCAGGCAGGTGACCTCACCGCCCGACAGCACCACGCGGTCGCTGTGCTCGCGCAGCTGGCCAAGCCGCGCGGCCAGCTCCGTGTCCGACACGGCCACGTGCTCCAGGGTGGCGCGCGGGCAGAATACGCAGTCGTTGTTGCACGCCAGCGTGACCGTCACGTCCGCGGGCATCTTCACGCCCGCGAGGACCAGGCGGTTGCCCTCTCCCCGTAGCCTGGAGACCACGACCTGCTCGTCCCACGGAGAGACCGGGCCGCGGCGGGCCGCCAACCGCAGCTGCGTGCGGGTCGCCCGCCGCACGAACGCCTCCTCGTCGTGCCACCCGGAGGCCTGGAAAGGCAGGTCGAACACGTCGGCGTGGTCCCCTGCCTCGGCCACGGTCAGGCCCAGCGCGCCGGGCTCGGTCAGCGCGGGTGAGCCGGTGCACAGCCGGAACCGCTGCACGGTCACGCCCGAGAGCTGGTCGGCCCGTCGCTCGCACCACTGCAGCGTGCGCTCGAACGCCTCGATCGGCTGGCCGGGCACGTCCAGCACGAACAGGTTGATCGCGATGCCGCTGCCCTCGAAGCGGTCGAGCAGGTCGGCCGCGTCCCCCACGTGCACGCCCTTGTCCAGGCGGGCGAGCTGGTCCGGATCCGCGCTCTCCAGCCCCAGCTGCAGCTCGGCGCACCCGCTGCGGGCCAGGTCGCGTATCACGTCGGCGCTGAAGCCCGACTCGATGCGCGCCAGCGAACTCCAGCGCACCTGCAGGCCCCGTCGGAGGATCTCCTGGGCGATCCCGGCCAGCTCGACCGCGGGCGTGGACAGGTTTGCCAGCTCGATCGAGCGGACGCCGAACGCCTCGACAACGCGCTCGAACTCGTCGACCACGCGCTCCACCGGGAGCCCGTCGCCGCGGTCGCCGTCGACCACGTGGTGGCAGAACGCGCAGCGCGCCCAGGGGCAACCGCGGCGGGTGCGCACCGGCAGCCAGCCGCGCGAGTAGAGTCCGAGGTCCAGGCCGTCGAATGCGGGCGCAGGGAGGTCGACGAGGGGGACGGGCGCCGCGGGTGGCCCCAGCTGCACGGCGCCGCCGACCCTGACCGCCACGTCCGGCAGCCCTTCCAGGGGCTCCCCACGCCGGGTCGCCAGCAGGATGGCTTCCAGCGGCCGCTCCCCCTCCCCCACCACCACCGCGTCCACCTCGTCGAACAGCGCGGACAGCGGGCCCAGCCGGTCGCGGGCGGCGCGGGCCCAGGGCCCCCCCAGCACCACGCACCCGCACCCGCGCTGCCGCAACACGCGCGCCGCCTTGAGCGCGACGCCGAGCTGGGTCGAGGTGCACACCGACAGGCCTGCCACGGCGGGTGGCGGCCCCAGCAGCCGCGCCCGCAGCCAGGGATCGAGCACCGGGTGCTCGGCCCGCGCCCAGTCGAGCACCGCGTGCAGGTCCGGCCCGGGGGGCTGCAGCCGCAGCAGTGCCACCAGGGCCAGCTGCGCCGTACGCCGGGCGTTGGCGTCTTCGTTCACCTCTGCGGCCAGCGATATCGCATCCCCGGCCCCGCCCGGCTCCCGCCGCCACGTGGGATCGGCCTGCAGCCGCGCCAGCTGCCGTGGCTGCACCAGGTGTCGCAGGAAATCCGCGTTCAGGTCTCGCTGTGACACGTCCGCGCCCTGCGCTCGCAGGTAGCCGGCCAGCTGGGGCATGCCCAGCTCCGGGTACTGGAAGTCGACCACCGTGGGGGGCAGCAGCAGCAGCACGTCCGCGACCGGGTCCGGCTGTTCGACAGGCCGGGGCTCCTCCACGGCGAATGCCCAGCGCGCATCGTGCTCCGCCCCGATGTCACCCGCACTCGCGCGGACCTCCTGCCAGAAGGGCGCCTGGAACACGGCATGATCCGGCCGGGGGTGCGTCCGCACCAGGCTGGCCAGGCGAGCCCGGCGGTGGGACGCGGCCAGGAACCGGGCATGCGCATCACCCACCACGGCGCGGAGCTCGTCGTCGGCCAGCGTGCTGGCGTTCGTCATGCCGTGGTCGTAGTCGTAGGCCTCGCCCGCGCGGCCGCCCGGGTCGAACCCGTGCTCGACCGCCAGCGCGTGCAGGTCGGTCCCCGGATAGGGGCACACGGTGAACACCCGCGGCAGGTCGATGGCGCTGGCCTCGACCGCGCGGACCGTGGCCTCCATCTCGTCGCGGGTCTCCGTGGGGAAGCCCAGCATCACGAAGCCCGACGTGATCATGCCGAGGTCGGCGGCGCGCTGGGCGTTCTCCAGGACCCGCCCCACGTCCAGGCGCTTGCGGATCAGTCGCTGCAGCCGGTCCGAGGCGGTCTCCACGGCAAACGTGATCGAGTAGCAGCCCGCGTCGCGCAGATCCCGCAGCTGCTCCGGGGTCAGCAGGTCCCCGCGCAGGCCGTTGGGGAACGCCAGTCGCACGCCGAGGTCGCGGTCGCGCAGGCCCTGGCAGATGGCCGCCATGCGCTCGGCGTCCAGGTTGAACACGTCGTCCACCACGTGGATCTCGCGCACGTCGTGGTCACGCACCAGCGCCTCGATGTCCTCGACGACGCGGCCCGCGGAATGCATGCGGGCGCGGCGGCCGAACAGGGCGTGGCAGTAGCTGCAGCGCCACGGGCAGCCCCGGCTGGTGACCAGCGGTGCATACCGCGAGCCCAGGGGCGGCAGATCATGGAAGTTGAACAGGGCGGCGTAGCGGTCGAGGTCCACCAGGTCCCATGGCAACGGGGGCAGGGTGTCGAGATCGGACAGCAGCGGCCGCTCCGCGGCGCGCTCGACCTGCCCCGCATCACCTCGCCACGCGGTGCCGGGTATGCCCCGGACCTCCCGGCCGTCCGCTCGCGCCCGCACCACGTCGACCATGGTCTGCTCCCCCTCGCCGACCACGGCCAGGTCCACGGCCGGCTCGGCCAGGCACCGCTCCGGGCCGAGGCAGGCGAGCGGGCCGCCAGCCACCCGCAGCGCGTCCGGTGCGCCGCGCCGGGCCGCTCGCGCCGCCCCGTGCAGCCGGACCTCGTCGATGCTCAGCGCGCTGAACCCCACCACGTCCGGCGCCCAGGCGCGGACCTCGTGCTCCACGTCGTCCACCGAGCCGCAGTCCACGGACAGGTGCCGCACGCGTACGTGCGCTTCCGCCCGCTCGCGCAGGGCCGCGGCGACGTACAGCAGGCCCAGGGGAGGCGCAACCGGGGGCGGCCCTGGTGGCCGCCCGGCCAGCCCGGGCGGCGCGACTCGGATCAGCAGCACACGCATCGCTCGGTCCACCATATCCCACGAGGCGTGTGGAGGATGGTCGGGATGCAGTATGATGGGCGTGGTGCAGTAGTTGTACACGCGGACCAGCGCGACGCGGCGGCGCTCGCGCAGAGGGCTGGGGGACAGAGGAGGTCGATCTCGATGCGATGGCGCGCGCTCCCGGCGATGCTGGCGGCCCTGGTGATCCTGGGCTGTCCGGACCACGAGATCGACCGCATCATGACGCCACCCGAGGTGGAGATCGTCTCTCCCGACGACGAGCTCGACACGCCCGAATACCCGGCCGGCGAGCTGGTGGAGATCGTGGCGTCCATCTCCGACTCCTACGACTCCCCGCCCGATATCGTGGTCGAGTGGGCATCGGCCTTCGTGGACAACGACGGCGCGCAGCAGGAGCTCGAGCTGGGCAACACCGGCGTGGGCGAGGACGGCCGCACCACCCTGGCCACCTCCACGCTGCCGTGGGGCGTGCACACCATCCGCTGCACGGCCACCGACAGCGACGACCTGGTCGCCTCGGACTACGTGAACATCGCCATCCTGGACGTGGACACGGCCCCCTCCGTCGAGATCGGCTCTCCCGAGGACGGAGACGTCTTCCAGGAAGGCGACATGATCAACTTCCTGGCCGTGGCCACCGACGACCACGACGTGACGCTGCTCAGCGTGGCCTGGCACAGCAACTTCGACGGCTACATCGGCGGTGATCCGGCCGCGCCCAACGGCATGATCACCATGACCACCGACACCCTGACCGCGGGCGAGCAGGAGGTCACGGTGTGGGTCACGGACGAGTTCAGCAACTCGTCGTCGGACACGGTCGCCTTCGTCATCGAGGCGCTCAACCAGCCCCCCACCGATCCGGTGGTGTACATCCTGCCCGCGGGTCCCATGGCCGAGGACGACCTGACCTGCGTGGCCAGCGGGTCGGTGGATCCCGAGGGCGGCACCGTGGTCTACGAGTACGCCTGGGACCTGGACGGCGCTCCCACCGGCTGGGTGTCCGACATGGTACCCGCCAGCCAGACCATGCGCGGCGACGAGTGGACCTGCCGAGTGATCCCGTACGACGACGAGGAGCTCCCGGGCAACGAGGTCTCGGCCGTTGTGCAGATCGAGAACTCGCTGCCCAGCTACTCCAGCGTGTCGCTGGCCCCCAACCCGGGCCACGAGGACGACGTGCTCGAGTGCACGCCCTACGGCTGGGCCGACCCGGACGGGGATCCCGAGGGCGCGGCCTTCGAGTGGTACGTCAACTCGACGCTCGTGGGCGGCGCATCGCTGGACACGCTGGACGGCGCGGACTACGACCACTTCGACACGGTCGAGTGCCTGGTCTACCCGGACGACGGGTTCGACTACGGCTCGCCCCGCTGGTCCAACCCGGTGGACATCCTCAACACGGCACCGGGGGAACCCACGCTCGAGATCCAGCCGGTCCCGCCGCACGTGGACCAGGACATCACCTGCGCGGTGGTCACCGCGCCGGTCGACCCGGATCCCGACACGCAGACCTACCAGTGGGAGTGGTACGTGGACGGCGTGTTCCAGGCCACCCTGACCACGGACACCGTGCCCGCCAGCGAGCTGGCGCTCGGCGAGGAGTGGACGTGCCGGGCCCGCGCCAACGACGGCTACGAGGACGGGCCGTGGGCCGAGGTCTCGGCCGTGGTCGTGCCCTACGAGGGTGACCTGATCATCACCGAGATCATGATCGACCCGGACGCGGTCGACGACACCATGGGCGAGTACGTGGAGGTGTACAACGCGTCCGGCGAGATCGTCATGCTGGACGACTGGATCATCAGCGACGGCGTGAACCAGACCCACCAGATCACCTCGGGCGGCACGGCCAACGTCTACCCGGGCGACTACTTCGTGCTGGGCATCAACGCCAACGCCGGCACCAACGGCGGCGTGATCGTGGACTACCAGTACAACGGCATCACCCTCGAACAGGGCTTCGACGGCGTGGTGCTGAGCTTCGGGGGCTCGACCGTGGACGAGGTGCAGTACGACTGGGGCGCCAGCTTCCTGGCCGTGACCGGAGCCTCCCTGAGCCTCGACCCGAACGTGATGGACGCCGCCAGCAACGACTTCGGCTCGAACTGGTGCGGCAGCACCTCGCCCATCCTGGCGGACGGCGACTTCGGCACCCCGGGCGAGACGAACGACGCCTGCGACTGCTGGTACTCGGACGACGACGGCGACGGCTTTGGCGACGACGCGACATGCGACCCGAACTGGATCGACTGTGACGACAACGACCCCGCCTCGTACCCTGGCGCGTTCGACGTGTGCAACGACGGCATCGACCAGGACTGCGACGGTGCAGACCGCGAATGCACGTGCGAGGAGACCGACCTCGACGGCGACGGCTACGGCACGACCAACGTGTGCCCGGACATCGACTGCGACGACAGCGACGCGGCCGTACACCCCGGCGCCGTGGAGATCTGCAACGGCGTGGACGACGACTGCGATGGCGACACGGACGAGGGCTACGACGGCGACGGCGACGGCGTGCCCACCTGCATGGGCGACTGCGACGACAACAACGCCGCCATCTTCCCGGGCAACCCCGAGGTCTGCGACGGGTTCGACAACGACTGCTCCGGCGGCGCGGACGAGGGCTACAACCTCCCCGGCTGCGTGACCTACTACCTGGACGCGGACGGCGACGGCTTCGGCCTCAGCGGCGACTACATCTGCTCGTGCGACGTGGACGGCAACTACGACACCGAGCTGCATTCGGACTGCGACGACACCGACCCGGACGTGAACCCGGACGCGAGCGAGGTCTGTGACAGCGTGGACAACGACTGCGACGGCAACATCGACGAGGTCTGGGGCGACTGCACGGTGGCCAACGGCGTGGCTGGCTGCTCGGCCGGCCAGTGCGTGATCGCCTCGTGTGACAGCGGCTACTTCGACATGGACACCGACTACGCCAGCGGCTGCGAGGTCGCGGGCGACTCCTGGGAGTCCTACGGCGGCGACACCTGCGCCACGGTCGTCGACGCGTTCAACGACTTCACCGACTACCCGTCCACCAACGAGGCGATCACGGGCAACATCGCCTACGACCACTTCTTCCCCAGCGTGGACGAGGACTGGTACCTGGTACGCGCGGTGGACACGTCCGACGTGGACGGCAGCTGCGACCCCTTCGACGTCGAGGTATTCTTCTCGGACAACCCCAACAGCGACTTCAACTTCGAGATCTACGACACCGGCTGCAACCTCTGGGCCACCCCGGGCAACGCCTGCGGCAACGACCTCACCGAGTTCAATTGGGACTCCAGCGGCGAGTGCCCGTGCGTCAACGGCACCCCGGGCGAGGGCCAGCAACAATGCACGGACAACTCCATCACCTTCCTCATCCGCGTCTACCGCAGCGCGGGCGGCCCCGACGGCACCGAGTACACCGTCACGGTGAGCAACGGGTAGCCGCGCCCGACGCCACCCACTCCCGGATCTCCGCCGGACGCCGACCGGTCCACTCCAGGAAGCACTGCACCCGCGCGTCCCGGTCCTCCACCGTCCAGTTGACCTCGCTCTCCAGCTCGGCCCACGGATCCAGCATCACCCGATTGGCTTCCATGCGTGCCACCAGGTCCGAGTCCTCCATCCAGTCCGCCACGTCCAGCAGCTTCGACTCCAGGTCGGCGCGGCAAACCTCGTCCGCCAGGCAGAAGCCCGTGAGCCATCCTTCCGGGGTCTTCGTGTCCACGTCGGTATGCAGTGGCTCGCAGTCCGGATTCGGCGTGGACGGCGGGTAGGCATAGATGAACGTCGAGTCCGCACCCCAGGGCGACAGGAAGATCCGGTCGCCCAGGGGTTCGTGGTACACGAAGAAATTGTTGAGGTTGTAGCTGTAGCTGTCCGGGTGGTTGACCGCCTGCTCCACGGCCATGAACGCGATCAGCGCGTCCCAGTCGAACGCCCCCGCCAGCGCCGCCACCGTCCCCGTCGCCACGGCCTCGCACCCCTGTATCAGCGCGTCCGCCTCGTAGTTCGACCCGGTCTCCTGCAGCTCGAAGCAGCTGCAGTCCCCCGTGAAGTCACAGTCTCGCGTCATCTCCCACAGCCCGCCGTTGCTCCCCGGCCATTGCTGATCCACGAACTGGTCATCCATCGACTCGATGATCGCGTACGCCCCCAGGTACCGCTCGTTGAGCGTCACCGCCGCATACCCCGTCCGCGGCGCCGCGCTCCCATTCCCCCTGAAAGCCGCGTACGCCATCGCCTCCGCCATCATCGTCGGATCCCACACCTCGTTGTTCAGCGTGAGCCGCTCCAGCCCGAACAGACGCATCCCCTCGTCGAAATGGTCGAACTTGATCTTCCACGCCGGCTTCTCGTCGACACTCTGGAAGCTGGCGCTCCCCTTCAACCGCACACCCACCGGATCACCCACGAGCCCATCGAACTCCACCCGTCCCTCGACCCACGTCTCCGGCGTGGTCCGCAAGGACTGGACGGCCTCATCGGACAGCTCGATCACCACCTCGTGCACGCGCCCCGGATCGAACACACCCTCCTGAGGATCGGAATCACTGCCCGGAACGACCTCCAGCGGCGGCCAGGCCTCGGACTCATCGGCCGTGTCGTCATCCGCCTCCGGGACCTCGTTGAATGGACGATCGACATCCGATCCGGGCGCACAGCTTCCTGCGCCAGCAGCGAGGACGAGGGCCAGGAGGTGGGCTGCGCGCATGGGTTCGATCGTACATCCTCCAATGGTGCCGAACACGTTGGAGGAGAGCGTCAGCCGGGGGGGGTGGGTAGGAAGCCCAGGGTCCGCTCGAAGCGCTCGGCCACCTCCAGCACCTCGCCGTCCGCGCCCTGGGTCCCGATCAACTGCAGGCCCACCGGCAATCCGTCCACCAGGCCCATGGGCACCGAGATGGCGGGCTGGCCGGAGAGGTTGAACGGGCACGTGAACGAAAGGTAGTGGTGGGCGTCCGGCGTTCCGAGCGGTCGGGCCGGGAAGGGCGTGGTCGGGCAGGCGAGCAGGTCGACGCCGTCCGCGGCCTGACCGATGTCCCGCACCAGCCGATCCATGTCACGCAGGGCCTGCTTGTAGCGCTCGGGATCGGTGCGCAGCCCGCGTTCGAGGTCAGCGCGAGCCTCGTCGCCGAAGTCGCCGGGGCGTTGCAGGAGGCGTTCGGCGTGGTAGCGCGCGGCCTCGGGTCGGTAGATCGCCGCGAGCGTGCGTACGCCGGATGCCAGTCGTGGCACGTTGATGCCGATGAGCTCGCACCCCTGTCCTTCCAGCAGTCGCAGGGCCTCGTCGAAGCACCGCGCCACGCCATCGTCCGCGTCCGCGGCAAATCCCTCGATCACACCGATGCGCACCCACTCTCCATCCAGGGTGCCGCTCTGGCGCCGGGGCTCACCACCCGCGATCACGCGCAGGACGAGCCCCACGTCGACCACGCTGCGGGCGATGGGGCCCACGTGGTCGAGGGTGGTGGACAGGGGGATCACGCCGTCCGTGCTCACCCAGTCGCGGCTGGGCTTGAATCCGACCACGCCGCAAAGGGCGGCAGGGATGCGCACGGACCCGCCCGTATCCGTGCCGAGGGCCGCGGGCACCACACCCGCCGCCACGGCCGCGGCCGACCCGGCGCTGGAGCCGCCGGCCACGTACCCCTCGCGCCAGGGATTGACCACCTGTCCGGTGTGGGGGTTGTCCCCGGTCACCCCGTCGGCCAGCTCGTTCATGCCGGTGCGGCCCACGATGACCGCTCCTGCCTCGCGGAGGCGTGCGACGGCTGTCGCGTCCTCGGTGGGGACGAAGTCCGCATAGGCGAGGCTGCCCGCCGGGCACGGCAGGCCCGCCTCGGCGAGGTTGTCCTTGATCGCGACGGGCGCGCCGACCAGCTCCCCCTCCTTGACCAGGTCCCGGTCGCGGGTGGCCGCCGTCTCCAGGGCCGTGTCCCGGTGCAGGGCGACGAAGGCGTTGAGGCGCTCCTGGCTCGCTTCGGCGCGTTCCAGCGCTGCGCGCACCCCTGCGGAGCACGACGTCTCACGACGTTGCACCCTGTCGAGCAGCTCGATCAGACCGGCCTGGGATGGCATGGTCGGATTGTATGACGGATCCGCAGCCGCCGACCATCGTGGCTTCGAGCCGATTCGACAGGGGGCTGTCGACCATGGCGCCCGTGCGGGGGACCGTACTCACGAACTCGAGCACGGTGATGACGCTGAGCATGGAACCCTCCGGGCGGCTCCTGACCCTGCTCCCGTTGAACCGCTGGCTCGTGCCGTTCGGCGCGCTGGTCGATCCGATCGCCGCACGCGTGGGACAGGTGGTGGAGGTCGAGTTCACCGGCAGCGGCGTGGATCTGCTCGTCGTCCCCGGCGGCGACCTGGACGCATTGCGAACCCAGCTGGTGCCTGCGGCCACGCCCATGGGCTTCCGCGCCACGGAGGGCCGGACCGAGCGCCTGATCACGGCCGAGCTGGCGCGGCGTCGACGCGCCCTCGCCGAGCGCATCACCTCGGATCGTGGTCTCGACATCGACACGGTGCGACCGCTGCTGGGGCTGGGCCCGGGCACCACACCGGCCGGGGACGACACGGTGGTGGGCATGCTGGCCGTGCTACGTCGGTTCAGGCACACACGGCAGCTCGCCAGCGCCGGCTCCTCGGTACACGTGGACGATATCGGAGACGCCACCACGCAGATCGCCGCGGAGATGCTGTACCACGCGACCCACGGCGCGTTCCCCGAGCCCCTCTCCCGGTTCGCGTCCGCGCTCGGGGCGCGGGCTCGACCGGACCTCGTCCCGTTCCTCGCAGACCTGTACTCGCTGGGATCGACGTCGGGCCGCGACATGGCCCATGGCGCGCTCGGCCTGGCCGCCTCACTCCTCGGACTGGCCGAGCAGCAGCTCCTCGATCACGTGGACCAGCGTGTGCACGCGCACGGGCTTGCTCACGATGCGGGTGTGCGGATCGGCGGCCAGCGCGTTGAGCTGGGGATCGGACCCGAACCCGGTGACGAGCACGACCGGTAGCTGCGATCCCTCGGTCCGGAGCGCGGACAGCAGGGAGGCGCCGGTCACCTCGGGCATGGCGTGGTCGAGCACGAGCACGTCGTACTCGCTGGCATCGAGGGCCTGCACGGCCTGCGCGCCGTCCGCGACCTCGTCCACGTGGTAGCCCACCGCCTCGAGCGCCTCCGTGAACGCCCGGCGCTGCACGGGCTCGTCCTCGGCCAGCAGCATGTTGATCCCGCGCACGATGCTGGGCTCGTCCTCGTCCGTCTCCACCGCCGGCACCTGCAGGGTGGTGGCGTCCACGGTCTGGGCAGGGATGCGCACGACGAAGCACGCGCCAGGGCCCTCGCGGTGCTTGAGCGTCAGCGTACCGCCCGCACGCTCGACGATGCCGCGCGCTGCCGACAGGCCCACGCCGCTGCCGCCACTGCGGCCCAGGGACACGAACGCGTCGAAGATCTCCTCCTCCTGGTCCGGGGGCACCCCCGGGCCATCGTCGTCCACCTCGATCACGCAGAAGCGGTGGTCCCGGCGCAACCGGATCGTGATGCAGCCGCCGCCCACCCACGACAGGGCCCGCATGCCGTTGAGCAGCAGGTTGAGGATCACACGCGAGAACGCCATCGGACTGATCCGCGCCAGGATGCGCCGGTACTCCGGCTGGATGTCGAAGCGGGTGTCCGCCTGCACCGTCAACGTGACCATGTCCACCGCGTCGGAGACTGCGGTGACCAGGTCGGTCTGCTCCACCTCGCCCTCGGGCTGGGTGGTGCGCGCGAGGTCGAGCAGGTTGCGCGTGAGCTGGGCGGCCTGGTCCACCTGGCCCTCGAGCTGCTCACAGAGCCGCTTGAGCTCGGCGCGCTCCAGGGACGGCGCGAGCGTGACCATGCCGAGCATGCCGCCCAGCAGGTTGTTGAAGTCGTGGGCGATACCCGCGGCCAGGGCGGAGACCACTTCCTGGCTCTTCTCCAGCAGGGTCTGTTGCAGCAGGTACTCCCGGGTGCGCAGCAGCCGGTGATTGGACATGAGCAGCGAGGTGTGGGCCACCAGCACCTCGACCACGCCGACGACCTCGTCGGACATGTCGGTCGGCCCACCGGCGTACAGGGTCAGCGCACCGAGCAGCTCCTCATCGGCAGCCCGGAACGGGAACACCACCAGGCTCCGGATCCCGGCCCGGTCCATCCCCTCCCGCGCCAGGGCGTACGCCTCGTCCTCGTGCACGTCGGGCACCCGCAGGGTCTGTCCCGCCTCCAGCGCCTTCATGCCGGGGAGTCGGACGTAGTGCTCCACGAGGAAGCGCGCGTAGCCCTCGTCCACGCCGTGGTTGGCGGCCAGCGTGGGTCGCTGTTCACGACCCCCGGTCAGCACCGTGCCCATGTCGAAGCCCGTCAGCTTCAGCGCCAGGGCCACCAGGGTCTCGGAGACGTCCCGCTCGAGTTCCGAGCCCTGTGCGGCGCCCGCGAGGCGCGCGACTGCCCGGGCGAGGACGCCCGCATCAAGGGTCTGCAACGTGATTCCTCCTGTGTCCGCCAGCCGTCGACTTCCCCCCCGCCTCGAGGCCCATCTACCCCGAAACCAAGGCGGGTGAACTGCTCGATGGTACCCCAACCCCGCACCATCCGTCGACGGTTCGGCTGGCCGTCGGACCACGGCTTGATCCATACTCCCCCCCCTGGAGGACCGGATGGCCCAGCGCGTGACGATCCGCAGCGGCACGTACCACGACTCGGCGTTCCTCATGCGCGTGGCCCGCGCGCTGTCGCAGGTGCCGGGCGTGGAGGAGGCCGTCGTGCTGATGGGCACGGCCATGAACCTGGAGCTGCTCGACGGCGCCGGGTTCACTCCCGAGGAGCTGGCCGGCGCCGGCCCCATGGACATGGTCCTCGCGCTCCGGGGCGACGATGCGGCCATGGACGTGGCCGCCGACCAGGTGGACGGCCTGCTCGCAGGCGGGGCGCCCGACGACCGTGAGCGCGCCACCGCGCGGCCGCCGCTGCTCGACGCGCTGCTCGCCGCGGACGCGCGCACGGTCGTCACCGTGGCCGTGCCTGGAGAGTACGCTGGCTATGCGGCAGCGCGCGCCCTCGACCGCGGCGCCCACGTGTTCCTGTTCAGCGACAACGTACCCCTGGACCACGAGCTGGCGCTCAAGGAGCGGGCCACGGCCCTGGACCTGCTGGTGATGGGACCGGACTGCGGCACCTCGATCCTGGCCGGCATCGGCCTGGGCTTCGCCAACCGCGTGCCGCGCGGACCGGTGGGCCTGGTCGGACCGTCGGGAACCGGGATCCAGGAGGTCTCCAGCATCCTCGCCCGGGGCGGCGTCGGCGTCTCCCACGCCATCGGCACGGGCGGCCGCGACATGTCCGCTGCCGTGGGCGGGCTGATGAGCGAGCGTGCCCTGTCGCTGCTCGCCGCGAACGAGCAGACCCGCGCGCTGGTGCTGGTGGCCAAGTCGCCGGCCCCGGCCGTGGCCGAGCGCTTCCACGGGCTCATGGCCGGCCTGGGCAAGCCGGTGGTGGTGCGCTACCTGGGCCAGCCGCCACGGGACAGTGCCGACGGCGTGACCTATTGCGCGACCCTGGACGAGACGGCCGAGCGGGCTGCGCGGGCCGTGGGCCTGCAGCTGGGCCCCGGCGCCTTCCGGCTGGTGGGCGGAGCGGCCGGCGGGGTGGGTCTGCCCCAGGCTCGCGGCGATGGTGCGATCCGGCTGGTGGGGCTGTTCAGCGGAGGCTCGCTGGCCGCGGAGGCCCGGGAGCTGCTGCGCCGCAGGGGCATCGCCTCGGGCTCCCTCGAGCACCCCCTGACCACGGCCGACCTGGCCGCGGACCGCGGCCACCTCGTGCTGGACGTGGGCGACGACATGTACACGCGCGGTCGGCCCCACCCGATGATCGACCAGGCCGTTCGCCTGGACCTGCTCCGCGCGGCCGGCGCCTACCCGGGGGTGGGTGTTCTGCTGCTCGACGTCGTGCTGGGCGACGGAGCACACGCGGATCCGGCGCCCGAGATCGCAGCGGCCATCCAGGACGTTCACGCGGCCTGCGACGGCGCTCCCCCGGCGGTGATCTGCTCGCTGACGGGCAGCCCCGCCGATCCGCAGGGCCTGGTGCGCCAGGTGACCGTGCTGGAGGCCGCGGGCGCGCTGGTGCTGCCCACGGCCGCGGGCGCGGCCCGGGCCGCTGCCGACCTCCTGGGGTCGGAAGGGAGGCAGCCGTGAGCGACTCGAGGTCCAGGGAGCTGCTCGAAGGACCGATCTCGGTCGTACACGTGGGCGTGGACGCCGTGGTCGAGGGCCCGGTGGCCGCGGGCGCGACCGTGACGCGCACGACGTTCGCCCCGCCCTGCGCCGGCAGTCCGGACCGGCTGGCGAACCTCGAGCGGTTCCACGTCCCCGCCTGGGTCGAGGCCGTGCACGAGGCCAACGAGGTCGCCCTGCAGCGGTTCCTCGCCAGCGAGCCGCACCTGGTGGACGTGGCCGTGGCGCGGGACGTGATCCCGGGCATGGCCGACGACCTCTTCCTGCACGCGGGACCGCCGATCACCTGGGACGCGATGAGCGGCCCCCTGCGCGGCGCCGTCATCGGCGGCATGCTGCTGGAGGGGCTGGCCGCGGACCCGGACGAGGCGAGGGCGAGGGCGGCCGCCGATGCCGTGCGGTTCGAGCCGTGCCACGCACACGACGCCGTCGGCCCGATGGCCGGTGTGGTGACCCCGTCCATGCCGGTGTGGGTCCTGGAGGACCGGGGCGGTGAGGCCCGGGGCAACCGCACCTTCGCCACCCTCAACGAGGGGCTGGGCAAGGTGCTGCGCTACGGCGCGTACGACGACGAGGTGCTGCAGCGCCTGGCGTTCATGGGTGACGTCCTCGGCCCCGTGCTGGGCGAGGCGCTGCGCGCGCACGGCTCCATCGACCTGAAGCTGTTGATGGCCCAGGCCCTGCAGATGGGGGACGAGGGCCACAATCGCAACCGCGCGGGCACCTCCCTGTTGATCCGGGAACTGGCGCCGACCCTGGTCGACCTGGACCGGCCCGCAGGGGAGGCACGGGACGTGCTGGCATTCATGCACGCCAACGACCACTTCTTCCTCAACCTGTCCATGCCCATGGCCAAGTGCATGCTGCGCGCGGCCGAGGGCGTCGAGCTGTCCAGCATGCTCACGGTGATGGCGCGCAACGGCACCGAGTTCGGGATCCAGCTGTCGTGCATGCCCGGTCGCTGGTTCACCGGACCGGCGCAGTTCATCGACGGCCTGTACTTCCCGGGCTTCGGATCCGACGACGCCAACCCGGACATCGGCGACAGCGCCATCATGGAGACCGCGGGCATCGGCGGCTTCGCCATGGCCGCGGCTCC